>JAQUXS010000020.1 GCA_028692255.1 Clostridium sp.
CCAGAGAGATTTATAAACATGGGAATTGCTGAAGGAAACATGATGGCAGTAGCAGCTGGAATTTCAACTTGCAATAAAACAGTTTTTGCAAGCACATTTGCAATTTTTGCAACTGGAAGAGCATTTGAGCAGATAAGAAATTCAATATGCTATCCAAGATTAAATGTAAAGGTATGTGCTACTCATGCTGGAATTACAGTAGGTGAGGACGGAGCATCACACCAATCTATTGAAGATATATCTCTTATGAGAAGTATACCTAACATGACAGTACTATGCCCAAGTGATGCAGTTGAAACAGAAGCAGCAATAAAAGCTGTAGCAAATTACAATGGACCTTGTTATGTAAGACTAGGAAGAGCACCTGTTAATGTTATAAATGATAATCCTAAGTATAAATTTGAAATAGGCAAGGGTGTAGAACTTAAAGAAGGCAGCGATGTTTCCATTTTTGCTACTGGAATAATGGTTGATGTTGCACTTGAAGCTTATGAAATGCTTAAAAAAGAAGGCATAAATGCAAGAGTAGTAAATATTCATACAATAAAGCCTATAGATAAAGATATAATTGTAAAGGCAGCAAAAGAGACAGGTTTAATTGTAACAGCTGAGGAACATTCAATAATTGGCGGACTTGGTTCTGCTGTTTGCGAAGTTGCAAGTGAAAATAGTCCCGTACCTGTTCTTAGAGTTGGAATAGAAGATAAGTTTGGACAAAGTGGAAAAGCAGATGAACTTTTAGATGTTTATGAACTTACTGCTAAGAAAATAGTTTCTACTGTTAAAAAGGGACTACAGTTAAAAAAATAGATATCTCCTTTAAATTTAACATACAGCAATTGTAAGATTAAAAGCTCATTTTTTACTGGTATTTTTTATGCCATTTAAAATGAGCTTTTAGTTTTTGCCATGAACTTTAATAATAATAAGTTAAATTTTCGGATATAGTAGTATATAATAGAAAATAGGTCTGTTTTTAAGTATACAAACAAAAAATATGTTTAAGGGTGGTAAAATGAAGAAGTTTAAGGAATATCTCTTAATAACTGTAGGATTAATAATTGTAGCTGTAGGTATAAAATTTTTCCTTGAGGCAAATAAAATTGCAGCAGGGGGAGTTATGGGTATAGCAATAATAGTTAATGAACTTGTACCGCAATTATCAGTAGGTATAATTATGTTTGTCTTAAATGTGGTACTTCTTGTTGTTGCCTTTATGTTCGTTGGGGGACATTTTGGTGTAAAAACTGTATATTCCAGTTTGGGACTTTCACTAGTAGTTATGATACTTGATAAATGTGTGCCTAATGTTATTCTTACGCATAATTTATTTCTATCTATGATTTTTGGAACGCTTTTAAATGGAGTTGGAATGGCAATTGTTTTTAATCAAAATTCATCTACAGGTGGTACGGATATATTAGCTAAAATGTTAAATAAATATTTACATATAGAAATAGGCAAGTCATTACTTGTTGTAGATTTTATAATAACATTATTTGCAGTAGCAACACTTGGAATTGACCTTGGTATGTATTCACTTCTTTCAGTAATTATGCTTGGAGTTATGATAGACTACTTTATTGAAGGTTTCAATTTATGTAAACAGGTTATGATTATAAGCAATAAAAATGAAGAAATAAGTAAATTTATAATTAAAAAACTAGATAGAGGCTGTACTGTTTTTAAGGGAAAAGGTGGATATACAAGGGAAGATAACTATATAATATACACAGTATTAAGCCGAAATGAATTTATAAAGTTAAAAAAATATATAAAGCAAGCTGATCCAAGTGCATTTATAACTGTATCTGATGCACATGAAGTTTTAGGAGAAGGTTTTGATAATATAATAGAAGAAGATTAAAATATTCAAGAAATGACACATTATTACACATTCGTAAATGAAGTGTTAAATATAATGCAAAAATATAAAAAAATTTCTGATTGGTTAATAAGTATGTTATAATAATACCGTATAATAAAACAATATAAATGAGGAGAATATTAAAGCATGATAGAATTTAAGAATGTTAGTAAAGTATATACTAATAACGTACTAGCACTTTCCAGTATTAATACTGAAATAGACAAGGGTGAATTTGTATTTCTAGTTGGACCTAGTGGGGCTGGAAAATCCACATTTATAAAGTTATTGATGAAAGAAGTTGACCCAACGTCAGGAAGTATAATAGTAAATGACACCGATATTAACACGCTTACAAGAAAACAAATACCATATTATAGACGAAAGATAGGAATGGTATTTCAGGATTTTAGACTTATACCTTCACTTAATGTATATGAAAATGTAGCTTTTGCAATGAGAATTGTTGAAGCTGGACATAGAGAAATTAAAAAGAGAGTTCCCCTTGTACTTTCAATGGTTGGCCTTTCAGATAAATATAAGGCTTTTCCAAATCAGCTTTCAGGAGGAGAACAGCAGAGAGTTGCAATGGCTAGGGCAATAGTTAATAATCCTTCAGTCTTAATTGCGGACGAGCCTACTGGAAACCTTGACCCTGAGACAGCAGACGAAATAATGACAATAATGAGTGATATAAATAGGGCTGGAACAACTATATTAATGGCAACACATGCAAAAAATATAGTAAACAAGATGAAGAAGAGAGTTATTGCTATTGAAAATGGTGTTTTAGCAAGAGATGAGCAAAGGGGTAGATACGATGAGGTTTAGTACTATTAAACTTTTTATAACAGATGCTATAAAAAGTCTTAAAAGAAATAAAACCATAGGTTTTGCTTCAATTGCAACAGTTATGGCAACACTTTTTGTGCTTGGTGCATTTGTAATGATACTTTTAAATGTTAAAGTAGGAATAATGGATGTGGAATCACAAGTTGAAGCAAAGGTGTTTTTAAATGATAACATTAAGATTAGTGAGCAAAAGGATATATTAAATAAAATAAACAAGGTATCTACAGTAACAAATATTTCTTTTGAAACAAAGCAGCAGGCTTTAAACCAATGGAAACAACAGCTTGGTTCTAAAAATAAGTCATTGCTTGATGGAATGGAAGGAAATAATCCACTTCCAAATGCTTATATCGTTAAGGTGAAAAATCCTGAGGATATAACTAACATTGAGAAGGCTATAACGGGAATGCCAGGTATATATCAAATCAGTGATGGACGAGATATTGTTAGCAAGATTTCAGCTGTAACTAAAACAATTAAATGGGTTGGTGTTATACTTTTCATAATACTAATTGGCGTATCATTATTCCTAATTTCAAATACAATAAAACTTACTGTTTATGCAAGACGTAAGGAAATTGGAATTATGAAGTATATTGGTGCTACAGATTGGTTTATAAGGTGGCCTTTTATTATTGAAGGAATGGTAATTGGTTTTGTAGGAGCAGTTATTTCAGATATTCTCATATATATTTTGTATTCTATGGCTATAGAAAAAGCAAGTTCATTTGTGTCAATGATGATGACTCTTGTGAGCCCAATGTATTTTGTAGTAAATCTTTCAGGTCTATTCCTTCTAGGAGGAATATTAATAGGAGCATTAGGAAGTATTCTTTCAATAAGAAAATTCTTGATAGTTTAGTTAGTATATTATTAAAGTATTTTATAGGGACTGTGGCACTAATAAATAGTGCAGCGGTCCCATTTTTTATCTTGAATCTTACTTATAATTCGGATAAAAAAATGCTATCACACTAGCATTGATGTTATGTTAATGTGATAGCTTATGTTTTATACAAAACACTAGAAGCTGTATTAAATAATTGTTGTTAAATATAAAGACTTTCATAAGCAAAGCTAAGTACTTTGGCTTATAAGAAAATTAAAAACAACATTATTTTAATACAGACCTTAAGGTTTTAAATCAATACTACTTCCTGAAACTGCACCTCTCAATTAAAGTTCTTTTGCAAGGTTATTTAGAAGTTCAGCGTTAGAGCTAAGTTCTTCTATTGAAGCAGTAATCTCTTGGAATGAGGCAGATTGCGATTCAAAATAGGAATTGGATTTTTTAACTCCAGTATATATGTTTGAAACTGATTCAGAAACTTGTTTTAATACTGTATCAATTTTTTTTATTGATTCAGTGCTGGAATTGGATAATTTTCTTATTTCCTGTGCAACAACACTGAAACCTTTACCGGACTCACCAGCTCTAGCAGCTTCAATTGAAGCATTTAAACCAAGAAGGTTTGTCTGTTTTGAAATGTTTTGTACAAAATTAACTATGTCATTTGTATTTTCTGTAGTTTCAGTTGCTTTTTTAACTTGATTTATTATGGTTTCATTTGATGATGTTAACTGCTGAGATTTTTTCGCAAGATCTTGTACTGCTGTTGATATTTCACTTAATGAATGTGCAAGATTTTTTGAAAATTTATTAATCTCTGATCTTTTTTCAAGGCTTTTACCAGTTACAATTGCTCCTATAACTGTGCCTGTGGTATCCTTTACTGGAATAGCATAAGACTTAAAAGGTACACCGTAAACTTCTTTTGGTACATCACTGATTATTGTTTTACCAGTGGATATTGCCTTGTAAAGGGCACCACCTTTTCCAAATTTATCTCCAACAGTTGAATTCATAGGTAAATTTTCTGTTGGTTGTACAGCCAAGAATTTCTCGGTGTCAGTTAATGAAAATGCAGCATAATCATCAAAGAGTATTTTCAAATATGGCATTATTGTTTTAAAAGATTCAAAAATATTGTTTTCATTTATATCCATAAAAAATCCATCCTTTTTTTTAGAAATATAGTTATTCAAATCCTACATTTATATAATCGTACAGGTTATAAAAAACATTAATGATACAAAACAAGTAATATATGTATTTGAAAATATTAGTTACAATAATTAATAAATTTTTCAAAATAAAATATTTTTTGCTCATAATATACATAATAGTAAAGTGAATAAATATTTAAATTTTAAAAAGAATTCTCAAATATGCTTACCTAGTGTTATAATTAACTAAGATTTACATTGATATGTATAGGCATTTATATTCTACAAAGAGGTGAAATTATGAAAAATAGCAAGAAAAAGTGGATAGCTATAGGGGTTATTGTACTTATAGTTACAAATTTGGCTACATTTTTTATTGGAGATAGGTTTTCAGTAAATCTAAGTGGTGATAAGGTTGAAATAAGTAAAGCAGATTACAATGATATTATGAAATTTCAAAAATTATTTGCGGTAAGATATGATTTACATAAATATTATAATGGCAAAGTTGATGACAATAAATTAGTTTCTGGGGCAATAAATGGGATGACAAATTCCCTTAAGGACCCATATACTGTATATATGGACCAAAGTCAAAGTAAGCAGTTTAACACCCAACTTCAAGGTAATGATTATGTTGGAATCGGAATACAAGTTGCAAATGAGAATAATAAAATAGTAGTAGAAGGCGTTTTTGCAAATTCACCAGCTGAATCAGCGGGAATAAAAGCAAAGGATGTAATTGATAAAGTAAATGGTACAGCGGTTACAGGAAATGATCTTAATAAGGCAGTATCTTTGATGAGAGGAAAAGAGGGCACCAATGTAACAATATCTTTGAGCAGAACAGGAAGAGAAAATTTTGATGTAACTGCTACAAGGAAAAAGGTTGCCTATAGTACTGTTACAGGAGAAATGCTTGATAGTAAGACAGGATATATTTCTATAACTATGTTTGATGAAAATACAGGTGACAATTTCAATAAAGAATTAGCAACACTTAAAAAGCAGGGAATGCAGGGCTTGATACTTGATATAAGAGATAATGGCGGCGGACTATTAGATCAGAGTGTAGATGTAGCTTCTAACTTTATTAAAAAGGGTAAACTTGTAACTTACATAGTTGATAAGAATAAAGATAAAAGTAGTTCATACTCTAAAGGTGGAGATTCAATTGGAATGCCTCTTGTAGTGCTTGTTAATGGTAATACTGCTAGTGCTTCTGAAATATTATCAGGTGCTCTTAAAGATTATAAAGCAGGTATTTTACTAGGCGAAAAAACTTTTGGTAAGGGAATAGTTCAGCAGACTTTTGATACAGGTGACAATACTCAGCTTAAAATAACTATTGCAAAATGGTATACTCCACTTGGTGAGAATATACAGCATAAGGGATTTAATCCGGATATTGAGGTTAAATATCCACAAGATCTTATGAATAAACCTTACGATAAAAGTGCAGATCCTCAGTTAAATAAGGCATTGGAAGTTATTCATAGTAAGGAAAAATAAGTTTGGGATTTTGAGAGGGGAATAAATTTTTAATGAATATTGCAGTATATACACTTAAGGGTGTTTCAGAGGCAATAGTTACAATGCCATATGTTGTTTTGCTTTTGTTATTGGCATTTGTATTGTATACGAAAAATAAGAAAACTGTGATTATGCAAAGGATGATAATAGGAGAACCAATGAATTCTTCTTTTGAACTTACAATTTCACAAATTGTTCTTGGAATTTTAGCTGGTACTGCTGCAAGTTTGATTCTTTCATATATGGGAATAATTTTTAAAAATGAAGATACCATAGCAATGTTATTTACAATTTCCATAGTGCTTATGCTGTTTAGAAGTAGGTTTATATGCTTTTCTTATTCTGCAGGAGTAATTTGCATTATAAGTGTAATGTTGCAGTTATATGAAAGGATGTATAATCAAAATTTGGCACAGTTTGCATTTTTAAAAGTGGATGTTGTAATGGTTATGTCTCTAGTTGCAATACTGCATATAGTGGAAGGTATACTGGTTATGATAGATGGTTATAAAGGGAGTATACCAGTTTTTACAAACAGGGATGGTAAAATAATAGGTGGTTTTGCGTTAAAGAGATATTGGGCAATGCCTGTTGCGTTATTGTTTATAGTGGGAAGCTCTTCGATATCAGGTGGAGTGAATATAGTGCCACCACATTTTTGGCCATTAATTAAGAGCAATTACACTAGACTTCTTTCAGCTATGACAATTGGTATAATGCCTTTTTATGGGATGATAGGATACAGTTCTATAACTTTTACAAAAACTAAAAAAGAAAAGGCATTTTCTTCTGGGGCATTTATATCTGCATACGGAGCTGTTCTTTTAGTTTTTGCACAAATTGCAAAGTTTAATTTGATTACCCAGTTTATTGTTGCTATATTTGCACCTTTTGCCCATGAAGTTATGCTTAGAATTCAGATGTATTTTGAAATTAAGCAGAAGCCTAAATATATAAGTACGGAAGATGGTCTTATGGTGCTTGAAGTTGCACCTTCTTCACCAGCTTTTCAAATGGGTATCAAAAGCGGGGACTTGCTTGTTGAAGTTAATGATAGGAAGATTTTTAGTGAGCAGGATATGATTGAGGCATTAAGTGGAATATCAAATTTTATATGGCTTAAGGTTAAAACTGTACAGGGAAAGTTGATGCAGGTTGATTATAGCGAGATGAATAGCACTAAGAAGTTGGGCATAATTTTTGTACCTAAGAATATTCCGAAGAATAGCAGAACTTTTAAGGTTGGAAAAAATGATTTTGATAAGGTATTAAAGAATAAACTTAAAAAGTAAAAAGGGGATTTGTTTGAAAGTGATTTTATTCATTTTTAAATAAATCCCTTTTAAGTTATTCTTAGTATATATTAGTTTTCAAACCCTAGAGGCTGTATCAAAAAATTGTTGTTAATGTTTAGAAATCAAATATTGTGTCAAGTATTAAAAGGAAAATAGAAATTAAAGAAAGTAGTGATCCTTTTGATACAAGAAGATATCCATTTAAACAAGCTAAAAATTTACAAAAAAGCTGTGCTTAAAAGTTGTATATATGACCGTAGGGAAATGAGCTGCTGCCCAAACTGTAAACATAGACACTATATAAAATATGGCAAATTCAACGAAATTCAGCGCTATAGATGCAAAATATGTGGAAAAACTTTTTCAAATGCCACAGGCAGTCTATGGAGCTATTCCAAAAAAGATGCAGAAAAGTGGATGAAATTTCTTGAATTAATGTTAGAGAGAAAGTCACTGCGATACTGTGCAAAAGAATTGAAAATCAGTGTAATCACGGCATTTTACTGGAGACATAAAGTTCTACACGTTTTAGAACTGGATAAAATTCAGAAAAAATTATCAGGATATGTTCTCATGAGAAAAATCATATTAAAGGAAAATTTCAAAGGAAGCAGAAAAGTAACCACAAGTGAAAGAAAAGGTATATGGATTGTAGGGTTAAAAGATGCCAAAGACTCTATGATAGTTAAACCAATATGTTATGGACAGTGGTTTATTAGGGCTTTTAAAGATAAAGTTGATGCTGAAATTGATAGAAAAAGCTATATGATTCCATACAATGGCAGATATCTTCGTGCAATTGGGAGAAATCATAATGAACAATATGTAGTAAAGAAAAATAAAAAAATGTATAGAAATGTGGAAGAAAAAGAAAGGTATCATTTTTTTCTTAATTTAAGACCATGGCTCAGCTGTTTTCATGGAATAGCAACTAAATATTTAGACAGATATTTTAAATTTTTTATACTCTTTGATTCAAAGAAAAGCATAGATTATATGGATATGTTCCATTATTTAATGGGTACGAATAGATTTATTAGGACATCTGAAATACGAGGAGCACAATGAAAAAATATTAATTAATGCATAGCCAATAAAGGTTGATTTTCCTGCGTTACACTGCGGAAAACTTAAAAATTAAAACAGGGGAAAACACCCTAGCGGGTTAAAACATTAGGAGAATGAATAACAACAATTTTTTGATACAGTTACTAGGGTAGTGAAATGTTAAAATAGGGTGCTAATCAATACAATTTTTATAGTATTAATGTGCTTTTCTATGTTTAATGCAGAGTGGAACTTCGTAACTTAACATAACTACCCATCCACCAAAGCAACTTAAAGCAATACCTACAATACCAAGTTTAGGAGCTAATAAATATGAAAAAACAACTCGACCAACTATTTGCACAAAGGTAGACCTTAAGGTTACTTTTAAATCGCCCATTCCTCTAAAGTATCCTTGTATGCCGTTGGTATAGCTTGGCATTAAATAGAAGAAAGCCATCATTTTAAGATATGTTACGCCGAGATTTACAACTTTTGAATTGTCTGATACGAAAAGATGCATTATATGTGGAGATCCAAAATATACAGCAACTAAAAGAAAAAGCCAATATGCTGTTTCGATTTTAAGGCCTGACCAAAATCCGCCTTTTATACGATTATGTTTTTTGGCTCCTCTATTTTGAGCTAAGAATGTAGTCATGCCGCTGCTTATACTTTGCTGAGGAGTAAAAGCAAAATCATCCACACGATTTACTGCGTTGAAGGTTGCAATTGACTCTATACCAAGGGGATTAACGGCACCTTGAACTAAAACTTTACCAACATAAAGGCATGTCTGCTGCATAGCTGTTACCCAGCTGTAATTAATAGTATCTTTTAAAAGTTTTCTATCTAAAATAAGCTCAGATTTTGAGAACCTAAGAATAGGAACCTTTATGTAAGCATATGAAATGCACAGTATGCTGGAAAAAAATTCAGCTGTAACAGTGGCAAGAGCTGAACCAGGGACACCCATTTTAAGTAAAACTACAAAAATTATGTCCATTGCTACATTTAAAACTGAAGAAATAATTAAAAATATTAATGGTATTTTTGAATCACCAATACTTCTAAGAGTTGAGGCGTAAACATTATATAAAAAGGTGAATATCATTCCTAAAAATATTATTCGTAGATAAATTGAAGCATCAGGAAGTATTGATTTAGGAGTTCTTATTAACTTTAAAAAAGGAACAGTCATGATTATACAAAATACAATTAAAATTACAGTAAAAATAAAACCTGCTATCATTGTTGTAGAGACTTCACGTTTAAATTTTTTCATGTCCTTTTCACCGAAAAATTCACTCATTAAAACAGATGCTCCCATGCATATGCCAATTAAAAAAAACATTACTATGTTCATAATTGGGTTAGCAGTACCAACTGCTGCTAGTGCTTTTGTGCCAACGAAACGTCCAACTATAATGGAATCTGCTGCGTTGTAAGTTAGCTGAAAAAAATTGCCAAGTATTAATGGCATTGCAAAACTAATTAAATGTTTAGGAATATTTCCTTTTGTCATATCTGTTATCAATGTAAAATCACCATCCAGTTTACTAAATAAAATTGTATAATGTAAAATAATATCTTTTGAAAACGTGAACAATTATAATTATATAATATATTATACAACTAAAAATAATAAACTTCTTCTAAAATATTTACTAAATTGTATTGACATATTTAAATGAATGTATAATAATATAAGTACCGACCGAGTGGTAGTATAATTTTGGAGGATTAAAAAATGGATAAGGATATAAAAGATAATGTACCTACAAAAATTAGGATATTAAAGGCTGCAGAGGAGATTTTTGCGCAGAAGGGTTATGACGGATCAAGTGTTAATGAAATAGCTAAAAAGGCACAAATAAGCAAAACTCAGGTTTTTTATTATTTTAATAATAAGCGTGAATTATTTAATGGACTTATAGAGTATAGCATAAAAAGTGGATTGGAAAAGAAAACTAATTTGTGGAAAAATATTAACCCAAAATCAAGTAAGGAGAAAGTTGAGCTTTTTGGTTCAGTTTTAAAATATGTTACTGATAATAAAAAAAATATTATAAGAATTGGGCTTACAGAATCATTTAAAGATAATACAGAGGATATTCCAATTTTTAAACTCCTTGATCCTATATTTAAAGATTCTATCGATAAATTGAGAGATACTGAATCAAATATAATAGGCAGTAAAGAAAATACAAAATTTAATGTGAATATGCTTTTCTTTGCTATGATGCCATTGTATACATTTGCTATTTTAAATGATAAATTTTGTGATTATTATAATGTAGATAGTGAAGAAACAAAAGAAATTTTTAAAGAAGCATTTGAAATGTCCTTAAAATACATAATAGGTTAAATGCCTATTTTTTTTCACAGTAACAGACCAACCAGTCGGTATCTTAGAAAGAGGGTGGCATTATAATGAATAATAATAAGAAAATTTTAGGTTTTATTGCAATTGCAATAGCAGCATTTCTTGGCGTACTTGATAGTACTATTGTAAATATTGCATTGCCAACAATAACAAACTATTTTAATGTATCGGTAAATGATGCAAGCTGGATAAGTACAATTTATGTCCTTGCAATGTCGATTTTTATGATAACTGCTTCAAAACTTGCAGATCAGTTTGGAAGGAAAAAACTTATGCTTATAGGAATTTCTCTATTTGCAGTAGGATCAATCCTTTGCAGCATTTCTAATTCTCTTATTTTTCTTATAGCAATACGATTTATGCAGGGAATTGGAGGAGCAATTGTAACTCCTATAGTTCTTCCAATGGGAATTGAGATATTTGGAAAAGAAAAAGCTAAGGTCGTTGTGGCATCTGCAGGAGCAATTGTAGCTTGTGCAGCAGCAAGTGGACCACCACTTGGAGGGATTTTAATAGAGTATATAAATTGGCGTGCAGTTTTCTTTGTAAATGTGCCATTTTGTATAGTAGCTTTTATTTTAACAGTGCTCTTTATAGAGGAATCCTATGACAGTACAGTTTCGAAAAAGATTGATGCATTAGGAATAATTTTTTTAACCATAAGTCTTTTCTGTCTTGTGTTTCCATTACTTAAAGGAAGAGATTATGGATGGGGTTCTTTTATTATAATATCCATGTTTATAATTTCAGCAGTTTCTCTTATAATTTTTCTTTTTATAGAACATAAAAGTAAAGAACCAATGATAGAACTTTCATTGTTTAAAGAAATGACCTTTACTACTTCTAGTATATGTTATATGATACTTGGGTTTAGCACCATGTGTCCTCTTCTTATATTTAATTATTTCCTTCAAAATGTTTTGAATTATGGCACTTTAGAATCAGCGCTTATTATTATGTCTGTATCTGTTACAGGTGTTATATCTATACCCTTAGGAACTTTGCTTGCCAATAAAATCAATGCAAAATTTATTAATTTTTTAGGAGTATTTATATTTGGTATTGGAATACTTCTCCTTTCAAGAGTTACAGTTTATACAGTAAAATTACAAATGATATTGGATTTAGTAACATGCGGTCTGGGCCTTGGATTTTCTGTTCAGTTGTTATCCACTTCTATTAAGTATCTCCCAAAAGAGAAAAGTGGAATAGGTTCAGGGATTATAAATGCTTTTAGACAGATTGGAACCTGTGTGGGAATAGCAATTATGGTTAGTGTATTGGATACTAATGTTTCTAATGCAAAAAACAATATAAAAGTTGAGGCTGTGTCTCAAATAGAAAATCAGAAGGATATTATTTATCCAGTAAGACAAAAATTGATTAACATAGTTAACAATTCCGATGAAAATAGTAGTATGTCTTCAAAAACTATTGAAAATGAACTAAAAACTGTTCTTGAAAATAATGAAAAAATGCTTTCAACAGCTGATGGAAGACCTAAAAAGGATAGTTCTCTTGCAAAACTTTACGATGGAACAGGGGCAATAAGTGGTGGCATAAAAAAAGTAGATGATGGACAAAACAAACTGGGAAGTGGAATTAATAATATGAATTCAGGTCTTGATAAACTCAATAGTGGAAGTGGTACGCTGATTGCGGGATTTTCGAATTTAAATAATGGAATTACAAAAGTAGCTTCAGGTGCGCAAAAGCTTAGTGATTCTGGAAAAAATCTAACTACATTTTCAAATGGACTTAATACACTAAATGGCGGTATGCAAAAATTCTTAATTCAATTTTCAAGTAGCAGTGGGCAAAACCCAACATTATGTGATGGTATAGATGGAATATCAAATGGAGCAAGCAGCATTACAAGTGGTATAGATAAGTATACTATGGCAGTGGATACAACATTGTTCACTATTATTAAAAATGATCCAGCGTCTTCTAAAATGCTTTTAGTGTATAAAAATCAGCTTGATCAGTGCAAAGCAGAGGCAGGAACTAGTAATAATCCGAAGGTTCAGATGCTAACGAATCTTGTTGAAGTATATACTGCAGCTAATGACCCTGCAGTTTCAAGTGTTGATGAATTTCAAAAAAGATTGTATGCTAGCAGTAATGTAGTAAGTTCAGGCAATGCATTAAAAGATGGAGCTAGTAAACTTTCACAAGTATCTTCAAAAGTTCAGGGACAATTTCAAGATGGTGGAGCACTTAAAAATGCTGCTCAAAATCTTGCACAAGGAACTAGTAAGCTTGCAAGTGCAGGTTCCAATCTTGTTATGTTTCAAGATGGTGTAGGAAAGCTTTCAGACTCTATTTCAAAAATTAATGATGGGTCACAAAAATTATATAATGGATTTGTTAAAGTTCAAGGCGGAATTTCAAGTGCTAAAACTGGAAGCGATAAGCTAAAGGATGGTTCTGAGAAGCTTTTGTCAGGAACTAATATTTTAAGCAGCAATAGTGGTAAAATTGTTCAGGGGGTTGGGCTTTTAGGACAAAAAGAAGCTATATTAAATGTTACTAATAAAATAAAGGATGATAAAAACACACAAATATCAGATGCTTTTAAAAATACATTTGTATTTGCAGCAATTATAACTATGATTTCATCTGTTCTGGGACTTTTCACAGATAAGAAGATTGTGAAAGATAAATAGATATTTATATAAAAGTGGCTGCGGCATTAACATGAAAAAATGTTAGTGACACAGTCTTTTTTAGACATAATGTATTACTTTTGTTTATAGTAAGTTCCAGCAAAAACTAAAAATAATAATATTAAATTCCAAAATGAACCTTTTAATATTAAAAAAATGAAGGCTAGTATAAGTAGTGATATTGCAATTCTAAGATTTATATTTTTAAGTAGTTTAAAACCTGTAATTAGGCCTATTAATGCATTGGAAAGGAAAAATATATTGGCTGAAGTAACAATAGTATCTATAGTTAGGAGATTTAAATAAACTAAAAAGTATATAAAGCAGTGTACTGAAAAATAAAATATAAGAACAGCAATAGGACTTCCATTTTTGTTTAGATGACATAAAAAGTGTGGAAGCTTTTTATTTTTGGCTCTTGAAGCATTCATGCGGGAAACTCCACCTAATACCATAAGGCAGGTGCATATACATAAACATAGTGCTATTATGCTTATTAATGGAGAAGCGAATGATCTAAATAAAGGAACCATAATTCCTACTATACTGTGATTCTTTGAGGGTATACTTTGAAGTGCAACACTGCAAAGCATATACAGGCTTATTATAATGATTAAGCTTAAATTCATTGCCCTTGAGAGGGTTTCTTTAGGATTTTTAATATCTTCAATATAATTTCCAACTACTTCCCAGCCTATAATTGCCCAAAACAAAAGTAAAAGAGTATGATTAAATTTAGGAAAATTAAAGCTGCTGTGAGCTAATAGTTGGATACTTTTAGATGAAAATATAGTGTAAAGACTGCCTAAAAATAGTAATATAGATGTTATAGCAGTTATTATAAATGTGAATTTTGTCAGAGTATTTATGCCAAAAGCTAGAATTGATATACATATAATTTCAAGTATTATAGAGATTAGAGATATATTTATAGATGAAAACACACTGAAATTTTTAATAAAGCTAGAGGCAGTAAGCATTACGGCAGTTGGACCGAAAAATACAGCAGAAGATAGAAAGTTTGAAGTTAATTCACGCCAAAAGCTGCCTAAGGTATCACCAACTTTAAGGGCAATTCCTTCATTTCCGGGACTTTCTATACTTAAGAACATAAATACATATGCAAAAACTATGCCTAGAACCATTATAATAGACCAGGCAAGTACAGCCCAATTCCCTATAAGTTTAAAAGCTAGTGGGGGAAGCAGTACTATTCCAGATCCTAATATTGACCCAGTTATAAGACCAGAAAGTGCTAGTGTGCCGATATTTTTATTGCTATCCATTGAAGTAACCATCCTTTTTATAATTTTCATAGTAACTTGCAAGTCCCATAAAATTATATTAACATAATATTATTAATTAATAAAATTGAATTATTTAAATTTTGTATTCGAAAAAATTGAATTGTAAGGAGGTAACTATGGAACTTAAAAATTTAAGTAGTTTTTGCAGAGTTGCTAAATTGGGAAGTTTTTGCAAGGCAGCTGAGGAATTAGGATATGCACAGTCTACAATTACAACGCAAATTCAAGTTTTAGAAGGTGAGCTTGGAACAAAACTTTTCGAAAGAGTTGGAAGGCAGGTAAAGTTAACAGAAAAGGGAGTTATTTTATTAAAATATGCTCAAAATATATTGCGGCTTTCAGAGCAGGCTGTAGAGGAAGTTGTAGACGATGATACACCAAGAGGGGTTTTAAGAATAGGAATTGTAGAATCCATCTGCATAATTAGAATACCAAAGGTGCTTAATTATTATCACGAAAAATATCCAAAGGTGGAGATTATAATTAAAATAGGTGTGTGTTCCGATTTAAGAAGCATGCTTAAAAACAATGAAATTGATTTTATGTTTATTTTGGACAATCCCATAGAAGATGATGATTTCATTTTGTGTATGGCTTTTAATGAGCCTATGATGTTTTTAGCTTCACAGAAAAATAAATTATGTGGCAAGGATAAAATAACTATAGAGGACATTAAAAATGAACCGCTTATTCTTACAGAGCCAGGATGCAGCTATCGAAATATATTTGAATCCATGTTCTATAAAGAGGGACTGAAGCCTAATGTGGCACTTGAGGTAGGAAGTATTGAGGCAATAAAGACTTTTACTATTAGCAATTTAGGCATTACACTGCTTCCTGTTATGACAGTAAAAAAAGAACTTAAAAGCGGCAAATTAGTTCAGCTGAATTTAGATACTGAAGAATTTAATCTAATGACTCAGGTATTTTATCATAAAAGTAAATGGTTAAATTCCACTATGAAGTCCTTTATAGCTTCTTTAAAAGAAAAGTTTTTGGATTAAATAGTGGACTATTAAATAAAGTTTAGTAATTTAAATTAAGTTCTTTAAGCATTTGAAAATCTTTATTAACTTCTTGTCCAGCTGCAGTTAGATAATTTCCTATGAGCATACCATTTATTCCTGCAATAAAGCCTAGAGGTTGTAGGCTTTTCAGATTTTTCTCTCTCCCACCAGCAAAGCGAATGTTTTTGTCAGGTAAAATAAATCTCATTATGGCAAAAGTTTTAAGTATTTCCATAGGAGAAAGTGGAGAGGCATTTTCAAGTCTTGTTCCTTTAACGGGAATTAATATGTTTAAGGGAACTGCATCTACATCTAGATCTTTCAATAAAAAGGCATGTTCAATACGCTGTTCCATAGTTTCCCCAAGGCCAATAATCATGCCAGAGCAGACTTCCATGCCTGCTTTTTTAGCATAGCGTATAGTGTCAATTCTTTCGTCGTATCCATGAGTTGAAACAATTTTAGGGTAAAAGCTTCTTGCTGTTTCAAGGTTGTGATTGTAACGCTGAACACCTACAGCAGCAAGCTGATTAGCTGCATCCATAGTGAGGGTTCCAAGACAAGCACATAACTTAAGATTTGTGCTTTCTTTCATTCTCCTGAATGCATTTAATATTATTTTAAAGTTCTTTTCTTTACCTGTGTAACCAAGACCACTTGTACAGATGTCACAATGCTTTGTACCAGCTTTTTCACGGAGTATTGCAGTTTCTACAATTTTGTCCTCATCAATAAGAGAATAGCATTTTACATTTGTATGATTGTGGACAGATTGCGCACAAAAGGCACAGTCTTCAGGGCAATTGCCTGATTTTGCATTTATAACTGAACATAAATCTACAGTGTTTCCATTAAATTTTTCTCTTATTCTGTTTGCAAAACTGCATAATAAAATAATTTCACTGTCATTAGCACTGCTGAGTGTTTTAGCATCTTCATAAGTGATTTGTTTACCTGAAAGTATATTTTGACCGATTTCTAATATATTGTCCCATAAAGTATTAATAATATAGCCACCTTTATAATCTTATTGTAAACTTACTATAATTTTAAAGTTAACAATAAGATTATAATACCAAATGAAAAATATAACAACAATTATTTAATACAGTCACCAGGGATTCAGAAGTGGATACAAGATGACGTTATATTTAAAAGATTATGTGGAAAAATAAGTTGATATTAAATAGAAAAATAGGTGTATAATTTTGATAGAAAAAATATTGACATTATTTACTTTGAAGCTTAAAATTATAATAACGAACAAGCGTTCAAATGGAGATGATTTTATGGGTAAATTTAAAATACATTCAAAATTTAAACCTACTGGTGATCAACCTCAGGCAATAGAAAGCATTTCAGATGGAATTAATAGAGGCGATAAATTTCAGACACTTTTAGGAGTTACTGGTTCAGGAAAAACTTTTACTATGGCGAATATTATTGAAAAAGTGCAAAAGCCAACATTAGTGCTTGCACATAATAAGACATTGGCAGCTCAACTATGTTCAGAATTTAGAGAATTTTTCCCAGAAAGTTCTGTAGAATATTTTGTGTCTTATTATGATTACTACCAGCCAGAAGCCTATGTACCTCAAACGGATACATACATTGAAAAAGATTCGTCTATAAATGATGAAATAGATAAACTAAGACATTCAGCTACCTCCTCACTTTTTGAAAGGAAGGATGTTATAATTGTAGCTTCGGTTTCATGTATTTATGGACTTGGTGATCCTGATGAATACGAAAAATTGTCCATTTCACTTAGAGAGGGAATGGAAAAAGACAGAGATGATGTGCTTAAAAGCCTTATTGAAATACAGTATGAGAGAAATGAAATAAATTTTGTCAGAGGAACTTTTAGAGTAAGAGGAGATACACTGGACATTTTCCCAGCTTCATCAACTAATAGAGGTATAAGAGTTGAATTTTTTGGAGACGAAATTGATAAAATAAAAGAGTTTGATGTACTTACGGGAAATATAGTAAACACCTTAAAACATGCAGTTATATTCCCAGCTTCTCACTTTGCAGCTTCAAAAGAGAAGATAGAATCCGCAATTGTTAAGATTGAGGCCGAACTTGAGGATAGATTAAGTGAACTTATTTCAGAGGATAAACTTCTCGAGGCGCAGAGGCTCAAACAGAGAACTAATTTTGACATAGAGATGATGAGAGAAGTTGGATACTGTACTGGAATTGAAAATTATTCAAGAATTATGGACGGCAGGAGCAAGGGAGACCCTCCAAAGACGTTGATTGATTACTTCCCAGATGATTTTATGATGTTTATTGATGAAAGCCATGTTACACTTCCTCAGGTAAAAGCAATGTATGGTGGTGACAGATCAAGAAAAAATACACTTATTGATTATGGATTTAGGTTGCCATCTGCTTATGATAACAGGCCTCTTAAATTTGAAGAATTTGAAAAAAAGATAAATCAAGTGGTATTTGTAAGTGCTACTCCATCAAAGTATGAACTAGAACATTCTACCAATATAGCAGAACAGGTAATAAGACCAACAGGACTTTTGGATCCAGAAATAGTTGTGCTTCCTGTAAAGGGTCAAATAGATGATCTTTATGGAAAGATAAATGAGACAATAGATAAAGGTTCCAGGATTCTTGTTACAACTCTTACAAAGAAAATGGCAGAAGACCTTACGGATTATTTTAAGAGCATGAATGTTAAAACTAGATATATGCATTCAGATATTGATACTATAGAAAGAATGAAGATAATACAGGGACTTAGAAAGGGAGACTTTGATGTGCTTGTTGGAATAAATCTTCTAAGAGAAGGTCTTGACATACCAGAGGTCTCACTTGTAGCAATATTAGATGCAGATAAAGAGGGATTTTTAAGGTCAGAAACTTCATTAATACAGACAATTGGAAGAGCTGCAAGAAATTCAAAGAGTAAGGTTATAATGTATGGAGATGTTATAACTAAGTCCATGAATAGGGCCATAACAGAGACGAATAGAAGAAGAAAAATACAGAAAGAATATAATGAAAAACATGGAATTACTCCTAAGACTATTAAAAAGGATATAAGGGATATAATAGAAATATCACAGGTTTCAGAAGAAAGAGCAGATTATGGTAGTTTAGAAGAGGCAGTAAAGGCAAATAATAATAATATAGATAAATTTATTGAGAAATATGAAAAAGAGATGAACAATGCTGCCAAGGATCTTCAATTTGAAAGAGCTGCACAGCTTAGAGATGCTGTAGCTAAACTTAAAAAGGATAAAAAGAAGAATGGATGAGAGGTGCTAATTTTGAAGAATGAAATAGTTATAAAGGGTGCTAATGTAAATAATCTTAAAAATGTGGATCTTACTATACCAAGAGATAAATTTGTTGTTTTTACAGGGCTTTCTGGGTCTGGAAAATCATCACTGGCCTTTGATACGCTCTATGCAGAAGGGCAAAGAAGATATATGGAGTCACTTTCGTCCTATGCAAGGCAATTCTTAGGACAGATGGATAAACCAGATGTGGAATCTATTGAGGGACTTTCACCAGCTATATCAATAGATCAAAAGACTACAGGAAGAAATCCACGTTCAACAGTGGGAACAGTTACAGAAATTTATGATTATTTAAGGCTTCTTTATGCTAATATCGGTATACCACATTGCCCAAAATGCGGAAAAGAAATAAAGCAGCAGACAGTAGATCAAATAATTGATAAAATTATGGAACTTCCAGTGAAGAGTAAAATACAAATATTATCACCAATAGTTAAGGGAAGAAAAGGACAGCACGCAAAGGTCTTCGAAAAGATTAAAAAAGAAGGCTTTGTAAGGGCAAGAATTGACGGAGAGATAATAGAGCTTGAAGGGGAAGAAATAGACCTAGATAAGAATAAAAAACACAGCATTGATGCAGTAGTAGATAGAATTATCGTTAAAGAGGGAATAGAGGGAAGGCTTACAGATTCTCTTGAGACAGCACTTAAAATGGCTGAAGGTACTGTAATTGTCAATTTAATAGGAAAAGAAGATATGGTATTTAGTGAAAGTTTTGCATGTCCTGATTGCGGTATAAGTTTAGATGAACTTACACCAAGAATGTTTTCATTTAATGCGCCTTTTGGAAAGTGTGATAGGTGTGATGGCCTTGGAACATTAATGGAAATTGATGAAGACCTTATAATTCCAGATAAAAGCAAAAGCATAGCAGAAGGTGCTGTAGCTTATTGGGGAGAGGGAAGGCTTAAAGAGGATTCATGGACCTTTGCAATATTAAAATCTCTTGAGAAAAAATATAATTTTAGCATTAATACGCCAGTTGAGGAGCTTGAACCTGAAGTGCTCCAGGTTTTGCTTCATGGTGATGACAAAAAGATAAAGGTAAATTACATAAAAGATAATCAGAAAATGCAGTTTAATCATTTATATGATGGAATCATAGGCGAAATGAAAAGAAGGTATAGGGAGACGGGTTCTGATACTATTAAAGCTGACATTGAGAACTTTATGAGTGACAAACCATGTCCAAAATGTAAAGGAGCAAGGCTTAGACCAGAAGTATTAGCAGTTACTGTAGGTGATAAAAATATATATGAATTTTGTAAAATGCCTATAAGAGATGAACTTTCATTTCTAGGTGGATTAGAATTAAGTGAAAAGGATAAAATAATAAGCAGCCAGCTTTTAAGAGAGATAAAAGGAAGACTTAAATTTTTAATTGATGTTGGATTGGATTATTTAAATCTTACAAGAGGTGCTAGGACACTTTCAGGAGGCGAGTCACAGAGAATAAGGCTTGCAACTCAAATTGGATCCAGCCTTGTTGGAGTTTTATATATACTTGATGAGCCAAGCATAGGGCTTCATCAAAGGGATAATGATAAATTAATTGAAACTATGAAACATCTTAGAGATATTGGAAATACTCTTGTAGTTGTTGAACACGATGAGGATACTATAAAAGCAGCGGACTATGTAGTGGATATAGGACCTGGAGCAGGAGAGCATGGTGGAAAAGTTGTAGCAGCAGGAACTGTAGATGACATAATGAAGAGCAAGGAGTCTATTACAGGACAGTACCTTAGAGGTGAAAAGAAAATTGAGGTTCCGGGAAGTAGAAGAACTGGAAACGGACTTTCAATTAAAATAGTAGGGGCAAGAGAAAATAATTTAAAAAATATAAATGTAAGTATTCCACTTGGAGTTTTCAACTGTGTTACAGGTGTTTCTGGTTCAGGAAAAAGTACACTTGTAAATGAAATACTGTATAAGGGAATAAGCAAAAGGATATTTGGTGCTAGAGCAAATCCAGGTAAACATAAAAATATAGAAGGCATAGAAAACATTGATAAAATAATAAATATAAATCAGAGCCCAATAGGTAGAACTCCAAGATCAAATCCAGCTACTTATACAGGAGTTTTTGATATAATTAGAGAACTCTTCTCTGTAACTAATGATGCAAAGATGAGAGGATATAAGCCTGGAAGGTTCAGCTTTAACGTAAAAGGCGGAAGATGTGAAGCTTGTAGGGGAGACGGAATAATAAAAATTGAAATGCAATTTCTTTCAGATGTATATGTTCCATGTGAAGTGTGCAAGGGAAAAAGATATAATAGGGAAACTCTTGAAATAAAATATAAGGGAAAGAACATTGATGATGTTTTAAACATGACAGTTGAAGAGGCACAGAAGTTCTTTGAAAACATACCAAGGATTAAAAATAAGCTTGATACGCTTATGGATGTAGGTCTTGGATATATAAAACTTGGGCAGCCTTCAACACAGCTTTCAGGTGGAGAGGCACAGAGAATTAAACTTGCTTATGAGCTTTCAAAGAGGAGTACAGGAAAGACACTGTATATACTTGATGAACCTACTACAGGTCTTCATATAGACAACGTAAAAAAACTTGTTTTAATACTTCAAAGACTTGTAGATACTGGAAATACAGTAGTTGTAATAGAACATAACCTTGACCTTATAAAATGTGCAGATCACATTATAGACATGGGACCTGAAGGCGGTGAAAAGGGCGGAAAGGTTATGTGTGAAGGTACTCCAGAGGAAATAGCAAAAAATAAATCTTCTTACACAGGACAATACTTAAAAAAGATGTTATAATTGTTAAAGGACTAGCATCATATCTATGCTGGTCTTTTAATATATTACAGTTGTAAGAGGGTGGAATATTTGGTATCAAGCAGTATGTATATAGTAGCGTTGGATCTTTCGGGATTAAATCAGCTTAGTTCTGTTTTTAGATATGTAATTATTGGAATAGTTTATCTAATAATAATTGTAGCTATAATTATAATGTATAAAGATATGAAAAACAGTGACAGAAGGCCTATGAGAAATAGACATAATAACAATAATAATAATAACGTTAGCAATAATAATAATAAAGAAAATTCAAATATAAATGTAAATAGAGAGAAAGAAAGTAAATTTGGTCTTGAAGTTGTTAATTCAGGAATTAGTAAATCTCTAAGGCAAGGTTCTGTTATTCCAATCGACAGGGAAATTACAATAGGAAGAAGAGAAGAAAATTCAGTTGTGATACAAGAAGCGTATGTATCAGGTCATCATGCTAAAGTGTATTCACAAAATGGAAGATATGTACTTCAAGATTTACAGAGTACAAATGGAACTCTTTTAAACGGAGAAAAAATACAAAGTCGAGTTTATATTAATATAGGAGACGAAGTTCAAATAGGAACTACTATATTTAAAGTAATAGGATAGGGTGAAACATGGATAGTTTAAAGGAAGAGAAGAGACTTTTAAGAACTACATATCTTTTTTGCATAGTAAGTTTCTTTAATTTATTTATTATAAAGCAGCCTTTAGATAAGGGTGCACTTATAATATGCGCAGTTATATGCATACTTATGGGCTATTCTCATTTTATAATTAGAAAATTTTTTCCTCATGGAGATAAATATATACTTATATTTGCATGTATACTTTCCAGTATAGGAATGGTAATGATTTACAGGCTAAATCCAAATTATGCAGTAAAGCAGGTAATATCTTTTGTAATTGGAATTGCATGTTTTATTTTAATAGTTGTACTTTTGCCGGATATAAAAAAATATGCAAAGTATAAATATGTTTTTTTAGCTGGGACAATGATTTTTATTTCAATGGCAACTTTTATTGGAACGCAGGAATATGGATCTCAAAACTGGGTTAGATTTCATGGATTTAGTTTTCAGCCTTCAGAACTTGCAAAAATATTTTTTATAGCATACTTAGCTTCATCACTTAAAGACTATAATGATGATTTTAAAAAATTAATTGAACCTGCTGTTGTTGTTATGATAACACTAGGATTCATGGTGCTCCAAAAGGATCTTGGATCAGCACTTATTTTTTTCGCAATAGCAGTTACTATGCTTTATATAGCTACGTCAAAGGCTAAATATGTAATTATAAGTTTAGTACTTTTTGTAATTGGAGCATTTATAAGTTATAAACTATTTGGACATGTAAGGCTTAGAGTTATGATATGGAAAAATCCTTGGCCATATAGATCAGATCAAAGTTATCAGGTGGTTCAATCAATGTATTCAATAGCATGGGGGGGACTTTCAGGAACTGGACTTGGACTTGGGTTTCCAGGATTTGTACCTGTTAATATAGATGACTTTATTTTTCCTGTTATCTGTGAAGAAATGGGAGTAATGATGGGTCTTGCTATAATGATTTTATATTTCCTTCTTTTTTATAGGTGTATGAGATCAGCTTTGTTTACAGAAGACAAGTTTTCTAGAATGCTTGCAGTGGGATACAGTTCAATGATAGCGTCACAAGTACTTGTTATAGTAGGAGGAGTTACAAATATGATTCCACTTACAGGAATAACACTTCCTCTTGTAAGTTATGGAGGAACTTCTATGGTTATAACATTTATGGCATTAGGTATACTGCAAAAGATATCGGAAGGGGAAAAATAACATTGGATGATTTATCAAAAGGTATAAAAAAAATAGTGTTTGTCTTTCTATTATTATTTTTTATAGTAATATCTTATGTGACATATTTCGATCTTTATACTGCACCTAAAATTGTTAATAACACTGATAATAGAAGAGTGTGGGCAACTAAAAATAAGGTGCTAAGAGGTATAATTTATGATAAGGATAAAAATATACTTGCACAGAGTACTAGGGTTAATTCTCTTACACAAAATAGGCAGTACACTACAGGAGCTTATTTTGCACATGTACTTGGATATGCAAGCCCTCAATATGGATTAACTGGACTTGAAGCAAAATATGATAAATATCTTACACAATCTAAGCAGCTTAATACTTTTGATTATTTAAAACAATTAATAGCAACTAAAGGCAATATGGGAAGTGAAGAGGATAAAAAAGGCGACAATGTTATTACAACTCTTGATTTGAAAGTTCAAAAACAGGCTTATGATTCCCTTGGAAATAATAGAGGAGCTGTAGTTGCACTTAACCCACAGACAGGTGAAATACTTGCCATGGTTTCAACGCCTTCTTATGATCCCAATGCAGCTGCACTGGCACAAAATTGGTCAGCTCTAAATAAAGATTCATCGAGACCTCTTTTAAATAGAGCTGTATCAGGATTATATCCTCCAGGGTCAACTTTTAAGACAGTCACTGCATCAAGTGCACTTGAAAATATTGATGGAATTCAAAATCAAACTTTCGATGATACTGGAGTGCTAAGGTTTAATTCGAAAGAATCATTAAGTGACTTTGACGGAGAAGCTTTTGGTAATATAAATTTTAAAGAGGCTTATGTGCATTCAAGTAATGTTGTTTTTGGTACTATTGGACTTACACTTGGAAATGCAAACCTTAAAAAGACTGCAGAAAGTTTTTATTTTAACAAAACTATACCTAGTGATGGTATTTTTATAAATAAAAGTCAATTTCCAACTTATAAATCTTATGAAAAGGGAAATATTGCTCAAAGTGCCATTGGACAAAGTGGAGTTCTTGCTACACCAATGCAAATGGCAATGGTAGCTAGTACAATAGCAAACAATGGAGTTATGATGGAACCTCACGTTGTAAGCTCAGTAGTGGCATCAGATGGAAGTAAAGTAAAAACTTTCACACCACAATCTATAGGAACAGTAGTTTCTAGTGATACGGCAAACACTATGAAAGATTTTATGAGAGGTGTTGTAAGTGACGGAACAGGAAATGCAGCAAATATAAGTGGACTTGATGTAGCAGGAAAAACAGGTACTGCAGACCATAAGGAAAATGGAGTTAACGCTGTTCCAGATTCATGGTTTATTGGATTTGCACCTGTTAATAATCCTAAAATAGCAGTAGCTGTACTTGTAGAAGATGGAGGACAGGGCGGCATACAGGCAGCAAATATTGCTGCAGCAGTGTTAAAGTCTTATTTATTAAACTAGATAGGAGAGAAAATGACTGGAAAAACTCATGTAAGTTTAGGTACAGCAATAGGCATTTCACTTTGTACTAAATTGCCAGGAGAAATTGGGATCATATCTATGGGAGTGCTGGCTGGGGCATCACTTTTACCTGATGTAGATCATCCAAAGAGTATTTTAAATAAATACATTTTACCTATTAAGAATAAGACTAATAAATTGTTAATATATGGCGGGGTAGGTATCTTAATTATTGCATATAATATGAAATATAAAGGCGGGATATCACAATTAAATGCTATTGGAGCTCTTTTTATAATAATAGCTCTTTCCTCCCATAGAAATGGACTTACACATAGTATAGCAGGTCTTATTTCATTTTCTTTTATTGCAAACTATCTTGCCTATTCTTACAATAAGGATTATCTTGTCTATTATTTTATAATTGGTTATTTATCACATCTTATTGCAGATATGTTCACAAGTAGAGGGGTTCCTCTTTTTTATCCATTTAAAGATAAAAACATAAAATTTCCTGTGACTTTTAGAGTTGGATCTAAAAGTGGAAAGCTTATAGAAGATATAATAATAGTATCGTCAGTTATTTATATTTTATATAAATTGCCTTTGATTTTACATCTTAAATGAGGGGGTATGTGACAGTGTTTGATTTTAAATATCAATTAAAGATTTTGCCTGAAAAACCAGGAGTGTATATTATGAAAAATTCTCTTGGAGGAATAATATATGTTGGTAAGGCTAAAATCTTAAAAAATAGAGTAAGGCAGTATTTTCAAAGTTCAAAAAATCATTCTGAAAAAGTAAAGGCTATGGTTAAAAATGTTTCTGAGTTTGAATACATTGTTACGGATTCAGAGATGGAAGCACTTATCCTAGAATGTAATCTTATAAAGAAACATAAACCTAAATACAATATACTTTTGAAGGATGACAAAAGGTATCCTTTTATAAAAGTTACTGTGAATGAAGATTTCCCAAGGATATTTATGACAAGGTACCTTGTTCGTGATGGTGGGAAATATTTTGGACCATATACTGATGTATCTGCAGTGTATGAAACAATGGAACTTATTAAAAAAATATTTTCTGTTAGAACTTGCAAAAGAACTATAACTGAAAATGGTAAGCATACAAGGCCGTGTCTTAATTATCAAATACATATTTGTGATGCTCCATGTGCAGGCTTTATAAGTAAAGAGGATTATGGTAAAATTGTAAAACAGATAATAGATGTATTAAATGGAATTGACACTAGTGTAGTAAAAGATTTAAAGTTAAATATGATTGAAGCTTCTAAAAATCTTGAGTTCGAAAAGGCTGCTGCATATAGGGATAAGATAGCTGCAGTTAAAAAGGTTACAGAGAAACAAAAGATAATGACTGGAAGTTTTGAAAATGAAGATTTTATAAATATTGACAGTGATGAAAAAGACAGCTGTATTAACGTGTTCTTTGTTAGAAATGGAAATATTAATGGAAGAGAGCATTTTATGCTTGAAAATACTTCAGGAGAAGATGTTGGGGATACAATATCAGAATTTATAAAAGAATTTTATGGAGGAACAGCCTTTATACCTAAAACAATATATGTACCTAATGTTTCAGATATGGAACTTATTTCAAGCTGGCTTTCTATGAAAAAGGGAAGTAAAGTTGAAGTTAAAATTCCATTAAAGGGAGAGAAAAAAGATCTTCTATTAATGTCTAAAAAGAATGCAAATGTAATACTTGAACAGTTTAAACTTAAAATAATGAAGGACAAGATTGATAATAAGAATACTATAAATGAACTAGCATCAGTTTTGAATTTGGAATATTCACCTAAAAGAATAGAGGCATATGATATCTCAAACATTCAAGGTGTTGATTCTGTTGGTTCTATGATAGTTTTTGAAGATGGAAAACCTAAAAATAGTGATTATAGAAGATTTAAGATTAAAACTGTAAAAGGTGCAAATGACTATGACAGTATGAGGGAAATATTAACTAGAAGGTTTAAACATGGATTAGATGAAGTTAAGGCTGTTCAAGAGAGAAATCTTGAATTAAGTGCAGGGAAGTTCTGTGTCTTCCCTGATTTGATACTTATGGATGGAGGCCTGGGACAGATTAATATAGCGTTGGAAGTTTTAAAGGGATTTAATATAGATATACCGGTGTGCGGAATGGTGAAAGATGATAGACACAATACTAGAGGACTTATTTATAAAGCTGTAGAAGTTAATTTAAAGGGAAAACAGCAAATAAAAAATTTCATAACAAAGGTTCAGGATGAAGTACATAGGTTTGCAATAACTTATCATAGAAGTTTAAGGAATAAAAGGGTGCTCCATTCAGTACTTGATGATATACCGCATATTGGTGAGAGAAGAAGAAAAGAGCTTCTTAAAAAATTTAAAAGTATTGATAATATTAAAAAAGCTAGTTATGATGAACTTATAAATACTGAAGCCATTGATAAAAAAGCGGCTGTAAGTGTTATTGATTACTTTAAGGAAAAATGATTTGTAAGATTTTTCTATTGATTAGAATAGAAGTTTACATTATACTAAATTCTATATGAATAATTTTAGAGGAGATTTCGAATGAAACAATTTGATGATTTTTTGGTGAAATTAAGCCATATAGTACAAAAGGAAAATATTATGGTTAATGCAGAAATGAAAAAATATACTTCATTTAAAGTAGGCGGACCGGTTGACGTGCTTGTAACACCAATCAGTTATAGAGAAATTGTAGACACTATAGAATTGTGTAAAAATAGTGAAATACCATATTATATATTAGGTAATGGATCCAATGTACTTGTTAGAGATGGCGGAATAAGGGGAGTTGTTTTAAAACTTTCTAAACTTAATAAAATAACAGTTAATGGAGATGAAATTACAGCTGAAAGTGGAGCTACTATAGGTGCAGTTAGCTTAGCAGCTAGGAATGCTACACTTTCTGGACTTGAGTTTGCATGTGGAATTCCAGGAAGTGTAGGGGGAGCTCTTGCGATGAACGCAGGTGCATATGATGGTGAGATGTCCTATGTAGTAAAAGGTGCACTTTTAATTAATAATGATGGTGAATTATTAAACTTGAACATAGATAAATTGGAACTAGCATATAGAAATAGTGTTGTTTTAAAACATAATTATATAGCTCTTGAAGTTACATTTAAACTTAAAAGAGGAGAGAGTGATAAGATTCAAGCTAGAATGTTAGAACTTACTAGAAGAAGAATTGAAAAACAGCCTCTTGAGTATCCATCAGCAGGAAGTACATTTAAAAGACCTACAGGATATTTCGCAGGAAAACTTATACAGGACAGTGAACTTAAAGGTTGCAGAATTGGTGGAGCAGAAGTTTCAATGAAACATTCTGGTTTTATAATAAATAAAGACAATGCAACAGCTAAGGACATAATAGATCTCATAAGTCATGTACAGAAAACTGTTAAGGATAAATTTGGAGTTGATCTGTATCCGGAAGTTAGAATTATTGGAGAAGATAAATAATTAATGATAGAAAGTGTGGCGTATTTTATGCCATGCTTTTTTGTTTAAAAACAAGTAATCATCTAATTTTCAGAGGACTATTGTTTGTGGTATAATTATATGATAAATTAAAGTTTTTAATTATGAAGGAGGGGGTTCTTTGAGATTTGTAATAGTAACCGGATTGTCAGGTGCCGGTAAAACTCAGGCAATAAGAAGTCTGGAAGATTTGGGATATTTTTGTGTGGATAATATGCCTCCAACTTTGATACCAAAATTTGCAGATGCATGCTTTCAAAGAAATGGAAAAATAGACAGGGTTGCATTAGTTATAGATATAAGAGGTGGAGAATTTTTCGATGACCTTTTTAAAAGCCTTGAAAATTTAAAAAAACGAGGATATAGTTATGAGATATTATACCTTGAAGCAAGTGATGAGGTATTAGTAAAAAGATATAAAGAATCCAGAAGAAAGCATCCACTTTCACCTCAGGGAAGAGTGCTTAGTGGAATTGAACTTGAGAGAAAGAAACTGGATGAAATGAGAAATAGAGCGGATAATATAATTGATACTAGCAATTTAGGAGCTAGGGAGCTCAGAGAAAAAATAACTAAAATTTATCAAAGTGAAGGTCAAATTGAGACAAAACTTATTGTTACAGTTTTATCTTTTGGATTTAAATATGGAATACCAGTTGATTCGGATCTTGTTTTTGATGTGAGATTTTTACCAAACCCATTTTATATACCGGAACTTAAGCCTTTTTCGGGAAATGATAAGCCAGTAAGAGATTATGTACTTGGTTTTGACGAAACAGTGAAATTTATAGACAAATTAAGTGAAATGCTGGAATTTTTAATACCCTACTACTTAAAAGAAGGAAAAAGACAGCTTATAATATCAATAGGATGCACAGGTGGAAGGCATAGGTCTGTAACAATTGCTAATGCAATATATGAAAAGTTGTTAAAAGGCGGACAAAATGTAAACATAGAGCATAGGGATATAGATGAGGATATAAATAAAGGTGGTAAAAAATTATGAAACTTATAGATTGGTTAAGGCCAGGTATAAAAGTTAAGAGATGGATCCTATTTGGGATTTTAGGTGTAATGATTATAACTTTTGGCCTTACTGAATTTATTCTAAAGGCAAGATATTATAGTTTCGAGTATAGTGGATATTATATATTCCTTGTTGTGAGTGGTGGTCTTATATTATATATGGCTATAGGTCAAGGTATGAGATCAATTTTGTCTCTTATAAATAAAGGGTATTTGAATGTTTCTTTGGATTCTAGAAAACTTGGAAATTTAATATACGAGAAAAGGCTTCTTGTAAAAGGTCCTAAAATAGTTGCTATTGGAGGTGGAACAGGTCTTTCTACAATGCTTAGAGGTCTTAAGTATTATACTTCCAATATAACTGCTATTGTTACAGTGGCAGACGATGGCGGCGGTTCAGGAGATTTAAGAGAAGATCTTGGAATGCTTCCACCAGGAGATATAAGAAACTGTCTTCTCGCACTTTCAGACACTGAGCCTATGATGGAACAACTTTTGCAGTATAGGTTTAAAGATGGAAGGCTTAAAAATCAAAGTTTTGGAAATCTTTTTATTGCAGCTATGGATGGAATGTCACAAAATTTTGAAGAAGCAGTTCAAAAAATGAGTTCTGTTCTTGCAGTTACAGGTAAGGTAATTCCGGTAACTCTTGAGAATGTAACTCTTAAGGCGAAACTTAAAAATGGAGTAGAAGTTGAGGGCGAATCAAATATACCAGAAGCGGTAACACAGTATCAAAGTCCAATTGAAAAGATGTTTCTAAATCCTGACAATGTTAAAGCATTAGCTGATGCTGTAAAAGCTATTATGGAGGCAGATGCAGTAATACTTGGACCAGGAAGTCTTTATACAAGTGTTATTCCGAATCTTCTTGTTAAGGATATTGCAAATGCACTTGAAAAGACTAAGGCTTTTAAGCTTTATATATCCAATATAATGACTCAGCCAGGAGAAACTGATGGATTCTCAGTATCTGACCATATAAAAGCCATTAACAGACATGTTGGTGCAGATATTGTGGATTATACTGTTGTTAATATGGAAAGTATAAATAGAGACCTTCAAGATAAATATCTTGAAAAAACTTCAGAACTTGTAAATGTAGATGAAGACGAGATAAGTAAAATGGGTGTTGGCATAGCAAAAGGAGATTTTGTAACTATAAAAAAAGGTTATGTGAGACATGATACTGATAAACTTGCAGCAATTGTAATTGAGACAATAATGGCGAAGAAGTTGTTCTATGATAGAAAGAAGATAATTGAATACTTCTATTTATCAGAGAGACTTAAAGAAAATAAAATGAAATTTAGCAAGGAGTAAAAATAGTATGTCCTTTTCATCAGGAGTAAAAAATGAAATTTGCAGGTATTGTGACTTTTCAAGTGAAGAAGCCATTGCGGTACTTTCCTCGATAATGAAAGCAAGCGGTACCTTATCTCTTGCTGGAAATAAGAAAATAAGCTTTAAAATTGCAACTGAAAATCCTGCTATTGCAAGGTTTATATTTAAGGTTTTAAAAGATCATTTCAATGTGCACACAAATCTTCTTGTGAAGAAAAGCAATTCTTTAAAGAAGAATAATGTGTATATTGTTGATATAAATGAAGAGATGGGTGTAAGAAAAATTTTAGATGAGGTTGGAGTCCTTTCTTCAAACAGTGGGATTTTAGTTTTAGATTACAGCATTCCTAAAAGAATAGTTAAAACTGAGAACTGTAAAAAGTTATATATAAGAGGGGCATTTTTAGGTGGAGGAAGCATAAGTAATCCTGAAAAGACCTATCATCTAGAATTTGTTACACATAATGAAAAGTATTCAAAGGAACTTGTGAAGATAATAAATGGATTTGGGCTTAATGCAAAAGTAATTCAAAGAAAGAGCAGTTTTGTGGTATATTTAAAAGAAGGGGAGCAGATTGTAGATATTTTAAATATAATAGGGGCACATACAAGTCTTTTGAAGTTTGAAAATGTGCGAATTATGAAGGAAATGAGAAACAATGTAAATAGACTTGTAAATTGTGAAACTGCGAATCTTAGCAAAACAGTAAATGCAGCTGTAAGGCAAGTTGAAAGTATTAAACTTATCCAAAGGGAGATAGGACTTTCAAGGTTGCCTAAAAATTTAAGAGAAATAGCGGAACTAAGAGTAAGTCATCCGGATGAAACGCTTAAAGAACTTGGGCAGATATTGAGTCCACCTGTTGGAAAATCGGGGGTAAACCACAGGCTAAGGAGAATAGAAAAAATTGCGAAAGAATTGAGAAGAGAGGATAAGTAAAAAGATATGTCAAAGCATCAGGAAATTATCAATTATATTCTTACTTTGAAGGTTGGAACAAAAATTTCAGTAAGAAGTATAGCAGCTGATCTAAGTGTAAGTGAGGGAACTGCATATAGAGCAATAAAAGAATGCGAAAATATGGAAGAAGTCTCTACTATACCAAGGGTAGGTACAGTGAGAATTGAAAAAATGAAGAAAAAAAGTATAGAAACCCTAAATTATAAGGAAGTTGTAAACATTGTAGATGGCACGATATTAGGAGGGGAAAGTGGAATAGAAAAAACCTTGAATAAATTTGTTATTGCTGCTATGACTTATGATGCAGCAAAAAAATATTTTAATCCGGGTTGTCTTGTAATCGTTGGAAACAGGCAGGACATTCAAAAGATTGCATTGCTTAATAATTGTGCTGTTCTTGTAGTTGGAGGATTTGATTGTAATGCTTCAGTGAAACAAATTGCAGATGAAAGAAACCTACCACTTATATCATCTTCATATGACAGTTTCACTATTGCCACTATGATAAATAAGGCAATATCTGAAAGCCTCATAAAAAAGGATATAATACTTGTTGAAGATATAATGGAATCAAAAGTTGATTATATGAATGTGAATGATTCAGTTGGAAAGTGGAGAAATTACTCTGGAACTAATGGCAAGGACAAATATCTTGTTCTTGATGACAAACTTCAAGTTGTTGGAGTAGTTAATCTTAAAGAGATAGATCCCAATATTGACAGCAGTGAGTGTATAAGTAAATTTATGAATAGAGATTTTCTCCCAGTATCACCTAAAACAACAGTTGCCTATGCAGCACATATTATGGGGTGGGAAGGTGTAGAAATCTGCCCTGTAATTGAGAATAAGAGACTATTAGGTATAGTTGATAGGCAGGATGTAATAAAAGCACTTCAATATGTGCTAAGACAGCCGCAAGTAGGAGAAACACTTGAGGATATGATACTTAAAAATTTTGAATATGAAAGTAAGGATATTAGCATGTATTTTAAGGGCAAAATAGTTGCTGAAATGCTTGACGTTATAGGCACAGCTTCTTGGAGCTCTTTAAATATGCTCCTTTCCACTATGGGTATTATGACTTTGCGTGAAAAGAATAATGTAAATGTACTTGTAGACAGCATTAATACGTATTTTATGAAACCTGTTCAGATAGATAGTGAGATTGAAGTTAAAACTAAGATTGTTGACAAAGGAAGAAATTTTTCAAAGGTTGAAGTTAACATGTTCGATGATGAGAAGAATATTATTGCAAAACTTATGCTCTCAGCAAAACTAATAAAGAATAGATTTTAGATTAAAATAGGGCTCATAGTATTCACTCTCAAAGCCATAGGGACTGTATTAAAAAAATGTTGGTGGTTTTTTCTAAACAAATTTTACATAATAAACCTGCGTCAGTTTAAATGCAAAATAAACTACAAATTAAACTGAAGAATAGACAAATACATATAACAACAATTATTTAATACAGCCGCCATGGAAGTTGGTGTGTAAAACGTACTTTGTTTTGAAAGGAAAATGATTTAATGAACGAGAAAGATATGTGGTCTTCATTTACAGAGCAAAAATCAGAATATAAAAAGTCAAAATACGAAGCTTGGTGTTTTGGTGGTAATACTGCAGATGACATTAACAAGTTAGCTAAACTAGTGAAAGATGGCATAAAAACAGCAACGGCATCTGCATATGAATTATATGAAATAGATAAAGAACCTCTGCCAACCGTAGGGGATTTTAATATTATTTTGGATTCGAATAAAAATGCTGTATGCATTACACAAACTATAAGGGTATATGTGTGTCCATTTGACAAAGTTTCAGAGAATCATGCTTACAAAGAAGGCGAAGGGGATAAATCTCTAGATTATTGGAGAGAGGTCCATGAAAAATTTTTTAAAAATGAATTTGAGCAATATAAGCTTTCTTTTAATGATGAAACACCTATAGTTTGTGAGGAATTTAAAGTAGTTTATCCTATGTAAGGAGAAATTATGAAACCATATAGTGTATTAGATAATATAGTATTTTTACAAATAGAAACTACAGGCAGTGACCTTGAAAAAGATAAAATAACAAAAATTAATGCTGTTAAGATAAAAAAGAAGGAAGTTACTAAGTTTAATGGAGAGAACGCAGTGGAATTCCAAGAGTTTGCTGAAAAGTTTCCATTAATTTGTTATGATGCTTCATTTGAAAAAAGTTTTCTTAAAATAAACAGCGATTTTTTAGACTTTATAGAACTTGCCGCCATACTTTTCCCAGAGCTTCCGGAGTTTAGTTTAGAGTATTTAGCTAAAAAATTTGAAGTACCAAAAGATGAAGGGAATAGCAGTGAGATAGAGAAGCTTATAATGGCTCTCAATTACATAGTAGGAAGTTTTCTTTGTGAATATGGGTACAGTCTTCCAATGAGCTTCACAGAACTTGAAAAGTGGAAATGGTATAAATATATTGAACGTGTAAATATGGATGATGCAAAATGTTTTGCACCACATAAAAAGATAGTTATGGATATAAAGGAAAGGGAGCCCTATCCTATCTTTGGACTTAAGGACTATGAAAAGCTCTTTGAAAATGAAAAGATATGGAGAAGAAATGGCAGAAGTTATACTTTAAGACCTCAGCAGGAAAAGGCCTCTAGGTTTATAAGAGAGGGACTTGAAAAGGAAAAAGTGACAATAATGGAAGCGCCAACAGGTCTTGGTAAAAGCATGGCATATTTGCTTCCTGCAGTTATATATGCACATCTTAAAAATGAAAAAGTGATTATATCTACAAACACTAAAGGTCTTCAAAATCAGCTCGTGCAAAAGGATATACCAAATCTTTTAGAACAGTTAAATTTAGAGAGAGACATAAAGTACACACTTATAAAAGGAAAGAGCAACTACCTTTGTCTTGATAGGTTTCATGAAATAAAATACCCTAAGGACAAGGAAATTTTTATTGGCTACTTTTATTTAAAAAGATTGATTACTGAAAAAGGCCTTGGAGACATAGAAGAAATAAACAGTGCTATAAGGGAAAAATTTCACTTGAATGAATTAATAGAAAAGTGTTTCTGTGATTTAGATCTTTGTGATACGGAAAAGTGCAAGTATAGGGAAACCTGTTATTATGCACAAAAGGTGGAGTCACTAAAAGAGTCTCAAATTATTGTTATAAATCATTCACTGCTTTTAAGGTGGTCATATCAACCTATTGTTAAACTAGAGAATATTATTATAGATGAGGCACATAATCTCACAAATGAGGCTTATGATGCTTTTGAAGAGACTTTAGTTTCAAGTGAATTTAAAAAATTTGTCTATGAAATATACAATAGTAGAGAGAAAAACAGTTATCTTTATTATCTTTCTAAAAAGGCTAAAGATGCTGATTTGCCATTAAACGCTATAGAGATTGATATAAAAAAGTGTATTGAAGAGACGGATAAAATTAAGGATACTTTTAAAGAATATGCAATGAATAGCGGCATAAAAATGGATTACAACATAAAAGGACATTTAAATGCAACTAATGAAGCAGTATTAGAAAATTTTAAAATTCTAAAGGAAGATTTAGAAAAACTCAATAAAAATTTAGACAAATCAGTAATTGCATTAAAAAACATTTCAAGTATGGAGAAGGACAAGAGAGTTGGAGTCGTGGCACAGAAGGTAGAGATCATAAATGGATACATAGGACTTTTGGAAGATGTTTTAGCTGAAAAAAAGGAAGGCTTTTGCTTTTATTTTGAGCTTGATAGAAATTTTCTATGGTGGAAAGTGTCAAGTATACCACTGGATGTATCAGGTGCATTTTATGAAAAAGTATTACAAAAAGCTAAAAGCTGCACTTTTATATCTGCAACTCTGAGTAGTGATAATGGATATAATAATTTAAAAAACACCTTGGGAATTAATATATCCAAATCCAATGATAAAGAAATAGTAGAGGTTCAGCCTATAACTCCTGTTTTTGAATATAAAAAGAGAAGTGCAGTATACCCAATGGAAAATTTTGATCCTAATAACATTAAGGCATTTTCAAAACATATGAAGGATTTTGTTCTGAAGCTTTTGGATAATGTGGATGGAAATATTATTATGCTCTTTACAAGTAAAAAAAGGTTGACTGCATTTAAGGCATGTGCTTTAGAGAAACTTAAATCCTACAATATAAGAGTAGTTGAAGGCAAGAAAAATATACAAAAGCTTAAAAGGAGAGATGAAAGATATATTTTCCTTGGTTCTAAAGGATTCTTTGAAGGGGTAGATATTCCTGGAGATGCAGTAACAACAGTTGTACTTGATAAACTTCCTAATGTAAATAGCAAAGAGCCTTTTTATAAATCATTAATAGACCAACTTGCTGAAAAAGGAATAGATTACTGGAAGGCCTATGCAATTGTGAATTTCCCAATTGTGTCCATAGATTTAAAGCAGATTTATGGAAGGTTAATAAGGACAGAATATGATTATGGATCATTATTTATTATGAGTAAATTTGATAGAAATAATTCAACTGTGAAAAAGCTTGAAAGGCAGATTTATGAGGTCCCAATTGTAAGAAAAAATATATATGAATTAGCTTTTAAAGATCTAAATGTAAGAAGAGTAATGTGGAAACAGATGAACTTGTATAAGATAATGAAGGAAAGTAAAGTAAAATTAAAAGAAGCTATTTTAAAGAAAAAATTAAAATCTATTGAAGAAAAAGAAGTTTTTATAAATGAATTTATGTGCCTTGAATATCAGAAGAGAAAACTTAAGTATGATGCACATATTTCTCTAGAAAATGGACTAAAGCTTTATATTAAAGATAAAAGATTAAATTTAGGAAGATACAGTGGCAATATTGAACAATATTTTAAAGACATACTTAACTTATAAGGGTAGAGGAGAGTCCTTAAAATAAGAATTCTCCTCTTAATATATAGTTAAATATTATTGGGCTATTTATAAAGCTTTTCGTAGTATTCAGTGAGCATTCTTTCCACTGCAAAATATTTGGAGCAGCTTTTAATGCTTTCATGCATCATATCACTCCATTTTTGCTTGTTTTCATAGTAAGTCGGAATTACTCTATTTAATAGGGTGTCATAAAGGGCATCACAGTCATGTTTGTCCAGTTTTTCAATATCAGAGGCTGTATCGATTCCATCATTACAGCTTGCACCATCTCCAAACTGCCAGCCATTAACACCATCAATGCAAGCTTCTGCCCACCAACCGTCAAGTATGGAGCAGTTAAGAACACCATTTATAGCAGCTTTCATTCCAGAAGTTCCACTTGCTTCAAGAGGTCTTCTTGGGTTGTTAAGCCATATATCGGATCCTCTAGTTAACATTTTACCTATAGTCATATCATAATTTTCTAAGAAAACTACTGAATTAGGATATTTCTTCATCATTGCAACAAGGTTAGCTACTATTCCTTTGCCTGTATCATCTAGTGGATGAGCTTTACCTGAAAATGCTATTTGAATTTTACCGTTTTTTAAAAGTGGTTCAATTATATCAGGTTTCCTAAATATAAGGTCGCTTCTTTTGTAGGGAGCTGCTCTTCTAGAAAAACCAATTAACAGCTTGTTAGCGTCGAAGGTAACATTAGTTCTTTCTTTTATAAAATTAATTAGCTCGCTTTTTATAATTTTATGGGCAGCTATAAGATCCTCATTTTTATCATAGGCAGCAGTAATTCTTTGGTCTACCCATGTTTTTTTATGAATAGCATTTGTTATGCCAATTATTTTATTTATTCCGGATATATCTTTCCACATTTTATTTGCAGTTTCAGCATGAAGCTGTGACACCGCATTTGCTTTTCTTGAAAGCCTTAAACCAGCAACTGTCATATTAAAGGGGTTTCCACCTATAGACATCATCTGTTCTTTTGTAAGTCCATTGAATGCACCCATAAATTCAAGCTTTTCAATAGGGTGAGATTCATTACCTTGTAAAATTGGAGTATGAGTTGTAAAAACAACTTCATTTCTAGTTAAATCCAGAGACTCTTCAAAACTGTGACCAAGTTCCATTTTTTCTCTAATAAGTTCAATTGCAGCTAAATCAGCATGGCCTTCATTGAAATGGTATACATCAATAGGGAGTTTTAGTGCTCTTAAAGCTCGTATACCCCCAATTCCAAGAACTATTTCTTGAGCAATTCTTTCTTCACCAAACCAACCATAGAGTTGTCCAGTAATCCATGTCTCTGAATTTTCAGGAAGATCTGTATCAAGTAAATATATTGGGTTATTACCAAAGTTGTCACATTTCCAAACTTTACAAAAAACATCTACATTTCTAATTTTAACTGAAATTTTTATGCCGGTATCTTTCAAAAAATCATAGTTATAATTGTGATAGGCATCAAAGGGATGTCCATTTTCATCAATCATTTGTTCACCATAGCCTTGTTTCCATTTGATTCCGATACCAACTATAGGCAAATTCATATCTTTAGCACCTTTTAAATAATCACCTGCAAGTATTCCAAGTCCACCAGCATAAGTTTTAAAATTAGAATCTAATCCGTATTCCATAGAAAAATAAGCTATTTTGGGTAGTGATTTTATATCCATAATTGCCCTCCTTAATAATAAATTAAATATTTACAATTATTATTATAGAACATTGTAATAGTTTACGCAAACGATTGCACAAATTTTATTTATTTACAAAATAAGGTTGAATTTTTACATTATCTGTTCTATAATAGACTCATAATCAAAAAAAAAAGTATAACAGTACAATTTCATTAATATTAGATAAGCATGAAAATGTTAATGGATGTTTTTAGTTTTAAGTTTATTGAAAACGTTTCCGACAACAATGTGTTTATTTCTACATTATAAAAAATATAAATTTTATAGGAGGAAAAAAGATGTTTAAAATTAATGAGCCAATAAGTATTGAGGAAAAAGGAAAGATTGTTATTGATGGCGATTTAAGAAAATTCGAAGCAAATGAAGAGGAAATTAGTTTTATTCAATACTTGAGAGAAAAAAAATCCTTTTATGGGAGTGTAGTAGAAAATTACATTAAAACTAAAAGCATATTGAATTGTAAACCATATTATGCGTATTTTCAAAATTTATTTGATGATAATATAGTTGAGTATGAAGATTCTTATTCTGCATAGAAGATAATACAAAAATTAAGTAATAAATAGGCAAGAGTTTATTTGTATTAGGGGCATTACCTTTAGACAAACTCTTGCCTGTCATATAAAAAATATTAAATTCTAATTATAATTGGTACAATCCATAAATAGAGAGTAAAGCATATTCACAGAACTGTTTACATACAAATCTTTATTTTTATTAGTATCAGTATTATATAGTACTTTATGACATATATTATCTATTAGCATATATGATAAATTTATAAAAGTATTTAAATGATTTTTACTTTTAAAAGGAATATTAAATTCCCTAATAGCTTCTTTTATTTTAGCCATTCTGATTTCATCTTCATTTTTAACCCAATTATGTATATCCTTGTCTAAAAGAATTAAGGCACATTGATCATCGTTAAATTGTTTTGAAAAATTATGATATTGAATCATTATATCAAAAAAATTTTGGAATAAAAATTTCCACACCTGTGGATCTTTTAAGTCCTTATCGTTGTTTTCAATCCAAAAAGTCTTAGTTGGATATTCAAATTTATCATTAATTTTTTTTAAAACTTGAAGGTAAATATCTTTTTTATCTTCAAAATATGAGTAAACTGACCCAGTGGCTACATTGGCTTCTATTGCAATATCAGCTGTAGTGGTGTTGAAATAGCCTTTTTCGTTGAAAAGCTTAAAGCTGGCATCAATAATTCTATTATATTTTTCTAAATCTCTTTTTTGTATTGGTTTTCGAGTTTTTCTTTTCATAATAATTAACTTATTTAATTTTAATTCATGATAAAGTA
>JAQUXS010000095.1 GCA_028692255.1 Clostridium sp.
TGGAGCCCCAACAATAAGTCCCTTAGCATTTTTAATCTTTTCAATTATTTCATCAAACCCATCATTATAACCACCTTGAAAATTCATGGAATCCTTTAGGTTTATTCCGGCTAATGACACAACTTCAGCTTCTACTTCATTTTTTTCAATAGTTTTTGCACATTCTCTAAGAATTTGTACAGTATTTCCCTCTGCATTAGGACTTCCGCTCAATAATATTACTTTCTTCATATATCTAATCACTCCTCATATTAACTATTCCAATACATTTTATTATATCATAAGCAATGTTAAAATTTTCAACACATTTTTGAGTAAATCACTAATTCTTTTGCTTTTTCAAAGTATCTTTAAGTATTATTGAGAATATAAAACTCATTAAAGCCAAAATAATAAACACTAACAATATAGAATGAAATCCTCCATTTAATGAAAATTTAACTATATCTGACGATAAATTTATTTTAACATTCTGTGTGCTATAAATATTGTTAGCCCTCACATTATAAATGCCCATTTTATTTAAATGTTTTACAATGCTGAAATTAAATATAACTCCAAATACTCCCGCTCCAACAGTTTGTCCTATTGTTTTTATAAGTGAATTTGCAGCTGTTGCGACTCCTCTTTTGCTATAAGAGACAGATTCTTGTACCAATATAGTAGTTATTGTTAGTATACCTCCATACCCAAATCCAAGTATAAAAGCATAAAATATTAAAAGAACCAAAGGAGACTTTTCATTCAATGTATACATTAAAGAAGTACCTAAAATTATAATTGCTGAAGCACCCAAAGCCACAATTTTTTCCCCATGTTTTGGAATTAATTTTGAAAGAATAAATGAAGATAATATCCATGAAATTGACATTGAGGCTAGTGAAATACCTGATATAATAGCATTGTATCCTAAAATATTTTGTATGTATATTGGTAAATACACATCAGTTCCAATCAAAACAGCACAAATGAGAAAACTTATTACATTAGTAATGTTTATCTCCCCATTAAATATTTCAAAAGGTATAAGTGGATCCTTTGCTCTTTTTTCAGTAAAACAAAATAATACAATAAGTACTATAACCGTTAACATTGATAAAGCAAACTTCATTGAAAAAATATTTGTATTTTCATCAATTGATAATATCGAATATAAAAATATTATTATAGAAAGAGATAGAAGTACAATGCCTGCATAATCTGCCTTTTGCTTCTTACTTTTAAAATCTTCTTTAAGATTTTTTTGTAATAAAACTATAGAAAGTATTCCAAAAGGTATATTTATGTAAAAAATCCAATGCCATGTAAAAAACTGAATAAAAAAGCCTCCAATAAATGGTCCAATAATACTAGCTATGCCCCACACTGAACCTATCCAACCCTGTACCTTAGTTCTTTCTGAAACTGGAAACACATCTCCTATAATTGTATAAGTCACAGTAAATATTGACCCTGCGCCAAGCCCTTGAAGCCCTCTTAAAAATATAAGTTCATTCATATTTTGTGACAACCCACAAAGTGCACTGCCAACTAAAAATATAGTAATACCTATAGTTAGTGTATTTTTCCTTCCATATAAATCAGCTAATTTTCCATAAATAGGTGTTGATATTGCAGAAGTCAAAAGATATATTGAAAACACAAAACTTATTTTATCAAAACCATTTAAATCTCTAACTATTGTAGGCATTGCTGTAGTTACAACAGTTCCTTCAACGGCTCCCAAAAACATTGCAACCATTATGGCTGCAATTATATTTTTCTTTTTAAAATCCATACATTATCACATACTTTCAAGTAATTTAAACAATATCTGCAATTATACAATTGTAACATATGAATTTAAAACTTTAAAGAATTTAAGTAATTATTAATCAAGTCCTATTACCCTACTTTTTTCAGTGTCATTCTCAATACTACAAATAAATTTTACTATGTCCTTAGAACTATTTGGGCAATAAAATTTCCTCTGAGAATTTTTTATTGAATCAAGCAGGTAGTTGTCATTATAAAATAGTTCTTCAATAGTATTGCATAGATATTTTTTATTTTTAAAACTTGTTCCTAGATTATATTTTTGTGCAAAGCCTATATTTCCCTGTTCCTGTCCTGGAAGTGACCCTGTTAAAACCAAAGGCACATTGCATGCAACTGCCTCCATCATAACATTTGGGCTTGCTCGCGTGAACATTACATTGGATTTAAGCATAAGCTCCTGAACATTTTCCATGAATCCATATATTTTAACTCTGTCATTGTAATTTCTCATAACAGAACGTTCAAGTTTTTTCTTCATAGCACTGTTCCTACCTGTTACTATAGATACATTAACATCAAAATTCTTCAAAATAATATTGGCTATTTTGCTCATATTGCCAGCACCCTCACCGCCGCTCATTATTAAAAAGTTAGGTTTATCATTCTTATCATTTAAATTTATATCGTTTGAATAAAATCTAGATCTTACAGGAAATCCAAGAACTTTTATTTTCTCTTCAGATATACCGTATTCAATACATTTATTTTTAGCTTCAATAGTAGGTGCTATAATGTAATTTGCTCTTCTATCCGCCCACAGCGGTGAAATGTTAACAAGATCTGCTATCATAGTTGTAACTGGAATTTTATATCCATTTTTACTTAGTATATTTAAAATCGAGCCATTAAAATTAGGATGTACTGAAACTATAACATCTGGCTCCACCTTATGTATTAACTTTAAGAATTTATCTTTTATTACGATTTCAATCATATCATTTATAATTGAAGGTTTTGTTGAAGAAATATCCCAGACAATTTCCCACAAGCCTTCCGCATTTCGTGTAATTATGCCATATGATTTTCCAACGTTTAAAAGTGGTTTCCCTCCAAGTGAAAATCCATCAACTACAGTAACATTTACATTATCCTGTTCATCAAACTTTTCACAAAGAGCTTCAGTTATACTCTTGTGTCCACATCCCGTAAAATATGAAGATATAATAAGTATATTTTTCAAGATTACACTTCCTCTCATAATAATACACAAGTAGTATAATCAATTTTGAAATATTTATACGCCTATCGCATATCCTTTTTTGTGTAATATGCTATACCAATAGCACCTGGCCCTACATGAAGTCCAATTACAGGACCAATATCAAAAATCTTCACCTTTATATTTAAAAGCTTTTCTAATTTATCTTTAACTTCATTAGCTTCATCAATACAATTTATATGATGCACTGCAATTCCAGAAAGTCCATACTCATTTACATCTAAAAGTATCTTGTTTATCATTTTTATAATTGCATTTTTCTTTGTTCTAACTTTTGAAAACACTGTAGTAACCCCATTTTCAACTGTAAGTATAGGTATAATCTTTAAAATATTACCCAAAATAGCACTAGCTCCACCTATTCTTCCACCTTTCTTTAAATAGACAAGATTATCCGGTATAAATAGGAATCTACTTCTCTTTATGTTATCTTCTACAATTTGTTTAACTTCCTCTAATGTCCTGCCCTCTTTAGCTGCTCTTGCTGCTACAATAGAACAAAATCCAAGCTGCATACAATTAGATCTAGAATCAATAATTTCAATCTTTGCATCTTTATACTCTTCAAGTATCATGTTTTTTGCAATATGTGCTGAATTAAAGGTGCCACTCATTTCAGAAGACAAAAATACACATAGAAGGTCATCTCCTGTTTTTACAACCTCTTTCATCTCATAACATAAATCCTCAATAGAAGGCTGAGATGAAAGAGGTATTCCCTTTTCATCCATCATCTTATAAAAACTATTATTATCAATTTCAGTTTCCTTAAAACTCTTATCATCAAAGGTTACATTTAAAGATACAACTCTTATACCAAATTCTTTCTTTAATTCTTCATTTAAGTAACTAGTACTATCAGTTAAAACCTGAACTGCCATTTCTACTCCCCCGTAACATCAATTATTCTATTAATAATATTATAACAGGTTATATAATTAATTTTCAGGTTTAATATTTAAATCAACATCAAAGGGATAATTTGACTTTTGAAGTTCATCTTTGAAATATTCCTCATATATTCCTTTGGCAACATAAGCTGCTTGGCTTCCATAGCCACCATCAAATAGGACAACTGCAACTGCTATCTTAGGATTATCAGCTGGTGCAAATCCAACATACCACGCATAGTCCGCTCTTCCCTCTTTAGTCTGCTTGTCTGGATCGTTAAACTGAGCAGTTCCTGTTTTACCACCTGTTGCTATTTTAAAACCTGAAAAAGCTTCTGCCGCTGTACCATCTGCACCTCCTGCACCTGTAACTCCTTCCATTCCAGCCATAACTATTTGCCTTGTCTTAGTGCTCATATTAACCTTATTTAAAACTACAGGATTATTCTTTAGTATTACTTTACCTGTTGAGTCTGTTACACTGTCAACTAAATGAACTTTGTATCTCGTTCCTCCATTAGCTATAGTTGCTATGTAATTTGCAATCTGCAGAGGTGTAAAATTATCCATACCTTGACCAATGGATGCAAAATACATGTTGTAAGGAAGTTTAAGTGATCCATACCCAGTTTGAAGAGCCTGATACCTTATCTCTTCTACAATAGCTAAAAGCTGGGCATCTGATATATTTTTATTGGAATACTGTGTATCCTCATTTATAAGCTCTTTAAATAAATTTTTATAATCTTTAGCTGAAAATTTACCATCTTTAATTGTATTTTTAATATTGCTTCTAATTTTACTTTTTATGTCTGCTACTGCCTTACTGTCACTATTATTATCATATAAGTCAATAATAGGAAGCTTTCCACCTAAAGAAGAAACTCCACTTTTTAAATCTGCTTCTATATTCATAAGATATTGTCTTGAGGATAGATTCTTTTGAGAATAAGAATTATACACCTGACCAAAATTTTCTGGTATTTCAACACCTGTGTTTGAAACATCTGAATCCTTTGAATTTGGATCTGATCCTAAACCAAACTGCCATGCAAATTTTGCTAATGCATTATCTCCATATTTACTCTTAAGAAGTTTTCCTGCATTCATAAAAAATGGGTTACTTGATCTTATTATAGCTTGTTCCACATTTAAAACCCCAAGCACTCCATCACTTTTAAATGTATCAATTTGTCCTCCACCTATATCAAAATTACCTTGATCTTCATAAGTGTACTCAGGTGTTATTACACCACTTTCAAGAGCTGCTATTGCCGTTAAAGGTTTAAATGTAGAACCTGATGGGATAAGAGACATTGTTGCATAATTGTATAAATATTTAGGAAAAAAGTCATACATATCCTTTCTTATTGTAGTATTCCCCTTTATGCTTTTATCAAGTGGAAACCTATCATCAATCTGGCTTTGAGAAAGATTTAACGCCTTTCCCATGCTTTCATAATCAGGGTTAAAATACTTTTTATTTTGTTCATCTGTAAGCCCTGAAGGGCTTGAAAAATCATTAGGATTAAAACTAGGAATACTTGCTAGTGCTAAAACACCACCAGTATTAACATCTATAACCACTGCTGCCCCTCTAGTGGCATTGGTTGTTATCTGATCATTGCCTACTTTACCTTGTTTGCGAATCTTTGTAAGGTTATCATTTAAAGATTGCTCAGTTGTATATTGAAGATTAGCATCTAAAGTAAGCTTAACATTGTTCCCTGGCTCAGCCTCTCTAGTAGCAAGATTTTTTGTAATACTTCCTGCTTGATTAACCTCAACGATTTTCCCTCCATCATTGCCTTTAAGTTTACCTTCCATAGCTGATTCAATTCCAGATTGACCAATATAATCACTGCTTGTATCGTATCCTTTTTCCTCATATTTTTCTTCATTATTTGAACTTATTCTGCTTATATATCCAATTACTGGCGAAGCTAAACTTCCATAAGGATATTCTCTCATTGAACTATTTTCTACATTTAGTCCTGGAAGTTCAGAGGATCTTTGCATGAATATAAGTGCAGTATCTTTTTTTACATTACTAGCTATGTCTACTGATTTATATTCAGAAAAATTATTCATTGCCAATTCATCAATCACAATTAAATATCTTCTAATATCATCATTAGAATACTTAATATTAAGTTTTGAAATTCCCTTGACAATATCATATTTTTTTAAAAGTTTATTATAAACATATTCTGGTGTTAATTTAAGTAGTTCATCGTTAAGTTCATCTTTTTGCTCTGAATTTAGTTCACTTTCCTTTTTCCCAGTAAACTTTTTTTTACGTATAGGGTCTTGAAATCCCCTATCTTTTAAAAACTTAAGTTGTATGCTTTGAATATCTTTTGGATTACTAGAATTAATTTCGAATCGGCATGGGTTCGTTTTCAGTATAAAGCTGTCTTTTTGACTCTCCCCATTTTGATCTAATATTTTAAAGGTCTTATTGAGTGTAGAAAAAATTTTATCATATTTCTTTTCAGTATAAGCATACATAAGATTATATGTAATATTATAGCTTTGAACATTATCTGCAAGCCTAATACCATTTTCATCTGTAATAATACCTCTTGGTGCCTTGATTGATATAAGTTTAGTCAATTTAGTATTAGCAGTATCAGCATAGGATTTTCCTTTTACAATCTGCAAATAAACTAAACTACCAATCAATACTGAAAATAATATTGTCATTATTAAAAATAATACTGTATATCTATTGTATATCTTTTTAATTTTTCTAAATTTTCTCACTTTCTAATCACCACAAATTTCCTTTTTTTATATATTGTACATGGAATTTTATGTAATTGCAATATACTTATGCTACATTTTTAATTTTCAATATGTTCATTAAACTCACCTTTACTTACTTTTTATACACAAAAAACATTTTCAGCGCAATATTAAAAAGCAACCATTTTATTCAAATGATTGTTTTTTCCCTATAGCAATACATTTAGAATCACTACCATGTCCAATTTCCCTTGTTTTAGCAATAGGCATCTTGTCATTTTTCAATACATTTTTAAGTATATCTATGACTTCTGGCTTAACATTATTTTGTTCCATTTGCGTAAATGTTCCAAGAAGTATACCATTAATTTTTAAAAATACCCCCATCTGCTTTAATTGACTAAAAAATGCTGTTAAAAGAGCTGGACTGCAGCCACAAGCTTCTAAAAACAATATTTTATTCTTAAAGTCAGGTAAATATGGTGTCCCTGCTAATTTAAGAAGGCATCTTACATTTCCTCCTACAACAATACCTTTCATTTTATCTCCTTGCACAAATGAATACTTAATATCAAATAAATCTTTTTCCCCATGAAAAAGAGAATTTATAAATCTTTTTCTCTGGATTTCTTTATCTTCATTTATTAGGTTTCTAATTTGATACAAATATGAGATATTTCCAGTCATTGTATATATAGCATTTATTATCGTAGTTAAATCACTGTATCCAAAGAATGGTTTAGTATTATTTTTAATTGTATCAAAGTCCAAATATTCTAGTATTTCATTAGCAATATCTCCACCTGATATGTCAAATATAGCCTTAACTTCCTTGTAATTATAGAGTTTAATAAGTTCCCCTGCACGCTCTTCCCCGCTTCCACTAAACACAGAATATTTTTCAAAAATACACTCACTAAAAACAGGAACTAGCCCAATTTCTTTGATTGTACTAATAAGCATTTCAATACTTTGTTTATTAGACAACATCTGTGCATTTGAGCAGCCTACTATGCCTACCTTATCCCCTTTTTTTAAGTTCATTTTATCACTTACCCTTACCTACTATATAATTTATTGTTGTAATTACTATTCATAGTTCATCTATAAATACAAATTTATACTTATTGAAATTTAATACAATTATACCATGATTTTTCAAGAAAAACATACTCTATTTGCAAATTCTTGTACTAGCTTTCAACTGTTCCTCTTATAGTAGAAACTCCAGCTGTAAAAAAGGCTGCTGCAAATAAAAGTAACACACCTACATTGGGAAGTATTGAAATTAATCCTTTATTTTTAAGAACTACATCTGTAAGTGCTGCTACTGCCCAGCTCTGTGGCATAAAATAAGCTATATGCTTTAGTGTAGTTGGAAAATATTCTAATGGTATATATGACCCACCAACCATACAACTTATTTGAACTACCATTTGACAAACTAACTGAGCATCAGCAATTGTTTTTACAAATCTGCAAAGTAGAAGTCCCAGTCCGAGAACTACAAATATAATAGATGTAAAAAGTACAAACAGTGCAGGAATAGAACTTCCCCAACTTATTTTAAATATTAAAGATGTGCTTAGAGTCATAAGCAATACTTG
>JAQUXS010000021.1 GCA_028692255.1 Clostridium sp.
AATAAATGATGAGGCCAGTGGTGCATATGAAGCAATTAAATATCTTATAGATTTAGGTCATAAGGATATACTATTTATAAGAGGTGATGAAAGCTATTCATATGATATAAAAGAAGATGTATATAAAGAAGTTTTAACTGAAAATGGACTTTCAAAAAATATAAGATGTGTAAATATAGGCGGTGGAAACAGCGACAAGACAGTGGAAAGAACCATGCAAGTAATGTGCAGTAAACTCAAAGAAAATAGAATACCTACTGCAATATTTGCTTGCAATGATCTTATGGCACTAGGTGCTGTAAATGCCTGCAAGAAATTAAATCTAGATGTACCAAAGGACATTTCAATAATTGGGTTTGATAATACATATATATCAAATATAGTTGAACCTAAACTTACAACAGTTGATCAAGATATGTATGGTTTAGGTGAAAATGCCTCAAACAAGCTCATGGATATAATAGAAAATGACAATAAAAAAATATCAAAAATAAAATTTAAAACAAAGCTTATTGTAAGAGACAGCTGCAGCAAAATATAACAAAATAAATGTTTTACATTAAAGAAGAAAACAATCTGAAGAAGCCCTCCTGAAACTTATTGAAGAAGCTTCTTTTTTTATACCAATCAATGGTTACCTCCTTGGAAATTTTCATATCGTTTTTAAAAGCTTCTGAGCATTTGGATGAAAACTCCTCATCATATATAAAGGCATTTATTTCAAAATCAAGCTTAAAACTTCTTATGTCTATATTAGTAGTGCCAAGTGAACATATTTTGTCATCAATTACAAGCATTTTAGAATGCAGAAATCCAGGATATAAGTATACTTTTATTCCATAGTTAAGAAGATCTTGAATGTAGGAAAAAGTAACCCTGTAAACTATTGGCTTGTCAGGAATGCCAGGAATCATAACGCGTACATCTTTCCCAGACATAACTGCAATCTGCAGTGCTTCAAGGAAGGGTTCATCGGGTATAAAATAAGGAGTTTGAAGGTACACTGTTTCATGTGCACTATTAATCATTTTTATAAGTCCTCTTTTTATCTGTTCTCCCTGTGAATCAGGACCGCTTGATACTATTTGAAGGCTCATTTTACCATTTGAATTTATCTTAGGAAATAGATCGTCATTAAACATATCTTCATTTTTTATATTTTCACTAGAAGAATGATACCAGTCCTGCATAAATCTAACTTGAAGCATTAAAACGGAAGAACCCTCTAGTCTTATATGAGTATCTCTCCAAGCCACTTTATTTTTGCCAAGTCCCATATATTCATCGCCAATATTCATACCACCAAGATAGCCTATTTTACCATCTATTACTACAATTTTTCTGTGATTTCTATAATTTGCTCTTAAATAGGAGCCAAATTTAAGTGGAAAAAATCTATTCACTTTTCCACCTGCTTTTATTAAAGGTTTATAAGCACTAAAGGGCGTCATAAAACTTCCCAAATGATCATATAAAACACATACTTCAACGCCTTCTTTTGCCTTCTGTGCCAGTAGATTCACAATTTTCTTACCTATGTTATCGTTTTTTATAATAAAATAAAGGATATGAATAGAATTTTTGGCATTTTTAATATCTTTAATTAAAGCTTCGTATTTTTCTTTTCCATCTATAAAAAGAGTTATATCATTATCTTCAGTAAGTATACTTTTGCTTTCATTAATATGCATTTCTATAATGTCATAATAAGATGCATCTATTTTATTGCCAGTTATCATTTCCTTTGTTTTTAGCAGTTTTTTTTGATTAATTAAATTTTTTTTATAATTTTCATCGTATTCTTTTTTAATTCTAAATCTTTTTTTCTTACTAAAATGTAAAGTCCTACCTAAAAAAAGATATGCTATAAAGCCTATTACAGGTAAAAAAGTAAAAATTAAAACCCATATGCCTGTTTCAGAAGGTTTTTTTCTTTCTCCATATATTACGACTATTGTAAGTATAAAATTTATAGTGAGTATTATTCGCATCATTACAGAAGCAAGGGACATACTAGTAACCCTCCTTACTTTTATTTTAGAACGTATTAATTATACCATTTTTGGTATGCTATAGTTATAAGTTATAGTATTTCTTCCATTTTTTTTGGATTCATATAACATACTATCAGCATTATCTAAAAGTTCAAGTGCATTTTTAGATTCACACTTTGAAATACCCACACTTATAGTTACTTTTAATTTTAATTGAGCAAAAGTCAAATTGCTCACATCATTTTTTATAGCTTCAGCTATTTTATTGGTTTCTTCTATAGAAGTTTCTTTAAGTATAATAAGAAATTCATCGCCTCCACATCTTCCAGCATAATCAGAAGGCTTTATATTTCTTTTTATACTATTAGATACTTCTGAAATAACTTTATCACCTACTATATGACCATAGGTATCATTTACTTTTTTGAAAAAGTCTATGTCAAGCATAATAATACATAAATCCTTGTTAAGCTTTAAATAATTAGATGTTTCAAATTTTAAAAGTTCATGTATATGATGATGATCATAAAGATTTGTTAAACTGTCTTTAATCGATGCTTCTCTGAAAATAGAGTTTATAAACAAAAGATTATGGTTTAAAACTTTGATTTTCTTCTGGGTATCTTTTAAATCCTTTAATGTTCTCATATTATGTCCAACTATTAATAGCCCCATAGTATAATGTGTTTTACCTATATTTAAAGGAGACACGGATAAATCAAATGGAATTAAATCTTTATTTTTAGTTAATAAATCAACTCCATTAAACACAACATTATCTTTTAGCGAAGAACAGTTTAAAATTAAGTCTTTGAAATTGTCATTTTTAACTATATTTACAACTTCAATATTTATTAATTCGCTTTCAGTATACCCAAGAATTTTATCAATTTTTTTATTTACTTTGAATATTTTGCCGTTTAAATCAATTAAAAAAGTCAGGTCCATTATTTCTTTAAAAAGGTTATCATCTAGATTAGAAAAGGAAATTTTTAGAAAATTGTAATTAGCTATAACGTATTGTATTCCCCAAAGGACAATAAGAAAATAAAATTGACTTAAATTAGGAACGTTTTTAGCTATACCTAACAAAGGAAGGAATTCTTGAATAATAACATTAAGAGAAAATGCAATTGATCCAGTTATAATAATAATTTTTGATTGCTTTTTTTCTAATGCATTTTCTGAATTTTTACCCCAAAAATATAGTACAAAGAAACTAGCAATTAAATATAAAGAGTAACAAATAAAATCTGCAACATTAAAAATAGAATTAAAATGGTTGTATGGATTAAGTGGTTCACACTTTAAGCAGTAGAATAAAAAAATAGCTAAACCGGGTATAAACATGATTACCATTAAAGGTTTATTATTAACAATTTTATTTTCTGATAATTTTAAAGCAAAATACAAAATTATTGAAGTGAAATTACACCAACCAATTCCAGAAATTTTAATCCAAATAGAATAAGATATTGGGTCAGAAGCTGAATACACAAAGGAATATGCAAAAGACCAAATTGCCATTGTTAAATTTAGAGATAAAAAAATTTTACATAAATCGGATTTTTTATCTGTTCTGTAGGCTTTTATACCAACAAGCAAATATATAACGCAGGCAATTGATGATAGGGAAGATAGTAAATTCATTATCATTATGAGTACTACACCTCGAATTAAGTACAAAGATTTTAAATAATAACATTATACCACAATAAGTCGTAAATATAAGAAAAATGTCGCAAAGTCAACAAAAATGATGCAGAAATATATTTTACTCTGTACATTTGTATAATGAAATGAAATAAGTTAAATAATATTAAGTACAAATTAATTTATTAAGGAGTACTAATATATGGAAAGAAATCAATGGAGTATCATATATACTATATTTGTTTTTATTATGCTGGCAGCTTTTGATAATATAATAATAGGTCTTTTCCCTCCGCTTTTTTCTTTAATTGCAAAAGATTTAAAAATACAGGTTTCAGCACTTGGCATAGTGTCTGCAATAAATATACTTGTAACGGCTCTTTCATCTGTTGTATGGGGCTATTTGTCAGGAAAGTATAACAGGAAGAAACTTATTATGATTGGAACTGTAATATGGTCTATTTCTGTTTTTTTTACATCTGTAAGTTACAATTATTTAGAACTGCTGCTTTCACAATTTTTTACGGGAATAGGGCTTGGGTGTATATCTTCTATAGGTTTTAGCGTACTTACAGATTATATTCCTAAGAAAAGGAGAGGAATGCTTTTAAGCCTATGGGGTATGTCTCAAGGGTTTGGCGGCATAATAGGTGCACTTATGGCATCGCTTATATCAACTGCTTCAAACTGGAGAATGCCATTTAAAATTGTGAGCATAATAGGAATTTTACTTATTTTCTTATACATATTTGTAAAAGAACCTGAAATGGGTGAAGCAGAGCCAGAATTAAAAGGTATGCTTAAAGATGGAAGCAACTATGATTACAATATAAAATTTGACCAAATTCCAGGTATAATATCTAAGAAGAGTAATGTTCTTCTTATACTTCAGGGATTTTTTATGAGTATATCAACAGGAAGTTTAATATGGCTTCCAAATTTATATATATCCAAAATACGTTATGAGGGTTATGCACTAAACTCAGCAATTATAGCAGCTGGATATCTTTATGGAATACTTCAGCTTGGTGGGCTCACTTCTGCTGCTTTTGGATATATAGGGGATTTATTTCAAAAGAAAAGTGATAAAGGAAGGGCAAGTTTTATTTCAGTTGTAGTTTTTACAACTATGCCATTTTATATATTGATGTTTATAGTTCCAATGAAAAATCTGTACTTAAATACAAGTACTACATATACAATACTTCTAAGCATTGTATCACAGATGTTTTTAAATCCATGGATGCTTTTGATTTTTGTGCTAGCCTTTTTTGCTAGCAGCGCTCAATCCTCTAATACTCCAACGTCTCTTGCAATTTTAACTGATGTGAATTTACCGGAGCACAGGGGCACTGCTTTTAGCATATTAAATCTTGTATCAAGTTTTGGAAGGACAATTGGTAACGTTGGAACAGGTTACCTTTTGCAATTTATATCATCTTATAAGGCTGAACCCTACAATTATATGTTAACAATTTCTATTCTTCAAGCTTTCTTCGTACCAGCAGCAGTTTGTTATAAAAAGATGGCAAAGAAAAATATTGAGGATATAAAGTCTGTTAAAAATACATTGAAAGAGAGAACCAAGGTTTAGTTACAAAACAGTGGAAGCTGTATTAAAAAAATGTTGTTAAAGTTTAGCTATACAGATATGGTTGTACAAAATAGCAATGTGATGTTGGCATATACAATACTGTTTTTATGCAGAAATACTATAAATATAACCAACAACAATTATTTAATACAGCCCCTAGGGAGCTGAAGGTGAATATATCCACCGAAGCTTAAATACTTAAATTAAGATTTGCTTATTTTTTCTGCAAGATCATTTAGATATACCCAGCGATCCATTTTTTCATTGAGTTTGGCTTCAACTTTAGTTTTATCTTCCATATACTCTTTTAATTTTGCATAATTAGAAGCATTGTCTTCAATTTTTTTATCTATAGCACTTATTTCATCTTCCAGGGTAGCTATTACTGAATCAATTTTCTCATATTCTAATTTTTCGCTGTATGTGAACTTAAGTGCCTTTTCCTTATTTTTAGGTTCACTATTTTTCGAAGCATTTTTCGCTTCGGCTTTTTTAGAATCCACTGCGTCAGAGTTCATGCTCAATAATTTCTCTTTGACATCTGAATAGTTTCCTGTAAACTCAACTATTTTGCCATTACCAGTAAAATCAAATATTTTATCTGAAACCTTATCAAGAAAATATCTGTCATGAGATACAGATAGAACGGCACCACTGAAATTTTGTATATAATCTTCTAAAACTCTAAGAGTCTCTATGTCTAGATCATTTGTAGGTTCATCTAAAAGAAGAACGTTAGGAGATCCCATAAGCACCTTTAAAAGATAAAGCCTTCTCTTCTCACCGCCTGAAAGCTTCGATATTGGAGCCCACTGAAGTTCAGAGGGAAAGAGGAATCTTTCAAGCATTTTGGAAGCACTTATCTTATCGCCGTCTGCAGTTGATATAAATTCAGCACTTTCTTTAATGTACTCAATTACTCTTAAAGACTCGTTCATTTCATAGGTCTCTTGTGAGTAAACGCCTATTTTTACAGTTTCACCAACGTCAATATTTCCACTGTCCGGATAAAGCCTCTTACATATGATATTTATTAGAGTAGATTTTCCGCTGCCATTTGGACCAATTATTCCTATTCGGTCATCACGAGTTACTATATAACTAAAATCATCTATAACTTTTTTATTGTCAAAGTTCTTGCTTAAATGATTTATCTCTATAACTTTTTTACCAAGACGACTATTTTTTAAAGATATATCAATATCCTCTTTTGCAGTGTCCAATTTGTTATTTTTAATATCATTAAAACGATCAACTCGTGCCCTTTGCTTGGTACCTCTGCCTCGTACACCTCGTCTAATCCAAGCAAGCTCTCTTCTTAAAAGATTTTGCCTTTTTTGTTCACTTGTCTTTAAAGTTTCTTCTCTTTCAAGCTTTTTTTCTAAAAATGTACTGTAATTTCCACCATAAACATATAGATTGCCATTATCAATTTCTATTATTTTGTTTGTAACCCTATCAAGAAAATATCTGTCATGGGTAACCATAAGAAGGGCACCATTTCTTCCATTTAGATATTTCTCAAGCCATTCTATAGTCTCATCATCAAGGTGGTTTGTAGGCTCATCAAGTATTAAAAGAGTACATGGATTTATAAGAGCCTTAGAAAGAGAAACTCTCTTTTTTTGTCCACCTGAAAGACTGCCCATTTTTGCATTGAAATCAGTTAAACCAAGTTTTGTTAAAATAGTTTTTGCTTCGCTTTCAAGATTCCACGCATTTAAATCATCCATTCTTTTAGATAGAGAAAGTATCTTATCGCTTGATGTTTCAGGACTTAAAAGTGCATTTTCATATTCCTTAACAACTTTTATGTTGGGGGAATCACTACTAAAAACCTCTTCAAGTATTGTGGCAGTATCCTCAAACTGCTGTGACTGAGGGAGGTAGCCTATAGTTAGTGAATTTGATGTTATTATATTACCTGAATCAGGCGTTTCAAGACCTGCAAGTATTTTTAAAAGGGTAGATTTACCTGTGCCATTTACACCAATAATACCTATTTTGTCACCATCATTTATACCTAAATTTATATTATTTAAAAGCATTTTTTCACTGTAACTTTTCGTTAAATTTTCTGTGCTTAAAATATTCATTTCAAAATCCTTTCATTATTTAAATAAGGTTAAAATATTTATATTTAAAATGTATATATATAATAACACATATATAAGTAACAGCTGTAGTTTGCACCTTAATAAATTTAATATTATAATAAATTTATATGTTAATTTAACATAAACAATAATAAGGAGAAAATAAAATTGAAAAAATCAACAGAAGTGATTGGAAATTTAGTTGGTTCTAAAAATAGACTTATACTAGACGGAATAATGATTGGATTTTTAACTGGAATTTTAATAGTAGTTTATAGAATTTTAATTGATAAAACATTCTTATTTACACAAAATGTATTCAAAACATTTAAAAACCATGAATTTTTTATTCCAATTTGGATAATTATATTTACAGCAGCAGGTATTTTAGTTGGGTTTATGGTAAAAAATGATTCTATGATATCGGGAAGTGGGATACCACAGCTTGAGGGTAGTCTTAAGGGAAAGCTCAAAGGGCAGTGGTGGAAGATAATTATAGAAAAATTTATAGGAGGAGTAATATGTCTTGCAGCAGGGTTGTCCCTTGGAAGAGAGGGTCCATCTGTTCAAATGGGTTCTTCAATTGGAGAGGGTTTAAGTAAAGTATCGAAAAATACAAAGAAGAGAAAAAAATATATAATAACAGCAGGAGCAGGAGCAGGACTTGCAGCTGCATTTAATGCACCTTTAGCAGGAACAATTTTTGCACTTGAAGAGATTAATAAGAACTTTTCACCTAAAATGTTTACATGTACACTAACAGCATCTATTACAGCTGCTTTTGTATCCAATGATATATTTGGATTAAAGCCAATGTTTACTTCAGGAAAATTAAATGCCATGCCTCTTAGAAACTATGGATATCTTATCATTTTAGGATTAATCTTAGGAGTAATGGGAGTGCTTTTCAACAAATGTATTTATAAGTCACAGGATATATACGGTTCAATGAAGAAAATGCCAATATGGATAAAAACAACGATACCTTTTATTGTATGTTCAATAATATGGTTTTTCATGCCGCAAGTTTTAGGTGGGGGAGAAGGATTAATAAATAATCTTTTTAAATCTTCACTAGGCATTAAATTTATAATTTTAATATTTATAGTAAAATTTATTTTTACAATGATAAGCTATGGCTCTTCAGTACCAGGGGGCATTTTTTTGCCTCTCTTAGCAGTTGGAGCACTAATTGGATTTATATATGGAGATTTTATAAGTGTAAATTTAGGATTTAACCATATGTATATAAATAATCTTATTGTATACGCAATGGCCGGATATTTTGCCTCTATTGTAAAGGCACCTGTAACAGGAATTGTGTTAATAGTTGAAATGACAGGTTCATTGGCATCACTTATGCCTATGAGTTTAGTCTGTCTTGTTTCTTATGCAATAAGTGATGCATTTAATTCCAAACCTGTTTATGAAGAGCTTTTAAAAAGAATTTTAAGGCCTAAGGATAAAACTAAAGATAAAACTAAGGATAAAACTAAAATTAAAACTAACTGTAATAGTGAGGCTAGTTAATAATTCAATAAATTTAAATAAGTAGCTTACTTTTATAAATCAAATATGGTAAAATAATTTAAAGAGGTGATAATTATGAATAAGTATAAGATGTGCCCACACTTTGAAGCAGCCTTTGAGCTTTTAGGTAAGAGATGGACAGGACTTATTATAAGGTCACTTATGAAGGGAGCAAAAAGGTTTTCTGACATACAGACAATCATCCCCAATCTAAGTGCAAGAATGCTTACAGAAAGATTTAAGGAGTTAGAGGAAAATGGCATAGTGGAGCGAAAAGTTTACCCTGAAATTCCAGTAAGAATAGAGTATGGCCTTACTGAGAAGGGTATAGAACTTGGAACTGCTATGGATGGAATACAAAAGTGGGCTGAAAAATGGGTCTAATAAAATAATTTTAAAGAGGTACTTCTGTCCACTTATTGTTTTTAAGAATGTGCTGATAGGTGTAACCGGATGCTTTTAAAATCTCTGAAGCCTCTTTAAAATAAGCTTTAATTTGCATAGGATCATGGGCATCAGAATTTAAAATTATAGGGATATTAAGTTTTCGGCTTTCACGTATTATCCAGTTACTTGGATAGAAATCTTCAGTGTATCCTCGTACTTTTCCACCTGTATTAATTTCTAAAATTGAGTTTGAGTTTGAAATTGTTTTTAATGTTTCAATAATTTCTTCTTTATACCATGATTCATTTTCATTAAAAAATCTCATGGCTTTATTGTGCTTTTTTATAAGATCAAGATGACCTACAATTGATGGAGTACTTTCTATAACCATATTTCTTACTTGAGAGTAATATTCATGTACAAATTGTTTTATATCATTATTAAAAGTAAATTTTAGGAGAGCTTCATATTCTGAGAGATCACCATCAACAGCAAGATAGCCTCCATTTAAATCTTTTAGCATATGAATGGAACCAATTGTATAGTCAAGATTTAAGTCTAAAAACTTTTTTGAACACGAGCACATTAAATTTTTAATATAATCAATTTCAAGGCCGGTATAAATTTCAATGGTATTATGGTAAAGGTCTTTTAAATTTTTTATACTTTCTAAATATATTGGTAAATTTTCCGGTTTCATTGTCCAATCATTACTAAAAGGAAGTGGTGCATGACTGGAAAATCCAATAGAATTAAAATTAAATTCTATAGCTTTTTTAACATATTCAGAAGGATTACCGTTTCCATCGCAGAAAAAACAGTGAGTGTGAAAGTTTGATAAAATCAACAACAAAACCACCTTTGTATTGATAAAGTAATAAAACTGTAATTTTATAAATAATTATCTAAATTAAATAATTTTTTATACGAATAATGTTATATAATATAAAAAAGGATAAAAATTAAATTTGTTAAAAATTGTAATTTATATAAACTTTTTATGAATTTGTAAAAAACTATTGAGATAAATCTATAATATATGTATAATAATGTATGCAACTTAATTATAGTAAGTTATTCAAAGGAAGTGGATACCATGAATTTAGAGAAAAAAATAGAAATAATTAGGGAAAAACTAAATAATATGCTTAAAAATGAAGATAAACTTACTAGAACAAGTATAATTAATGTAAGTCAAGAATTGGACAAACTTATAGTTGAATATTATAATAACGCCAAATAAGACTGAAACATAATTAGGTATAGTAATAATTTATCTTAATTTTTGTTGGAAAGTTTGTAAATAATATTAGTTGATAAACATCTTTTTTTTCATTGATATTTTTTCAAATTCAGAGTCACTTATTATATTTTTCTGTTTTGCTATATTTAGCAAATCTATTGCATCTTTGCAGAGTTCCTGAATTTCAGTTTTATAAGTATCAAGTTTATTCATCAAACCACCACCAATAAGGTATATTTTGTATTACTAGCTATACAACTATAATGATAACATATTGTTGCATTATTTCAAGTGGTTATTTTTAATATTTGCAATATTTTTTATTTTACCAATTAATTACTATAAATTGTATAGGAAAATCGTATTTAGCCGATTCCTATACAACAACTAGTGCTAAGTTAAGTATCGTTACAGCTATTGCTGTTCCCCATAATAAAATATTATCTACATTTGAATTAACGTATTTACCCATAACTTTTTTAGATGAAGTTAAATATAATTGAGTGAATATAGTTATTGGAAGCTGAATACTTAAAAGCATCTGAGAATATATTAATCCTTTAAAGGGATCAGTTATAAAAAATATTGTAATAACTGCAGGTAAAAGAGTTATTATGACACCAGTCTTCGAATGGCTGTCTTTTATGTCATAAGGTTCGCTAAATATTCCTGCAAAAATACTTCCACCAGCCATTCCAGCAGTTACAGCCGCAGAAATTCCTGAAAACAATAGGACTACTGCAAATATAATAGCAGCTAAATTTCCAACAAGAGGTTTTAACATAACTTGGGCTTGACTAAGCTCGGAAACATTTATTTTATCTGCAAAGAAAGTACTAGCTGCAAGTATTATCATTGCACCATTTATTGCCCATCCAATAGTCATCGAAATAATTGTATCTAAAAATTCAAATTTAAGTTGCTTTTTTATTACGCTCTCATCTTTAAGGTTCCATTTTCTACTTTGTATAATCTCAGAATGAAGGAAAAGGTTATGTGGCATAACTACTGCCCCAAGAACGCTCATTATTACAGGTATTGAACCCTTTGGAAAGACTGGTTTTACAAGTCCAATAGCAACAGCTTTATAATTAACATGAACAAGTAAAAGTTCAACTATAAAGGACAATCCTATTAATGATACGAAACCTATTATCCATTTTTCCAGTCTCTTGTATGAATTACCAAATAACATCCAACAAACAACTAAAAAGATAATAATAACTCCTATTTTTATAGGTATTTTAAAAAGCATGTTAAGAGCAATTGCACTGCCTAAAAGTTCTGCCAATGCAGTTGAGATACAAGCTATAACTGCTGTTATTAAAATAAAATTTTTAAGAGAAGGTTTTATATACTTAGAAGTGGCTTCTGAAAGACATTCACCTGTTACAATTCCAAGATGTGCAGCATTGTGCTGAAGAATTATAAGCATAACAGTTGATATTGTAATTACCCAAAGAAGAGCATATCCATAGCTTGAACCAGCTGCTATATTTGTTGCCCAATTTCCGGGATCTATAAACCCAACTGTTACAATAAGCCCGGGACCAATATATTTTACCATGTCTAAAGCCGTTGTTTTAGGTTTGTGATTAGGATTACGTTTAAATAAATTCATATGATTGCCTCCATTTATATAAATATATGTTTACCAATTTTATAATTTACAATTATTATACCATAATGCAGGTGTATGCTTTTGACATATAAATAATTAGTTATTACACTAACTATTGCAGTGCTAAATATTATTAGACTGATTATATTAGGAGGGATCACATGTTAAAAGATGAAGCTTATGGCATGCTTACAAATAGAACTAACAGGAGAATGCTGCGTTATGTAAATTCAAATCTTGAAAAATATAATATTACAACAGAGCAGTGGAATGTATTAGTAAGAGTTTATAAAGAAGAAAAATTAAATCAGAAGCAATTATCAAAGAAAACAGATAAGGATCAGCCAACAATAGCTAGAATTATAGATATACTTGAGAGAAAAAAGTTAATTGAAAGAAAGATGAGCAAAGAAGACAGAAGGGCATTTGTCATAAATATAACTGAAGAGGGAGAAAATCTTGCTAAAGAAGTGGAACCATTCTTGGAAGGTATATTTGAACAAGTATTAAATGGAATATCAGTAGAAGAATTAGATACATATACAAAAGTACTTATGAAAATTAATGAAAACATAATAAACATAAAAGGGGACAGATAATTGGGTAATATTAACGATAAATTATGGTTGAAAAGTTATATATTTATAGTATTTACAAATTTATTTGCATATTTAGGCTTTTATTTGCTAGTTCCAACGCTTCCAGCCTATGCAAAGCAAATTGGAGGATGAGTTTTCAGGCAAGCCTTGTAGTAAGTATGTTTTCAATTACAGATCTTATATGTAGATTTGTAGTAGATGTTATATGTAATAAAAAAAAAGAGGAGAAGGAATGGGGTATTATTCTTTGTCTATGATTGTTGGCATGGCCATAGCACCTGTTGCAACAATTATGATTATGAATAAATACAAATTTTTTGTAATAGCTGCAGCATCTATATTCTTTACAGTTATGGGAATTTTGTCAGTTGATAAAGTTGATATAAAGAAAACTCACAATACCCATTCTAATAAAAAGGCTCTTTCTCTAGATGATTTTTTTGAAAAAAAGGCAGTGTTGCCGGCGTTTTTATGTTTCTTATTAGTTATAACTTTGTGTGGGATTATGAGTTATATAATGCTATACGGAAAAGAAATCAATATGAATAATGTATGAATTTGGCTATGGTGCAGTTCAGCCATCTCTTCAGGTTTGGGCAGTGAAAATGTACAGAAGTTCCGTAATATTTATGGCTATATTTTTAGTTGTGTATGGCTATAGTTTGTTTAGAATGAGAAATTCACAAGTTCAAAAAGAAAACATTGAGAAAGCAAGTTAGAAATAATTATTCTCAATTATGCTGAAAATGATATTATTATATTGTATAATATAAAAACTAATGAAAATTTATGGGAGGATTACTCAATGATATTATCAGGAAAAGAGATTAAAGAGAAATTAGGGGAAGACATTGTAATAGAACCATACAGTGATAAACAACTAAATCCAAACAGCTATAATTTAAGATTGCATAATGAGCTTCTTGTATATGAAGAAACTTATTTAGATATGAAAAAAGAGAACAAATATAGAAAAATTATTATACCACCAGAAGGAATACTTTTAGAACCAAACAAGCTTTATCTTGGGAGAACTAAAGAATACACAGAAACGCATAAATCTGTGCCAATGCTTGAAGGAAGATCATCAGTAGGAAGACTTGGACTGTTCATACATGTTACAGCAGGTTTTGGAGATGTTGGTTTTTGTGGTTACTGGACATTAGAAATCCACTGCATTCAACCTATAAGAATATATGCTGATGTTGAGATTTGCCAAATATATTACCATTCTATACAAGGGGATTATGATATATACTCCAGCGGAAAATATCAGAATAACAGTGGAATACAACCTAGCTTATTATATAAGGATTTTAAGAAAATACAATAAGGTAACAAAAATAATTTATTGAAGGTGTGATGTCATGTTATTTAATAGAAGTAAATCTTATGATGATTTATCACCTACATTGGATATTAAAAAGTTGATTTAGCTTTTGGAATATTCCTCTGGGGTTCTTTAAATCAATTTTACTATGATGGAAATAAAAGAACTTCAAGGCTTGTATCTAATATGATTTTAATTTCAAGCGGACAAGGAATGTTCAATATAAAAGCAAAGGATAGATTAGAGTTTAACACCTTAATGGTTGAATTTTATGATACAAGAGAAGCTGATAATATACTTGAATTTTTCTATAACAAATGTTTGGAAAGGTATTAAGTTCGTCACTTACCTTTAAGTGTATTTAGATTTTTTGTAACAATTGCATTTAAGCAATCTTTTTTATAATATCATTTTTCACATAATGTTTAAAGATATTTTATGGTATCATAAAATATATAGGATATAATAAAATTATTAGGTAGACAAAAAATAATATAAAGGTATTTAGATAGGGAAAGAGGGTTTAAGATTATGAATGTAGCGTTTTTTTTAACTCCGAAGAAAGAGATAGTTTTTGAAGATTTAAGTTGCACTATGAGACAAGCATTGGAGAGGATGGAGTATCACAGATATACTGCAATTCCTATACTAGATGAAGCAGGAAAATATGTAGGCACTTTAACTGAAGGAGATTTACTTTGGAAACTTAAAAACACGCCAGAACTTAACTTTAATAATACGTCTAAAGTTCCTATTGCTGATATATCAAGAAGAATGATTAATAAGCCGGTGCATATTGATTCAGATATAGAGGATTTGCTTGTAAAATCAATAACTCAAAATTTCGTACCTGTAGTTGATGATAATGATATTTTTATAGGAATAATAAAAAGAAGTGAAATACTCAATTATTTCTATGAAAAAATGTTTAAAAAAGATAAGGAAAAGGATAAAATAGAGGCTTGAAATTTAACGTAAAGTATAGCGTATATAAATGTTGACAATAATATAAATGCTTAGTAATATAAAAATTAAAGGTGGTGAGAACTCTGGACGCAGAAACTTTAAAACAGATTTTAAAAGAAGAATTAGAACCGATAAAGATTAAATTGAATGAAATAGATTCGATAAAGGAAGAAATTAATTCAATAAAAGAAGAACTGGGACCTATAAAAACTAAATTAAATCAAATAGATTCAATAAAAGAAGAATTAAAACCTATAAAAGCTAAATTGGATGAAACTTATGAAATTGTGAGAGCTCTTGAACATTCATCACAGGTAAATAAAGCTGAACACGACAAAATCACTAATGATATAGCTCATATAAGTGGTCACATAAAAAATATAGATGAAAATATAGGTGCAGTTAAAGATATTATAGGCAGACATGAAGTTGATATAACGGTACTAAAACGAAGACCTGTATAACAAAGTATATTAGAATATAAAAGTTAATATTGAAAATAAATTAAGAAGAGACTGACTCAAGATGGTTGATGAAATTATTTTGAGTCAGTCTCTTTTTTTATTCTTGTTGTGAAATTTTAAGTTATTACTAAGTGTAATTATTCATATTCAGAACCGTAGCGAGTATATTAAAAAAATGTTGTTAATGTTTAAAAACTAAGTATTGTGTCAAGTATTAAAAGGAAAACAAAATTGAGAGAAGAGTGATCCTTTTGATACAGGAAGATTTGAAATTAATTCAATTAAAAAAATATAAAAAGAATGCACTAAAAAGAGACATATACAACAGTAGAAAAATTGAATGCTGTCCAGTTTGCAGGCATAAACATTACATAAAATATGGGAGGTTTAACGGCGTGCAGCGCTACAGATGTAAAATATGCGGCAAAACTTTTTCCAATGCTACTAATGCAATATGCAGCTATTCGAAAAAAGACGCAGAAAAGTGGATGAAATTTATTGAATTAATGATAGAAAAAAAGTCACTGAGTTATTGTGCAAAGAAGTTAAACATAAATGTAGTAACAGCATTTTACTGGAGGCATAAAATACTTCATGGATTAGAATTAGATGCCCTGCCGGATAAATTATCTGGATATATTTTAATGAGAAAAATTATGATAAAAGAAAATTTCAAAGGCAGCAGAAATGTACCAATAAATGCAGTATTGAATGAAAGGAAAAGTGTATGGATTGTAGGGGCAAAAGATGCTGAAGATTCTATGATAATAAGACCAATTTGCAAGAATTTTTGGGATTTGAAGAGTTTTAATGAGAAGATATACTGCCATATTGAAAAAAGAGCATATATTATTCCTTATAGGGATACGTATCTTCGTGCAGTGGGGAGAAAACATAACAAAAGAGCGGAAATAAAGAAAAATAAAGAACTGTACGGTTATGTGGATAAGAAAGAAGAATACCATTTTCTTCTTAATTTAAGGCCTTGGCTTGCAAGTTATCGTGGTGTTGCAACAAAATATTTGAATAGATATTTTAAATTTTTTGTCTTGTTTGATGTTAATAAAAAAATTGATTATATGGATATGATGCATCATTTACTCACAAAAAATAGATTCATTAGAACAGGAGAAATACGGGAAGTGTGATAAAGATAATGATCAATGAACGAATGATCAATGATCAATAAAAGAAAAGAGCAATGTACAAAAGATTAAAGATCAACAAAGGAAAAAACTTTTTTCAGGGTTTAAAAAAGGTTTTAATTCAGTTTAAGAAATTGCGGGGCAATTTCAACATACATTGATAATTGAGCATTGACAATTGATAATTGTAAGAATGATCATTGTTAATAAAAAAACACCCTTGCGGGATATAATAGTAAAGTGATACAATATATGGTAAATAATCTTTAAAGAATAACAACAATTATTTAATACAGTCGCTACGGAGGTGCAAGTGGAATTAGAAGGTGCATAAGTAAGTGAATTACAACGTTTGTTTATAGTATAAAATCCAATTCAAAATTTTAAAGTTTAGAAACAATGATTTCGAAATCATTAATTTTTGTGTTGATTTTTTGATAAATTAATATTATATTGGTAAGTAATAAATATATGTTGCAAATATTAATGAAATAATGGCGGATTAGTGAATTCGTTTATCCATAAATGATCAATGAAAAGGAGAGGTTAATAATGCATATGTTGCCAAAAGAAGTTGATAAACTTATGCTTCATTTTGCAGGTAATCTTGCTAAAGAGAGAAGAGCTAGGGGACTTAAATTAAATTATCCAGAAGCTGTTGCACTTATAAGTTCCGAACTTATGGAAGAAGCTAGAGACGGAAAAAGTGTAAGTGAACTTATGCAGGATGGGGCAAAAATTTTAACAGAAGATGAAGTAATGGAAGGCGTTGCACAGATGATAACTGAAATACAGGTTGAAGCAACTTTTAAAGACGGAACGAAGCTAGTAACTGTGCACAATCCAATAAGATAGATTAAATTGTGTTTGTTTATATTTTTAGGAAGGGATGATTGGAAAATGATACCTGGAGAAATAATACTATCGGATAAGGATATAATATGCAATGCAGGCAGGGAGACTAGGGATATTGTTGTTGTGAATAATGGGGATAGACCTATTCAAGTTGGGTCACATTTTCATTTCTTTGAAGTTAATAAAATGCTTAATTTTGATAGGGAAGCAGCGTTTGGCATGAGGCTTAATATAGCTTCAGGGACGGCAGTAAGGTTTGAACCAGGGGAAGAGAAAAAAGTGCAGCTTACTGAATTTGGAGGAAATAAAGAGATATATGGTCTAAGCGGACTTACGCAGGGGTGCGTTACAAGTGAAAAGGTTAAAAGGGAAAGCTTAAAGAGAGCTAAAGAAAATAATTTTAAAGGGGTGAAATAAATTGAGCCTTAAAATGTCACACAGGGATTATGTGAATATGTATGGACCTACAGTTGGGGATAAAGTACGACTTGCGGATACGGATCTTATAATTGAAGTGGAAAAAGATTATACACATTATGGTGACGAATGTAAATTTGGTGGAGGAAAAACACTAAGAGATGGAATGGGGCAGTCTGCAAGGGCGATTAGAGAAGAAGGAGTGCTAGACTTAGTTATAACTAACGCACTTATTATAGATTATACAGGAATAGTTAAAGCTGATATTGGAGTTAAGGATGGAAAGATTGTAGGCATAGGAAAGGCAGGAAATCCAGATACAATGGATGGTGTCGATGAAAATATGATAGTTGGAGCATTAACTGAGGCAATAGCAGGGGAAGGGCTTATTATAACTGCCGGTGGAATAGACAGCCACATACATTTCATATCACCTACCCAAATAGAAACTGCATTGTACAGTGGCATAACAACAATGCTTGGAGGCGGAACTGGGCCAGCTGATGGGACCAATGCTACAACTTGCACTACAGGGTCTTGGTATATAGAGAGAATGCTTGAAGCAGCAGAAGAATTTCCAATGAATCTTGGATTTTTAGGCAAAGGGAATTGTTCTACAAAAGAGGCACTTGACGAGCAGATTGAAGCAGGGGCAATAGGATTAAAATTACATGAAGATTGGGGAAGCACTCCAAAGACTATAGACACAGCACTTAGATGTGCAGATGATTATGATGTTCAAGTTGCTATTCACACGGATACTTTAAATGAAGGTGGATTTGTTGAAGATACTATAAAAGCTATAGGAGGAAGGACAATTCACACATATCACACTGAAGGTGCCGGCGGAGGGCATGCTCCAGACCTTATGAGGATTGCAGCTTTCCCTAATATTCTGCCTTCATCTACTAATCCAACAAGACCTTATACTGTAAACACAATAGATGAACATCTTGACATGCTTATGGTATGCCATCATCTTGATAGCAAAGTGCCAGAAGACGTTGCTTTTGCGGATTCAAGGATAAGACCTGAAACCATTGCAGCTGAAGATATAATGCATGATCTTGGAGTATTTAGCATGATAAGTTCAGATTCTCAGGCAATGGGAAGAGTTGGAGAAGTCATAATAAGAAACTGGCAGACAGCTGATAAAATGAAAAAGCAAAGGGGAAGACTTGAAGAAGAAACAGGGGACAATGATAATTTCAGAGTAAAAAGGTACATTGCAAAATACACAATAAATCCGGCTATAACCCATGGAATTTCTGAATATGTTGGGTCAGTTGAAAAAGGGAAATATGCGGATCTTGTGCTTTTTAAACCTTCTATGTTTGGGGTAAAACCTGAAATGATAATAAAGGGAGGTTTTATTATAGCGTCTAGAATGGGGGATGCCAATGCATCTATACCAACGCCGCAGCCTGTGCTTTATAGAAAAATGTTTGCGGCATATGGAAAGGCAAAGTATAGTACATGTCTAACTTTTGTATCAAAAGCTTCAATTGACAATGGGAACATTAAAAAATTGGGACTCCAAAAGAAAGTGCTTCCAGTTAAAAACTGCAGGAATATAGGGAAAAAAGATATGGTATTCAATGATAAAACACCTAAAATCGATGTGGATCCTGAAACTTATGCTGTAAAGGTTGATGGCAAAATCATAACTTGCGACCCAATAAGTGAAGTGGCACTGGGACAGAAATATTTTCTATTTTAATGGAGATGGAGGTAAAAATGGTTATAGATAAAGTTTTGGGAAATTTAAAAGATGTTGATGCTGAAGGTAAAAATATAGATACTGTAAATGTTGATTGGTTTGATGTAAACAAAAAGATAATGAGAAAAACTTCAAAAATGGGAAAGAAAATAGGCATGAGGTTTGAAAAATCAGAGAATTTAAAGGATGGAGACATAATTTATTCAGATGAAAATGATGTTGTAGCTGTGAGCATACCGGAAAGTGAAGCAATAGTGATAAAGCCAGAAACAATGGAAGACATGGGAAAGGTATGCTATGAAATTGGGAATAAACATATACCACTATTTTTAATGAATAATGAAGTTATTGTGAATTATGATGAGCCATTGTTTAAAGTGCTAGAGAAAAAGGGATTTAAGCCATGTAAAACAGTGAGAAGACTCACAGGTGCGCTGGAGCACAGCCTTCATCAGCATGGAAGTCATGATCATCACGAAATTCAGGAACATCATGAAAGTCACGAGTATAACCACGATCACGGACACAGCCATGGGCATCATCATGAACATGAATAATAGGGATGCTTTTTTCACAATGCTTCAAATAGCTGATTCCATATTTCCAATAGGTGCTTATACTCAGTCAAATGGACTGGAAACCTATGTGCAAAAAGGTATTGTTCATGACAGCAAAACTGCAGAGCAATATTTAAAGAGTATGCTTAAAAATAATTATATGTACAACGATTTTCTTGCAGTGAAGCTTGCTTATGAATATATGCAAAAAGGTGATATGGAGAAGATAAAAAGTCTTGATGAAATGCTGCATGCCGCTAAGGCTCCAAGGGAAATGAAAAGTGGCAGCGTGAAAATGTGCACAAGATTTATAAAACTTATAGAAAAATTTTATAAAAGTGAAGGTGCTTATGCATACAAAAAGGCTATAGATAATGGTGAATGTATGGGTCAGCACAGTATAATATATGGCATTTTTTCAGTGGAGGCTGGTATTGATGAAGAATATGCATTGAAATCGTATTTTTATAATATGTCTTCCTGCATTGTAAATAATTGCGTAAAACTTATACCCCTTGGGCAGGTTGATGGACAGAAAATTTTATTTGAAATGCAGGAGATTTTAGGTGGAATATTAAGGGGAATATCAAGCCTTACAATAGATGACCTTGGAAGGTGCTGTGTTGGTTTTGACATTAAAGCTATGCAGCATGAGGACCTTTATTCGAGGCTTTACATGTCTTAATATTTTAACATTAGTTAGAAGGAAGGAAAATAACATGAGTTACGTTAGAATTGGTATTGCAGGACCAGTTGGATCGGGGAAAACAGCTTTAATTGAGAAACTTACAAGATATATGGGAAAAGAGTACAGCATTGGAGTTATTACAAACGATATATATACAAAAGAGGATGCAGAATTTCTTGTGAAAAATAGTGTCCTTAAAAGCGATAGAATAATTGGAGTTGAAACAGGGGGATGTCCTCATACTGCAATAAGAGAAGATGCCTCAATGAATCTTGAAGCAGTTGAAGAAATGACTAATAGATTTAAGAATATAGATATTGTTTTTATAGAGAGCGGTGGAGACAACCTTTCTGCAACCTTCAGTCCAGAACTTGCAGATGTGACAATATACGTAATAGATGTTTCAGGTGGAGATAAAATTCCAAGAAAAGGTGGGCCAGGTGTTACAAGGTCAGATCTTCTTATAATAAACAAAATTGATTTGGCTAAGTATGTTGGGGCAAGCCTTGAAGTTATGGAGAGGGATTCTAAAAAGATGAGAGGAGAAAGACCCTTTATGTTCACAGATTTAAGGGATGAAAAGGGACTTAAACCAGTTATAGACTGGATAAAGAAAAATGCTTTACTGGAAGGTGTCTAATGAACGAAAGCTGCCTAAAACTTAATTTAAAATTAAAACATGAAAAAACAATAATAGAGGACTCGTACTTTAAGGCACCTCTTAAAATTCTAAAGCCTTTTTATAATGAGAACAATACAATAATGAAGCTCTGCCTTATAAATGTATCTGCAGGGGTTCTTGAAGGTGACCAATATAATATAGATATAAGTATGGGTGAAAACACATGTATGTACCTTTATTCACAGTCCTACACGAAAGTTTTTAAAATGAGAGGAGGGCATGCAAGCTGGAATTTTAATGTGGATATGAAACCAGGCAGCAGTTTATTTTACATGCCCATGCCGGTTATACCATTTGTAGATTCCAATTTTAAAGAGTGTACAAATATAAGACTAAGTGACGGGTGTAGCTTGATTTTCAGGGAGATAATATCCTGTGGAAGGTACAAAAACGATGAAATATTTGATTTTTTAAGTTTTAAATCAAAGACAAAGATATTTTATAAAGACAGGCTTATTTTTATGGATAACACTGTGCTAAAACCAAAAGAGCAGGAACTTAGGCAAATTGGATTTTATGAGAAATATGACCATCAAGCCAATATGATATTGTTTGGAAGCAAGGTAAATGCTAATCTTAGAAAAGAAATACAGGGTAAGCTCTTAAATTTTAATGATATAGACTTTGGGATAAGCGAGAGCTTTAAAAATGGAATAATAATAAGAATACTAGGCAGAAGTTCTGAAAGTCTTCGAAACATAACGGATGAAATTTACTGTGAAATAATTAATAAATTTAAAGAATCTTAACCTCAAAATAGATAAATAAATTATTTTGATGAGGTTGGGATTCTTTTTTTTGTTTAAAGGCATTATTTTGCATCACAATACCATGGCGGCTGTATTAAAAAAATGTTGTTAAGAGAAATGCATAAATTTCACTTAAATTTAAAGCTGTGGCACAGTTAAATCACCCTACGGGATAAAAAATTTGAAGAGCAAATATTGTAACAACAATTATTTAATACAGCTCTTAGGGCAGTAGAAGTTAAATAAGAAGTAAAATAAAAAGTGAAATTAAAAGTCATGTTAAAAATATGTATGATAAAATAATTCACATTTAATTTATAAATTGTTAAAGTTTTTATTGATTTTTTGATAAATTAATACTATATTGATAAGTATAAAAAAAATATATCAAAGAAATAGGACAAATAATTAAATTTGTTTATTTTGGGAATTATAAAATATGAAAGGGTGTAAACTATGAAAAAATCAATAATTTTATCATTAATATTAGTTTTATGTATAGGTCTACTTGCAGGATGTGGCAGCAGCACAACTACTAGCACTGGAGATGGATCTTTAAAAAGAGTAAAGGATGCAGGTGCTATAACAGTAGGAATAGATGATACTTACCCACCAATGGAATTCACTGATAACAATAAAATAGTAGGTTTTGATATAGACATAGCAAAAGCTGTTGGCAAAAAATTAGGAGTTAAAGTAAAATTTCAGCCAACTTCATGGGATGGTATATTCCTTGCATTAGGTTCTAAGAAATTTGATGTTATACAATCATCTGTAAGTATTACAAACGACAGAAAGAAAACAATGATTTTCACAAAACCATATATATATGGTGGAAACGCAATATTTGTAAAAACAAGTGATAATTCAATAAAAAATCAAAATGATTTAAAGGGAAAAACAATTGGAATTGAAGTTGGAACTACTGCACAAGATGTGCTGAGTAAAATAAGCGGAATAAAAGAAGTAAAAAAATACAATGCTATGACTGATGCTTTTATGGATCTTAAAAATGGAAGAATAGATGCTGTTGTTTCAGATCCAGAGGTTGGTGACTACTACATTGCAGATAAAAAATCAGAATTTAAAAAGGTTAAATCAATGTTGAACCAGGAACCAATTGGTGTTGCATTTAGAAAAAGTGATGTAGAGCTTAGAGATGCATATCAAAAGGCAATGGATGATCTTAAAAAAGACGGAACACTATCAAAATTATCTAAGAAGTGGTTTGGATACGACTTATATAGTAAATAAGAGTAATAGATAAGAAGTAAAAAGTAAGGAGCAAAAGATAATAGATAAAAGATAATAAGTGATGAGTCATAAGTGATTTTACGAAGTAGTAGGAAGGTTGCATAAATATAAATTTGTATGTATAATGTTAATCGTTGATTAACAATGACAAAAAATACTACAGAGGTGTAAAATATGAAAAAATCATTAATGTTATCACTAATATTAATTTTATGTATAGGGCTACTGGCAGGATGTGGCAGCAGTGCTACTTCTAAAAGTGGAGACGGATCTTTAAAGAGGGTAAAGGATGCTGGAGTTATAACAGTAGGCTTAGACGATACTTATCCACCAATGGAGTTCACTCAAAATGGTAAGATAATTGGATTTGATATTGACATAGCTAATGCTGTAGGCAAAAAGCTAGGGGTTAAAGTAAAAATTCAGCCAACTTCATGGGATGGTATATTCCTTGCATTAAATTCTAAAAAGTTTGATGTTATACAATCTGCTGTAAGCATGACAGCGGACAGAAAGAAAACAATGATTTTCACAAAGCCATATATATATGGTGGAAACGCAATATTTGTAAAGGCAAACGACAATACAATAAAAAATCAAGACAGCTTAAAGGGAAAAGTAGTTGGAATCCAGGTTGGAACAACTGCACAGGATGCACTAAACAAGGTAAGTGGAATAAAAGAAGTTAAAAAATATAACAGTGAGACAGATGCTTTCATGGATCTTAAAGATGGAAGAATAAGTGCTGTTGTTTCAGACCCACAGGTTGGTGATTACTATATAGCAGATAAAAAATCAGAATTTAAAAAGATTAAATCAATGCTAACACAGGAGCCAATTGCTGTTGCTTTTAGAAAAAATGATGTAGAACTTAAAGATGCATATGATAAAGCAATGGATGAACTTAAAAAAGATGGAACACTAGGGAATTTATCTAAGAAATGGTTCGGATACAACATATATACAAAATAGCACAGTGAAGCAGGAGTTTTTGGGGGAGGAGAATTTATATGGACGCAAGTAATTTACAGAGCATATTTCCTATTCTTTTACGGGGAAGTGTGCTTACGCTTGAATTAACATTTTTGTCAGTGGTTTTTGGAAGTATTATAGGAATTATATTTGCTATAATAAAACTTTCAAAAAACCATGTGCTTTCAGCAATAGGAAATTTTTATACATGGGTATTTAGGGGAACTCCTCTTTTGCTTCAACTTTTTGTATTTTATTATGGATTCCCAGCAATAGGAATAAATCTTACAGCATTTCAGTCAGCAATTATAGGACTTAGCCTTAATGCAGGTGCCTATATGGCTGAGATAATAAGAAGTGGAATTCTTGCTGTAAATAAAGGACAATTTGAAGCAGCAAAAGCTCTTGGATTCACATATACAGAGACTATGAAGAAAATAATACTTCCACAGGCTTTTAGAATCATAATTCCACCTGTAGGAAATCAATTTATAGGTATGATAAAGGATACTTCACTTGTTTCTGCATTGACACTGGAAGAACTTTTAAGAAAAGCCGAGACTATAGGTTCATCAACAGGTAATCCATGGCCACCATATATAATGGCAGCTGTTCTTTATCTTTTATTAACAACTGTATTTACATCAATTTTCTCTGCTTGTGAAAAGAAACTATCAGTATATTAAGAGGGTGTTTGTGTATGAATATGATCGAAGCAAAAGGATTAACTAAAAGTTTTGGAAAGTTAAAGGTATTCGAAGACTTGGATGTAGAAGTGAAAAAAGGTGAAGTATTAGTAATAATAGGACCATCAGGTTCTGGTAAAAGTACTTTCTTAAGATGCCTCAATTATCTTGAAATACCTGATAGGGGGGAGATATCCATAGAAGGGGAACATCTAGAACAGAGCAATAAGAAAAAAATGAGAGCCGCCATTGAAAAAATGGGGATGGTTTTTCAAAGTTTTAACTTGTTCCCACACATGACAGTTCTTCAAAATGTAATGGCAGCACCTTTAACTGTGAAAAAGGAAAATAAAGATGTAGTGAGAAAAAGGGCAGAAGCTCTTATTGAGAAGGTAGGACTTGAATCAAAAATGGATTCATATCCATCAAAACTCTCAGGAGGGCAGCAGCAGAGAGTTGCCATTGCAAGGGCACTTTGCATGGAGCCAGATATAATGCTATTTGATGAGCCAACCTCAGCTCTTGATCCTGAACTTGTAGGTGAAGTTTTAAATGTAATGAAAGACCTTGCAAAAAGCGGAATGACAATGATAGTTGTAACCCACGAGATGGGATTTGCAAGAGAAGTTTCTGATAGAGTTATATTTATGGACGGTGGTAAGATAGTTGAAGAAGGTTCGCCTGAGATGCTATTTAAAAATCCTAAGGAAGAGAGAACTAAGTCTTTCTTAAATAAAATACTGTAAACTCATTATCAAAATGACAAAGGCTACCTTAAAATGATTTGAAAATTGTTTTAAGGTAGCCTTTGTGTATATTAAAGTATATATAAATTGTGTAAAAAATAAAAATATAGTAATATATTACATATAAGTTAAATGTAATAAAAGAAGGCGAAGTTTTGACAGATAAACTGTTAGTAACGAAAAACAGCATGGAACATTGCAGAGGAATAATGGGAGGTATAGAGGATAAAGTCTATGGAAAGATAAAGGAACTAGGTATTATAATGTTCCTTATAGAATCAAATCCAGCAACAATGATGGAATCAAAAGCAATAACACAGATAATGAATAATGCAAATAATGCAATAAAAAGTGGGAAAACAGTAAATGACGACTTGGGGAAACTGAAAAGTAAGCTTTGGATGGCATTAAGGAAATTTCAACAGGCGGATACATCATTAAGAAGAGAATTTAACATGAGAACAGATGTTAAAGTCAAGACTAAAGCTTCAGTAAAGAAGGACAAGATATCTGAAGTTAAGAAAGAGTTAACAAGCATAAAAGATAATATATTTAATTGTGCAGACAGTATGTGGAAACTATATAAGAGAAAAAATCCAATAGGGGCAGCAGTAGAAGAAACTTCATATGATTTTATAAAAGATACAGCAGAGGGGTTATGGTCAATAGGATCAGAAACATATGAAATAGAAAAAGAACTTATTGAAGATCCTGAAAAAGGGGGAAAAAGGTTAAATAATGATGTTGTTTCTTTAGGGACAGATATAGAGACAATAGGAAAAGTTCTAGGTAATAAGAGATCACGAGAAGTATTAGAAGCGGAAATAATGAAAGATGTAGATAAAAATCTAATACATGGAGATGCATATACACGGACAAAATTTTTATATGGAGGAGCATTAAATTTTATACCATTTGGAGCAATAGGGAAAGTAGGAAAACTGGGAAAGGCAGGAGAGATTGTATCAAAGTTAGATAAGCTAACTGAGGTAGAAAAGACAGCATCGAAATTAAATAAAACTGATGAGGCATTAAAATTAATGTCAAGTGAAGAAAAGATAGAAGAGGATATAGAGAAGTCTTCTGAGATAGCAAAATTAAGAGCAGATGATGTATTAAAAGATGGTGGCAAAGCAGAAAATGTTTTGAACAAGAGCAATGAACATATTAAAATAAATGATAGAGGGGAAATTGAAGGGGGAAGTAATCCTAAGACAGTATTAGATTACATCCCAAGTTCTAGTGTAGAATTGAAGGCTATACCAGGGAAAACGACCACTGTATTGGGGACTTATGTAAAGGACACGGGAAATATAATAAATGAATTAGGAAATATAAAATCAACAGATTTAGGAGCAAGAACAGGTGGATTCAATTTACTTAATACACCAGATGAATTATACAAAACACCAGAACAATTTTGGGATGAATACAATAAACCATGGTTGAATAATGTTATTGAGAGAAATGATGAAATCATACTTGCAACTAAGCCAACAGATAGGAATTTGTATAGAATTAACAAGATAACAGGTTCTAAAGAATTAACTGGATTTGGTAAAGAATATAATTACCTACTTGATCACGATTATGTTTTAGACACTAATTCAATGAGAATGATACTTAAAAAATAGAAGGAGTTAAGAGATATGAATGATTATGAAGAAATCATAAAAAATATATACAAAAATATATTAGAAAATTATGATCTCAAGTATATACCAATAAATGATTTTTCAATAGCTTTAGTTGGATGGAAATTTGCAATAATTGTTGAGGTAAGCCGAGATGGAGTGACTTTAAGTTATATTATGCCTGACGAAAATGGTGTACTCGTTGAATATTGGTTTGATTCTTTTATAAGTAGCAAATTTGAAAGTAGTGATAGAAAAGATATTGGAAATCCCAAAACCATTAATGAAATTATAACTGCGGAGTTGAAAATTTCTGCAAAAGGATTAGTTAATCATTGGGAAGATATATTAAGAGGGGACAGAAGATGGATTATAGATTATGAAAATTATGAATTAGGAGGGAATGCTGAAAAAGTAAATAGGCTAACTTCTAATATACTAACTCCGATTTTTGATAAACAAGTAAAAATTTAAAAATTGAATTAGTATTAACTGCATAAAAGTGTTATATTCAAGACTATATTACAATTAATAAATAGTATTTGAACAATTTACTGCATAATCTAAAATGCGGTGAGAGGATGAAATGAACCAGCTGAATTTAAGTAAGTTGGTTCATTATTTTGGTCAATTTATTGTCTGCTGTATATTTTGTAAATTTTAATATAATTTTAGATAAAGATAGCGAGTTAGAGTTTAGTAAATGTGTGTATTAAAAATAAAAGCGAATATACAATGCTAGTTATTACATTAAAGTAAGCAATATGATAAAATAATGATAATAGACGTAAGAGTATAAGTTAATTAATAGAAATGTAATAGGAGTTTTGCACTGACTATATATATGGTGTAAAATTTAATTGATATTAAAATTGTAAGGAGTAAATAACATGGGACATTTAAAAAGAAATTATTACAAGTTAATAACAGTAGTGGGACTTTTACTATCAACACTGTGGATTGTTTTTATAAATACAGTACCTTTTTCAGATTTTTCTTATTACAATATAATAGCAAAACAAGTTGCAAATGGAGGAGTTTGGGGAAATACATATACATCAGTAGGATATTCAATAGTACTTGGTTTTATATATAAATTATTTGGTGCAAGTATAATGACAGCAAAGATATTCAATATTTTTTTGACATTTTTATCATATGTGTTCTTATACAATATTTTAAGAAGAATAGATATAAAAGAAGGAAGAAGAAAATTAATATATGCACTATTTGTTTTATATCCATGCAATATATTCTATAACAGCTTAGTGGGAACAGAAATAATTTTCACAACACTATTTTTACTAATAACTCTTATATATTTAAGTGACTTGAGGTTTAAATATGTATTTATAGGTATACTTGTAGGCCTTGATGCCATGGTAAAACCATTTTTTATGGTATTTTTCTTTGCAATATTCTTAATGGAATTAGTATGTAAAAGAAAGTTTATAGCCGCTCTTAAACCAGCAGCAGTAGTATTGCTTTTAAGCCTTATTGTAATAGCACCTTGGTGCTACAGAAATACGGTATTTGAAGGACAAGTAACAGGTATATCAAATAACGGTGGCATAGTTTTATATATAAACAACAACTCTCAAAACAATATTGGAAGATGGATGGATGCCTCAAAGGTGGAAAATTCCATAGTTAACACTAAAGCTTACCAAAAAGCTAATATGACAAAGAAAAATAAGATGCTTAGTGCTGCAGCTAAGAAGTGGATAATATCCCATCCAAAAGAATTCTTAGTACTTGGATGCAAAAGATTTGTAAATACTTATTTTGGACCGGAAGACATAGTGTTTACATATAACGGAGCAGGAATAAGCAGCGGTGCTGAAAATAGAATGTTATACATATATATGATTATAAAATATATAATAACCATTCCAGCAATTATATTAATTGTAATAAACTCAGTAAAATTAATATTAGATATTATATATAGAAATAAAATAAAGAAATTTGAACTTTATGGAATTATATGCTTTTTCATGCTGGCCTGCACATATTTTGCAACAGAAGGTCAAGGAAGGTATTCATTCCCAGTAATATTTGTACTTATATACTTTTTCTCATGGCTTTTCAATTGGGCTTTCAAAGAGCAAAGATTTGGGCACGAAAGAATAAATGTTTTGAGCATGGAAAGATCATATCTTAAATAGATTTTACCTATTAATTATTTTATACCATAATATGCTTTTAATTTTTATGATAAATTTATAGAATAGAAGTTAAACTTTTGTTATAATGAAAGTATTAATTGACATAATATTCTTACTAATTAGAACTCCTTGCAAAGTCAGGACTTACATGCTATTGGCAGGTAAGAGGAAAAAATTCAACAGAGTTTGAAGCATGGATAAAACTTGATGTTAAATACATAGAAGAGAGAAATACACCTATTGATTTATAAAGTTGATATGGAAAACTTTTCTTGTGATTTTTTGAGATGAACACGCTGGATAGGAGGAGTATAAATGTTATGTGCATTGATAATGGCTGGAGGAAAAGGCGAGAGATTTTGGCCTCTTTCTACAGATGAAAAACCAAAACAATTTTTAAAGCTTTTAGGTGAAGAAACAATGATACAGATGGCAGTAAATAGGTTAAAGCCTATTATACCTGTGGAGAGAATATTTGTAGTTACTGGTGAAAGATATATAGATCTTGTAAAAACACAGCTGCCAGAACTTCCTGAAAGAAATATCATATTGGAACCCTTTGGTAAAAACACAGCTCCGTGTATAGCACTGTCTACATTTGTTATAAGAAAATATTATGATGATGCAATTATAGCTGTACTGCCATCAGATCATTTAATAAGAAATGAACAGGAATTTAGGAAAGTTATAAAGACAGCAGGAGACTTTGTTGAAGACAAAGAAGATGCTATTGTAACACTTGGTATGAAGCCAGACAGACCGGAAACGGGGTATGGTTATATAAAGTGTCACAGAAGTTCATCAATATTAAATGGACTTAAAATAAAAGAAGTAGAAATGTTTGTTGAAAAGCCAGATGAAAAAATGGCAGAGAAATATTTAGAAGATGGAAATTTCCTATGGAACGGAGGAATGTTTGTTTGGAAGGCAGAGAACATTCTAAGGCTTACAAAGAAATATATTAAGAATACATATGATATATTAAAAGATGTGTTTAGTAAAGAGGAGTATACGGAAAGCCTAAAAAAAGCTTATGAAGCTGTAGATAGTGTTTCTATTGATTACGCTATAATGGAAAAAACAAAAAAAATATATGTCATTCCAAGTGAATTTGGATGGGATGATGTTGGAACATGGCATTCCATGGAAAGATATAGAGACAAAGATGAAAATAATAATGTATGCGTAGGAAATATAGTTAATATAAACAGTAAAAACAATATTATTTTTGGAAAGAATAAACCAGTTATAATATCAGGACTTGATGATATATTTGTTGTGGAAGGTGATGATGTTATTTTAATTGGTAAAAAAGATGATATAAAGAATATAAAAGAGATAAAGAGACAGAGCAAGTAGAGACGATATTGTAAAGTAGGGTATTTATTTTAGTAATATTTGTACTTATATACTTTTTCTCATGGCTTTTCAATTGGGTTTTTAAAGGGGAGAGAATCTGGCATGAAAGAATAAAACTAGTTAACATGGAAAGATCATATCTTAAATAGATTTTACCAAATAATGATTTTTATGGTACAATGTAAATTTATATTTTTGATTTTAAAATTTGAATTAAAAAAATTAACATTTTATGTAATTTTTTTTGGCTCTTTTAATAAAAATTTAAATTTTGACCTATTTTCATAGAATATATATTAAATTTTTGTTATAATTAAATAGTTATTATTTATTTTTAAATATTTAAATAGGGGGGTATATCTTGCAAAATTCAGAGTTTACTGAGAGTGTCGAACAATTTCAATTGGATGAAAGATATACAAAAAGTTTTCATTATTATTTTATAAAAAGACTAATTGACATAATATTCTCATTAATAGGGATAATACTTTTAAGCCCTATGTTTATAATAGTATCGGTTTTAATTAGAATTGATTCTAAAGGTCCTGTAATATTCACTCAAGAGAGAGTAGGAAAGAACGGAAAACATTTTAAAATGTACAAGTTCAGATCTATGATTCCAGATGCAGAAGATCACCTTGTAGAATTAAAAGAAAAAAATGAAATGTCAGGACCTATGTTTAAGATGAAGGAAGATCCAAGAATAACGGAAATAGGAAAATTCATAAGAAAGACAAGCATTGACGAGCTTCCACAGCTTTTTAATGTAATTAAAGGTGAAATGTCACTAGTTGGTCCAAGACCAAATTTACCAAAGGAAGTTGAGAAATTCAACAGCTATCATAAATTAAAACTCCTTGCAAAACCAGGGCTTACATGTTACTGGCAGGTTAGAGGAAGAAACGAAATAGGCTTTGAAGCATGGATGAAGCTTGATGTTAAATACATAGAAGAAAGAAATACATTTATTGACTTGAAATTGATATGGAAAACTTTTTTTGTGCTATTTGGAGATGAGCATGCATGTTAGAAAATTTTCATTAAGTTAAGGATAGTAATAAATCTCATTTGAAAATCTCCAGTAAAGTAAAAGAAATAACTAATTATAATTTGAAGTCTTTTTATGTTGATTGTAATATAATTTTAGATAATTAAAATCATTGCATAGCTGTGTTTTTACTATCTAAATGCTATTAAGATATGGAAATCACAGTAAAAAATTGTATTTTACTTGTGAAATAGCGAAGTCTACCAAAAGAATGAAACTATAATGTGAAATAATGATAGATTATCATAGTATATAAGTAGATAGTAAAAATAGGAATATTTAAATAGTTAAATGAAATGTGATGAAGAAGGTTATATTTTTCGTGCTATATGGCGGAAATATGAAAAATGTAAAAATTATTATAGGAGAAAATATATAATAGGATAACGAAGAAAACAACGTATTTAAGTGGTTTGAACAAGGTTTATTTTAAACATTTTGTCTTAGTATGAATGGATTGGGTGTGGGTATACCTTTATATGTTTTAAAAAGGATAACTTTTTATGATGAGAGAAATGATAAAAAAGCACCATAGACAGATATTGTATAAAATATATTAATTTAACAGAGGTGCAAAAAATGCAGAATGTATATATAGTCGGAGCAAAAGGAATTCCTGGAAATTACGGAGGGTATGAGACATTTGTTGATAAATTAACAGAATATCATCAGAATAATAAAGAGTTGAAATATCATGTTGCTTGTAAAAGTAATGAGGCGGGTGAATTTCAGTATAATAATGCTCATTGTTTTAAGATTAAGGTGCCCAATATAGGGTCAGCTCAGGCAATTTATTATGATGTTGCTGCGTTATCATATTGCTGTAAGCATATTAATAAGAACCATATTGAACATCCTATTATATATATATTAGCATGTCGTATAGGCCCTTTTGCTGCGTATTTTCAAAAGAAAATACATAAGTTGGGTGGGGTTGTTTATGTTAATCCAGATGGGCATGAATGGATGCGTGCAAAATGGTCGAAGCCAGTTCGTCAGTATTGGAAGATGAGTGAAAAGATTATGGTTAAATATGCTGATTTGCTTATTTGTGATAGCAAAAATATTGAAAAGTATATTAAAAAAACTTACTTCAATTATAATCCTAAAACAACGTTTATTGCATATGGAGCAGAAACTAGAAAAAGTTTTTTGAAAGATGATGATGATAAGTTAGTTGAATGGTATAAAGAAAAAGGTATCCAAAGTAAGGAGTACTACTTAGTTGTAGGACGGTTTGTACCCGAAAATAACTATGAAACTATGATTCGGGAATTCATGAAAAGTAAGACAACAAAAGATTTTGCGTTAATTACTAATGTATCTGAGGCATTCTTAAATAAATTAAAACAAAAAACTGATTTTGATAAGGATAAGAGAATCAAGTTTGTGGGGACGGTTTATAATAGGGAATTGCTTATGAAAATTCGTGAAAATGCGTATGGATATTTTCACGGTCATGAAGTTGGAGGAACCAATCCAAGTTTGCTTGAGGCGCTAGGTAGTACAGATTTGAACTTACTTTTAGATGTTGGATTTAATAAAGAAGTAGCAGAGAATTCGGCATTGTATTGGAATAAAAGGAATGGTAATTTAGCGGAATTAATTACTTCGGCTGATAAATTGCAAGAAAATGAGATTATAACATTAGGAGCAAAAGCAAAAGAAAGGATTTATAAAGAATATAGTTGGAAACACATTACAAATTTATACAGAAATTTATTTTTTAATCTTAAGACTAGGTAAAATATTTGTTTGAAAGGATTATTGCTGTGAAAGATTACGGGAAAATTAGTATAATTATACCAGCATATAATGTTGAAGATTATATCGAAAAGTGTGTTGGCTCGGTTGTGAATCAAACATATAAAAATATTGAAATTATTATTGTGAATGATGGCTCAAAAGATATGACACCTATATTAATTGATGAACTCGCAAAAAAAGATAGTCGTATCAAGCTTATTCATCAAAAAAATGCAGGTTCATCTTCTGCACGAAATAGAGGGTTAACTGAAGCAACAGGTACTTATATTATGTTTCTTGATTCAGATGATTGGTTAGATAAAAATTGTTGTGAAATTGTTGTGGCAGAAATAGTTTTCAAAAATGCAGATGTTATATTCTTTGATTACTACAAAGAATTTTTAAATAGAACAGAAGTGCGTTATGCATATGAGCAAGACAAATTAGTATACAAAAAAAATGATTTGAACGAGTACTTTATTTATGATATCAGAACAATTACTGTTTGGGGGAAATTATATAGTAAAAGGTGTTTGAATAATATTTCGTTTGATGAAAAAATGAAAATATCAGAAGATGTAGATTTTAATTATCATGTTTATAGAAATGTTGAAATTGCAGTGTATATTCATAAAGCGCTGCTACATTATCGTATTCTTGAAAAGTCTGCCGCTCATGGATTTGATGAAAAAATTAGAAGAAAATTTGAATATTCGATACAAACCATACAGAAATATATGTTATCAGATGATAAAGATGAGGTATGTGCTTTTTATTCTTTTGTAGCAATTGCTTATTTAGTTATTTGTCAGAATGGAATTTGTTTAAATCCAAGACTATCTGTCGTACAAAAATTCAAGGAGATTAATGAATTGAATAAGACGGATTATGTTAGGAACTTGTTCAAAAATGTTAAAAAAGTTAGAATTCCAATGTCAAGAAAACTTCTAATAATAATGGGAAAATATAATATAATCATTGGAATTATGTTAGTAATTAATATCAAGAAGAAAGTGGAAAAAAGAAAATGATAAATATTGAAAAGAAAAAAACTATCAGGGTTCTCCAAATAACTGAAGAGCTCTCGGCTGCTGGCATAGAATCTTTTATTATGAATAACTATCGTAGAATTGATCGATCAAAAGTGCAGTTTGATTTTTTGGTGCTACGAAATGGACATGAATTCTATGATGATGAAATTGAGAAATTGGGAGGTAAAAAGTATTGGGTTCATTCTAATATAACTAATACATTATTACGTGTATTAGTTGAGAGTAAGCAAATATATACATTCTTAAAAAAACATCATTACAATATTGTTCATATTCATTATACAACTCCTTTAAGAGCTACATATTTATTGGCCGCTAAAATGGCTGGTGTTCAAGTTCGCATTTATCATTCACATAGTGCTTGGGTTAGTGGTAAAAGTAGAATAAAAAAGATTGTGTATAGAATAATGAGGGCAGGTATTACTAGATGGGCTACGCACTATTTTGCTTGTTCCAAAGCTGCTGCTAAGTGGATGTTTAGTAAGAAAGTGTTGCAGAATAATAATTATAAGGTTATATATAATGGAATTAATATAAAGAAATTTGCGTACAATGCAAATATGCGTAATGAAGTTAGAAATGAATTCAAAATAGAAAGTAAATTTGTAATTATTCACACAGGACGATTTTTGGAACAGAAAAATCATGCATTTATTATTGATGTTTTTAAACAATTGAAGAAAGAATGTCCGGAAGCATATCTAATTATGCTTGGAACGGGTAAGTTACAGGGAAAAATAAAACAAAAGGTTCATGACTTTAATTTAGACAAGGATGTTATTTTCTTGGACGTTAGACCAGATGTTAATCGATTTTTGAATGCTGCAGATTGCTATATAATGCCATCGCTTTATGAGGGGTTGCCTGTTGCTGCTGTTGAGGCAGAATGTGCAGGATTACCGTGTGTATTATCAGATAATATCACAAAAGAGGTTGCGTTGACTGGAAAAGTTAAGTTTTTATCATTATTGGATTCTTATGATACATGGTGTAAAGCATTGCTTGAATATCGATATGAAAAGCGATCTGATTGTGCATCAGAAATCATTAAAAATGGGTATGATGTTGAAAAAGTTGCACATGATTTACAAGAGTTCTATTTAACTACTTTGAACGACAGTTTATTGACTAATAAAGATTACAGTATAAATAAAATGATTGATACAAAAGAAAAATATTGTGAAGTGATTTCTGTAGAAGAAAATCTTTATAGAAAAATTGGATATAAGGGAAGATTTCATGCGTTTGTAACTCAATGTGAAGTTGGAAAGCTTTTTAGATATATTCAATGTTTAAGAAAAGATGAATTATATAGCAATATTTTGAAGAAATCAATCATTTTTAAAATAAAAGCATTGTACTGGCGCCGTCAGCACAATAAGCTAGGTATAATGCTAGGAATTAGTATTCCAATTAACACTTTTGGTAAGGGGTTGTTGGTTTATCATTCTCAAAGCATTATTGTGCATCGAGACAGTCACTGTGGAGAATATTGTAAATTACATGGATGTAATTGCATTGGCAATAGTGGAAGAGAAAGTAAAGGGAATAATACACCGCACGTTGGTAACTATTTGGATTTAGGTGTCGGTGCACGGATTATTGGCAATGTAGAGTTGGCAAACAATATTACGGTTGCTGCAAATGCTGTGGTATGTAAATCTTGTTTGGAGGAAGGGAGCGTATTGGTCGGAATGCCCGCGATACCAATTCGAAATCAAGCAGAAATAGGAAGGAAGAGAATATGAAAGAACCACTAATTAGTATCATAATGCCATCGTACAATACTAAGGTTGAATTCCTTAAGGATGCTGTTAACAGTGTTCTGGGTCAAACCTATGCAAATTTTGAACTGATTATTATTGATGATGGTTCCAAAGATTCAGTGGCTGAAGTCCTTTCTGATATAAATGATTCACGGATTAAGGTCTTGGTGAACCCGAGTAACAAAGGTTTGCCATACACATTGAACCGTGGAATTTCAGAGGCAGCAGGTAAATACATTTTTCGTATGGATTCGGATGATAAATGTAAGAGTGAGCGTATAGAAAAACAGGTAGTGTTTTTTGAACAACATCCAGATATAGATGTTGTTGCAACATTTGCAAAGGCTTTTGGCAATTATGAAGGGACGTATCAGTGTGCGACTGTTGATTCTGAAATTAAGGCCGAGCTTTTGTGGAAAAATCCAATCATTCATCCTACAGTAGCATTGAGAACCCAAACTGTTCATTTGAAAAATATTAATTATTCAGATAAGCTGACGTCGGAGGATTACAATCTATGGTGTTTATTAGCGTTTAAAAAGGATTGTAAATTTGCGGTTATTCCTGAGGAACTGCTTAATTATCGTATTCACAGTGGACAGATTACACAGACAAAGCGGGAAAATCTCAAGTGTAGTGAGCGGAAAATCTTAAAAAGATCTTTCAGGAGTTTGGCAATTAAACTTGATGAGCAGAATTTGGATATGTATTGTAAAATGCGGGATGGCTGTGGTATGACAAGGATGGAGTTTTCAGGTACAGTTAATGTAATGAAAATAATTATGAATCAAGTACCAACAACAATCTCGATAGAAGAATTGCGTACAATTTATCGAAAAGAGATAGTGAAATATTGTGTAATACATAAAAAGTTGGCATGGTTAGTTAATTTAATAAAAATATAAAGTATAGTTAAGAGATGTACATATGTACTATATATGAATATAATTATTAAATTGTTGTTTTGTAGCCTGAGTTATTTACAAGTAGTATTTTAATAACTATAGATATTACTTATAAAATGTATATAAATAGAAAGGATTATGCTTGTATATTATGCATGAATTGGATAAGGTCATATGAACTATAATATAAAAATAAAGAAAATTAGTAATGTATGTTTGTTTGATATATGTTTTTTCTTGCTTGTTTTTAGCAGTGAGATTATAAAAATATATTTTTTTTCACAGCAATCGACATTGGTGAGAATTGATAACTATTTTGAAATAATTATATATGTAGGTTTAATATACTTAATTATTCTGAAAAGATATAAAATGAAGCAACTTGTTATATTTATATTTTTAGGAATAATATTATTAATAGGATATAGGCAAAGTGGTATGAGTAGTTTCTTTCGTAATTTGCTTTTGATTTTAGCTGCAAAAGATATTCCATACAAAAGAATACTGCATACTTGCCGAATTGCTATATCCAGTACTTTTTTTATATCTATTTGCTTGTTTGTTTTGGGAGTTTCAAATAGTGGTGTTATACGTAGAGGATATGCTGCTCTTGGATATGAACATCCTAATGTTGCTGCACAGGTAATGACAACTATTGGCTTACTATGGCTTGCTGAGATTGGAACGAAGGTAACGATTAAACATTATATAAAAATTGAGTTACTATCTATTATTATTTTTTTCCTTACGGGAAGTAGAACAGCAGTAATTTTACTTGCATGTATTCCATTTGTAATAGAAATAACTAAGCATTTGATGAAAAAA
>JAQUXS010000096.1 GCA_028692255.1 Clostridium sp.
GTCTCTGTTATTTAATTCCTTATCTGCTGCCTGTTTCGCCTCTTCAAACCTTTTAAGTTCAATTAAACATTCCAGTTTACCTTCTAATACCTCTAAATCATACTTTTCTTCTAGAAGTATATTAAAATTTCCATATGCTTCTTCAAATAAATTATTTTTTAGCTGCAACTCTGCTATATGCTTTCTTAAAACGGAATTTTCTGGGCTCATCTCTAGTGCTTTAATTAATATATCTACTTCATTCATATAATCGCCTCCCACTACTTAATTGCATTTATTAGTTTAAAAATATCAAAAATAACTCTAACCATTACGATGGCAATTATTATTTTAAACCAATTGACTTTCTTTTTTACTTTTATTTTTTTGTTCTTTATCTTTTCGGATATATCTTTTATGTATTTATGTATTTCTTCATTATTCGGATTTTTTAATTTTAATTCCTTAAAATATTGAAGTGCCTCTAATGGTGCTCCTTCATTGTATAAAATATTAGCGTAACCTATATGTTCTTCTACTGAATTTGGATTTATTTTTAAATATTTTTTAAATATTCTTAATGCATCACTATATCTTTTTTTATCAATAAAAATTTTTGTTAAAACAAGAAATCCCTTGGAATTAGCATTTATTTTTAAATCATTATCAAAATACTGTTCTTCTAGTCCCTTATAATAAGCTTCTGGACTTTTTTTTATTTTCTTTGCAACATCTATATTTTTTTTAGGCGAAGGATTGCCAGGATTAATTCTAAGAGCTTCATAGAAATGCTCCATTCCCCTATCAACTTCTCCTACTCTTAATAATGCTACTCCATAATTAAGATGAGCATCATCATATTCAGGATTCAATTCAATGGCTTTTTTCCCTTCTTCTTTAGCTTTAGAGTACTCACCTATATTAATGTAAACGCTACATGCATTAGCATGAAATCCTGCATTACTGGGTTCCATTTCTAAAGCCTTATTTATTAATTTCAAGGCTTTATATAAATTTTCCTTTCCTCCTATTTTTTCTAAAGCAAAAGATAAAAAATAATATGGATAAGCAGCATTTGGATTTAATTCTATAGCTTTTCTACTATATTTAGTAGATTTTTCATATTCTTTGTTCTCAAACAAAGTACGTGCATATATATCGTTAGCTTGCCAATGCTCAGGATATTTTTCAATTAAACCTCTCGCAACATTTGTTGCCTCTTCACTTTTTTCCATATTATAATAACAACTGGATATAGTGTATAGAGCTTTAAAATTATCCGGTTCATATTCCAATAATTTTTTTGATTCCTCTATTGCTAATTCATACTTATCTGTTTCAAATAAAAAGTCCATCTTTTTTTTAATATTTTCCAAGTTTTTATTATAACTATCGCCATTTTCCATATTCAAACATCCACCACATCCCAAAATATAATTAAATTGATTTCATAATTATAGCATATATTTCTAAGGTAAAATAAGGTATTGTGGCATTAAAATAAATTTATATACAATTCTTTTTAAATGTTTTTAACAACATTTTGAGCAAACTTTTTTGCTGCATTTAGATCATCAACATTTGGATGATTACGATTAAATAGCAGCCAAGCTTTTCCCTTGCACCCAAATACTTCATCCGCTACATTTAAACCCTGTTCTTTCAAACTTTCTTTCATTTTTAATAATGCATTAGTTTGTCCACCATAAGTTCCAAAAGCAGCAACTTTTTTCACTTTACTTTTATCCAATGTTTTAATAAATTTTTCAGTATAACTATTTATTTTGCTTACATAGTTGCCATCTCCAATAAATAATACATCAACTTCTTTATCTAAGCAGCTATCTTCTAAAATAGGCTCTGGAATAGCCCCTAACGTTTCACCTATAGCCTCTGCAACTTTTTTTGTATTTCCCGTTGTCGTATGATACATAACTTTAATATTCATTTTATATCCCTCCATTTTATTATATTTTAATACTTATTATAAAATAGCCCAGCACCTTCTATGATTTCCTGTTCTGCAAATAAACTTGAAACAGCAGCATTATAATCATTTAGCTCTTGTGCCTTCTTAATTTTTTTAGCATATTTTTTATTATCTGAAAATATATAAATCATATATCCCCATAGTTCTTTCATTCTACGAATTGCATTTCTATTTTCATCATATACTTCTATATACCCATTTAAAATCTCATCATGAAAATCTTTTAATACTTTTTTATCAATAGTAGTATTATTTTTAATAGAATCCACTAACCCCGGATTGGCTATTACACCTCTCCCAAACATAACTTTTTCTAAATTTGGAAAAGTAGTTACTATTTTGTTGTAATCATTATTAGTAAAAATGTTTCCATTGTAACATACAGAATTAGTACTTAACGCTAATCCATCTTTAAACACCTGTAAATTAGGTTTATTCTTATAAAAATCTTTTTGTGTTCTAGGATGGATAATTAATTCTGCTAATGGATATTTATTAAAAATTTTTATTAATTCATAAAATTCTTCTGGGTTATCTTTTCCTATTCTAGTTTTTATAGAAATCTTCATATCATCCATTTTAAATATTTCGTCTAAAAATATATCCAGTTCTTCTCTTTTGGCTAGAAATCCTGAGCCTCTATTTTTTGAAACAACTGTGCCAGAAGGGCAGCCTAGATTTAAATTAACCTCATTATAGCCTAACTGCTGTAATTTTCTAGAAGTAGTAATAAAACCTTCTGAATCGTTAGTAAGTATTTGAGGCACTATATTTATTTCACTATTATTTTCAGGTAAAACGTCTCTTAATTCTTTAGTTTTAAAGCTTCTACTTTTATTTGGAACAATAAAAGGTGTAAAGTATTTATCAATGTTATTTAAAAATTTCTTATAAGCATTTCTATATATATATCCTGTTATTCCTTCCATTGGTGCTAAATAATATTTCATTTTATAACCTCTCATATTAATTTTTCAATATAACTTCTATTATATTATAAAGAAAAAGCCACGACATTTCTATCGCGGCTTTTATGGTGGATGCAAAGCATAAGCTTCTAAGTCCACTAGTTTATTATAATATATTTTGATAATTTAAAGAATTATTTCTTATTAATTTCACAGCTCATATTATCACTAACATTATTTAGCTTTTCATTCTTCTTTTGTTTGTAAGATTTATTCCTTTGTTTTCCTTCTTCAAATGCAGCTACTTCTTCAGGACTATCTAAAATAAGTTCAGGTATTAAATTAGGTTTTCCTTTCTTGTCCAAGGATACCATTGTGAAAAATGCTGATAATGCCCTTTGTCTACACTGTCCACCTTCACACTCTAAGTCTTCAACTTGAACGGTTACTGCTACTTCCATAGAAGATTTTCCTACAAATACTACCTGAGCAGTACATGTAACTAAGTCACCAATAAATATTGGTAAATGAAACTCTAACTCATCAACCCGAGCTGTAACAACGTTAGATTTTGCATATTTTCTAGCTGCAGCATATGCTGTTGAGTCCATTAGTTTCATAATTTCTCCGCCATGTATATTTCCTGCTACATTTGCCTGATTAGGCATCATAACTTCACTTATAGTTAATTTTGATTCTGCTGATGATTTTTTCATTTGTTTAATCCCTCCCAAATTTATATACCATTACTCTTATTTGCTATTAATAATTTTAATTTTTATATATCCTTTAACGGATTTTATATGATACTATAATATTATTAAAATATCGGTTTAGCAAGTACTGACTTTTTTGTCCTATAGTGACAAAAAAGTAACTATGCTTCTCAATATATTCCATTTATGCTGTTTATAATAAATTATTTTAAATTTTTCATAAAAAATAATACTCAATTTTGAAATCTTGTGCTGTATTCACTATTTTATGACTTAAAACTAAAATTTTTGTTTTCTTTTTTTTAATTTTCGATTATACTCAAATTATAAGGAGAAATATTATTTTAACTAATTTCTCTAAAATATACTATGAAATATATAATATGGAGGTTGAATGAATGTTAGTTTCAGCAAAAGAGATGTTAAACAAAGCAAGAGATGGTAAATATGCCGTTGGTCAATTCAATATCAACAATTTAGAATGGACTAAAGCAATATTATTAACAGTTCAAGAAAATAATTCACCAGTTATTTTAGGAGTGTCTGAAGGTGCTGGTAAATACATGGGTGGATATGATGCTGTTGTAGGAATGGTTAATGGATTAATGAAAGATTTAAGCATCACTGTTCCAGTTGCATTACACATAGACCACGGCACATATGAAGGTGCTTTAAAAGTTATCGAAGCTGGTTTCTCATCAGTTATGTTTGATGGTTCTCATTATCCAATAGATGAAAACATCGAAAAAACAAAAGAAATAATCAAAATTGCCAGTGCAAAAGGAATTTCTGTTGAAGCAGAAGTTGGTTCAATCGGCGGAGAAGAAGACGGCGTTATAGGTGCTGGTGAAATAGCTGATCCTGCAGAATGCAAAAAAATAGCTGACTTAGGAGTTACAATGCTTGCTGCCGGTATAGGTAACATTCATGGTAAATATCCTGCAAACTGGAAAGGCTTAGATTTCGATGCATTAGCAAGAATCAAAAATACAACTGGTGAAGTTCCTCTAGTACTACACGGTGGTACTGGTATTCCTGCTGATATGATTAAAGAAGCTATCTCATTAGGAGTTGCTAAAATCAACGTTAATACTGAACTTCAATTAGCTTTTGCAGCTGCTACTCGTAAATACGTTGAAGCTGGAAAAGATTTAGAAGGAAAGGGTTTTGACCCAAGAAAACTTCTTGCTCCAGGTTTCAAAGCAATACAAGACACAGTTAAAGAAAAAATAGATTTATTTGGTTCAGTTAACAGAGCTTAATTTAATTACAAAAGGCTGCCATATTATAATTAATATGGCAGCCTTTTTACTAGAATATTAAATTTTCTGTTTTCTCATCGAAACAACAAAGTCTACTACTATCTATAGAAATTTTTATTCTATCTCCCATTTTAATTGTCATATCGCCTGATACCTTTGCTGTAATAGTGCCTCCAGAGACCTTTAAATATAAATATGATTCTGCACCTAGAAGTTCTATTAAATCTACTTGTGCATCCATTGAAATACAATCATTTTCTTTGTCTTCAAGTTCATTTATCAAAGAAATATGCTCAGGTCTTATCCCAAGTTTTATAGTTTTGTCTAAATATCCACCTTTTTCTAGTAGTTCAGCTTTATCCTTTTGAATTTCAAACTTATTTTTTTCTATTATTCCTATAATACTATTATCTTCCTTGACAACTTTTGCATCAATAAAATTCATTTGAGGGCTTCCAATAAAACTTGCTACAAACATGTTTAACGGTTTTTTATAAATAGATATTGGTGATCCTACCTGCTGTACTACGCCATCCTTCATTACTACAATTTTAGTTCCCATTGTCATGGCTTCTGTTTGATCATGTGTAACATATATAAAAGTTGTATTTAACTTTTTATGCAGCTTAGAAATTTCAGATCGCATTGTCACTCTAAGTTTTGCATCTAAATTAGATAGAGGCTCGTCCATTAAAAATACTTTAGGTTCTCTAACTATTGCTCTCCCCAAAGCAACTCTTTGTCTTTGTCCTCCAGACAACTCCTTAGGTTTTCGACTAAGTAAATCACTAATTCCTAATATATTAGCTGCTTCATTAACCTTTTTATCTATTTCTTTTTTATCTATTTTTTTCAACTGTAGTGAAAATGCCATGTTTTTATATACACTCATATGAGGATATAGTGCATAGTTTTGAAACACCATAGCAATATCTCTATCCTTTGGTTCTACATCATTTACAAGTTTGTCCCCTATATAGAGTTCTCCAGAAGAAATCTCCTCTAATCCTGCTATCATTCTAAGAGTAGTAGATTTTCCACACCCTGAAGGTCCAACTAGTACTACGAATTCTTTATCTTTTATTTCTAAATTTACATTTTTTACTGCTTTGTATCCATTTTCATAACACTTATCTACGTTTTTTATTATTACTTTAGCCATATTATCACCATCCTGTATTTATTTATAATAATTTATTCTTTTTAAAAGATTATTTAACTTATCTGGATAATCCGTTATAATTCCATCTACATTAAGCTCTATTAGCCTCTTCATATCTTCTTCTTTATTTACGTTATATGTATTTATATTTATTCCATTTTTCTTAATGTCATTGACTATTTTTTCATCTATAAGCTCTGAAAAAGCAGGATGGAGTGCATCTGCCCCAACTGACTTTATATATTCATGGGCATTATAAAGAATTCCCGCATACAATAAACCCGTTTTAATGCTGCTATTGTATTGCTTTACTTTAACCATAGAATAATGATTGAAAGAAGATAATATTACATTTTTCTCTAATTTGAATTCATAGACTTTATCTATTACTTTTTTTTCCAATCCATCATAGTTTATCATGTCATTTTTCAATTCTAAATTTATTAATAAGTTTTTATCTTTTACATAATCCAAAAGTTCATCAAGACTTGGAATTTTTTCACCCGGAAATTCTCTTCCAAATTTAATTCCAAAATCAAATTTACAAAGTTCTTCATATGTGTAATCATGGATAAAACCAGTTTCATTTGATGTCCTATCTATAGTTTCATCATGACAAATTACTATAACTCCATCCTTTGTTAGGTGTAAATCTGTTTCAATGCCATCACAACCAGCCTCTACAGCTTTTAAAAAAGCAATCATAGTATTTTCAGGATAATTACCACTAAATCCTCTATGTGCAATGTTTAAATATTTTGTCATGTCTAAATCCCCTCTTTTATTTATAACTTATATTTAAACCAGTACTTTACTAGAAAGCACTGGCTTTAATTAAAATAACTATTTATTTGATTTGTTATAACTTTGAATTGCTGAATTTATACTTTTTGCTGAATTTTCAATTGCTTGCTCCGGTGACTGTTTGTTTTGAAGCATTTGCTCTATATTAACTTCAACTGTTTGTCTTGCTTCTGGGAATACAGACATTAGTGCACCCTTAGCTGTTTTTGGAGATGCATGTAATTGATCTATAGCAGTTTGAAATTGTGGTGCTTTCTTTAAATTATCCTTCATAAGTTGAATTCCGTAAGCTTTTTGTGTTACAGGGAAATATCCTGTCTGTGTGCTCCAGTAAGCTTGTTCCTGTGGAGATACCATGAATTTTATAAATTCCCAAGTTGCCTTTTCTTTTGCTTCATCTTTTGTATTCATTGCCCACAATGAAGCTCCACCTATAGAAACTCCGCCATTTTTCACTCCGTCAAAAGATGGTAAAGCAGCAGTTCCAAGATCAAATCTTCCACCTATAGCACTTAAATCTGATGAAAGGTCAGCAGTTGATTCTATATACATTGCTGTTTTTCCTGCTATAAATGCATTTTCTGTATCATCTTCATTTCTTCCAAAGTTACCTGCATATCCTGAATCAACAAGCTTTTTCCATTCATTTAAAGCTTTTAACCCTGCGCCATTCTTGTCAAATTCAGTTGCTGTTGGAGGAGCATTTCTACCGTTGCCGTTGTTCACATAATTTGCCTCTTGTTTAACAAGTAACTGTTCAAAGAACCATCCGTAGATTGCCATAGAAAATCCATACTGTGTAACTTTTCCTGATGAATCCTTTTTAGTTAAGGCAGCTGCATCCTTTTCTAATTCTGCAAAAGTCTTTGGAGGGTCACTTGGATTTAACCCTGCTTCTTTAAATGCTGTTTTATTGTAATACAATATTGGAGTTGATGTATTAAAAGGCATTGAATAAATTTTATTATTAACAGTATAATATCCTAATATATTAGGTTCTAATTGTGATGTATCATATTTTTCCTGATCTATAAACTTTTGAATTGGTATAGCCCAATTACTATCAATCATAAACCTAGTACCTAT
>JAQUXS010000022.1 GCA_028692255.1 Clostridium sp.
GCTCTTCCGATCTACATCTGAAAAATTCTCCGAATGGAAGACACTCCATTCACGTTTGTTTTCACAGAAAAGATTATTTATTTTTTTTAGTGCAATGGGGTTTACAGAATAATAGCTGCCCTTTATTTTAGTAGTAGGGCCGCAGGTTCCATTGTCTAAAAAATGAAATCTATGATAATCTGTAGGACATAATCTTAATATTATGCATGTTCCATCTTCGTAATTGCTAGCAATTTCAGTATTTTTAATTAAGCTTTTAAGAGTATAAGTAAAGCCTTTAACCTGCACTAGACTATTTATATTAATGTGTGTAAATACTTTCATTTTGCCATCACCTGGTGATATAAGAGAACTTTCAGTGGAGTCAATGTTGTGACTTGAACTTTTGGAAAGTTTCCTATAGAAGAAGTCATTAAAGCTACTAAACCCACCAGTAGGTTCATTGAAGTCTTTCATATTTATATTAAAACTTTTTATAAATTTATTGATTTTGGATTTACTAAAAATTGAATCGCAATACATACCGTATACTTTAGAAAAAATTTTTTTCTTTACTATTTTTTCTAAAAAAAACATGCCTGATTGAGATGAATAGATCCAATTTAAAGACCTATCTCCTGCAATTTTCTCTATTTCAAATTTTTTTGAATGTCTATTATAATATTTGATCATAAAGTGTAACCTCTACTTTTTTTATTTTGATTATAAGTTTTTAAATAACATATGTCAAAGAATATATTTATGATAAAATAGAAAGTAAAAACTTATTTTAAGTATAACTAATGTAAAAGGGCTGAGGTGATTTTATGAATAGGACAAAACTAATAATATATGATTCAGCTATAAATGTATTTTCTAATAATGGATATAATGGGGCTACAATGGATGAAATAGCATCAAATGCAGGAATTTCTAAGGGAACACTCTATTATCATTTTAAAAGTAAGGAGGAAATATTTAAATATATTATCTCTGAAGGTATGAAAAAGATGAAAGAAGAGATTGATAATGCAGCATCAAATGAGGACGAGCCTTGTGAAAAATTAAAAATTGTTTTTAAAACTCAAATTAAGATTGCTAGAGAAAATAGTAATTTTTTTAAAGCTATAGTAAGCAAATTTTGGGGAAAAGAGATAAAGGAATTAAGTTTTATAAACTTAATGTATGATTATATAAATTACATTCAAGGGTTTATAAATCTTGCAATAGAAGCAGGTGAAATAAAAGAAGGTAACTCAAGGCTTAAGTCATATTTGTTTTTAGGTATAATGAGTTTTTCTTCTCTTTATGAAATACTTGAGACAGATGCAGATATAGACAGCATTGCAGATAATGCCGTCCAGTATATTATAAATGGCATAGGAATTGAAAAAGAATCATAGTGTTCCTGATCTTAAAATTGAAATAAGAAGATATAAACCCATTATTGCAGCTATAAAAAATCCTATTAATCCTATAATGGAGATATCTAATATCTTAGGACCAATGTTTACTCTAAGTATTAAGCATGAACCAACTATCATAGAAGAAATTATAACTGCAAAAACTATTCTATTTACCATCCTGTTAAGTGCTTCAATTGGCTTTTCAAGATTGCTGTGTTCAAGCTTGACTTTAGTTCTGCCACTTGTTATTGTATCAGACAATTCAATAAGTTTTGATGGTATTTTAGAGGAAGCTTTTGTGATTTTATAGCTGTTAAATAAAAATTCTTTAATATCAATATTTTTAAAAAATGAATTAATATGTTCTTTTTTTATGTAAGGAATCATAATATCAATTAATACAAGATCAGGTGATATTTTTGATATAACTCCTTCAATTATAACTAAACTTCTAACAAGTATAGTGAATTCTTTTGGCATTTGTAAATTATTATTTCGTGAAATTTCAGTTATTTCATGAAATAAAACTGAAATCTGTATATTTTTAAGTGAAGATGATAAGTAAGAACTTATCAAATAATCTACATCTTCGAAAAGAGAATTTTTATCTACATAGCCTGTTTTTATTCCTATAGACATTAATATAGATACAATCTTGTTAATGTCTTCATATGCAACAGCCACAAGTGCGTCATTGAGAGACTGTTTTAATGATGCTGAAAGGGTACCCATCATTCCAAAATCTATGTAGCATATTTTACCATTATGTATAATAAGGTTTCCAGGATGGGGATCAGCGTGAAAAAAGCCATCCTTAAAAATTTGTTTAAAAAAGGATTGTGCAAGTTTTGTACCAATTGCATCAATGGAGTAACCTGATTTTTTTATGTTTTTTAAGTCGGTAATTTTGTATCCTGAAATGTTCTCCATTGTTATTACTTTTTTTGTACAAAAATCATCAACTATATAAGGAGCGTATACATAATCAATATTTTTATTTAATTCCTTGAATTTTTTTAAATTTAATGCTTCATTTTTAAAATTCAATTCCTGTTTTGTAGCATCAATTATTTGATCTATACATTCTTTAGGGTTTATAAGTGAATCTTCAAATTTCGCTCTTGTTAAATTTAATATTTTTTTCATAATGGATAAATCTAAATTAAGTTGTTCTTTTATTTTTGGACGCTGTACTTTTACAATTACAAATCGTCCATCGTTTAGTATAGCATCATGTACCTGGGCAATAGAAGCACAGCCTATTGGATTTTTATTAAAATACAAGAAGCTCTCATCAATTGTTTTATGAAATTCATTATAAAAAACTTCAGTTATAGTATCAAAATTTTCTTTTGGTACACTATCTTGAAGCTTTGAAAGTTCTTTTATGTAAGCTTCAGGTAAAATATCAGGCCTTGTACTTAAGATTTGACCTATTTTTATAAAAGTAGGTCCAAGTTCTTCGAAAGCCTTCCTGAGGTTGGCAGGAGATTTGCTACTTTTGCTAAATTTTGAGTCTACAATAAAACCAAATCCATAATAAATAAAAACTTTTATTATATGCTTTAATCTAGTTACTGAATTCCTATGCATGTCTATTGCCCCTTTAAACTTAAATTAAAAGCTCCAACTTAGTGTTAGAGCTTTCAAATGTATATTTAATTATAGTAATTTTTCCTCAAGTTTTGTAAGTCTTTCTTTTATTTCTTTTATGTCTTCTTTAGTTGCAAAATTGGAATTGCTGAGTAAGCTATTAACATCTTCCTTTGATACAGGTTTAATTTTCTCACTTTTTTGAACAATATTTTGTTTTAGTTCTTGAGACAATTCTTTACCTTCATCAATGGTTAATTTGCCTTTTTCAACCATGTCATCAATAACCTTTGAGGCCTTTTCATAAGTATAAGCTGCTGAACCAAGTCCTGCAAGAAGAGCATTTTTTAATTGATCTACCATGTGCACACCTCCAATAATATTAACTATATCTCAATAATAGCAAATAAAAATATGTTTGTAAATTGTGAAGGAAAAAAATTTGCCATTATTTAATATTATAGACATATCATAGATTGTTAATTCAATAAGTGATATTATTGACAGTAAATAAAATTTGTAATAAAATAGTTAAGTGTGATATGCATCTATAGCTCAGTAGGATAGAGCAGTGGTTTCCTAAACCATGTGCCGGAGGTTCGAATCCTCTTAGGTGCACCAAAAATATTAAAAAAGGCAGTTGCTTGAAAGTTTCAAGCAACTGCCTTTTTTTATAGTTTAAATTTAAGTACCATTTCATTTAATTTTTGAGCCATTTCAGCTTGATTTTGGGCCGTGTTTGCAATTTGATCAACACCTTGAGACACTTCATTAATACTTTCTGTTATTACATTTGTACTTTCAGAAGAACTTTGAGCAAGGTTAGACATATTTTTCATACCAATTGTAACTCTGTCCATTGTAGAGGAAAGTTCTTTTGTCATAGAAGCTATTTCATTTGACATTGTATTTATAAAAGTTGCATCATCATAATACTGACTTCCTATGGAACCCATATTTTTAAGTTCTGTTTGAACATTTTCTCGTATAAAGGTTAAAATATCACTACTGTTTTGAGACAAGTTATTAAATGCACTTTCAACTCCACCAATTGTGTTTTGAATATTTACTACAGCAGTGGAGGATTGCTCTGCAAGTTTCCTTACCTCTTCAGCTACAACAGCAAAACCTTTGCCTTGTTCTCCAGCTCTTGCGGCTTCAATTGCTGCATTTAGAGCTAATAAATTAGTTTGTTCTGCTATGCTTGCAATTGTATCTGCCATAAGCTTAATATTTTCAACAACTTTACCATCTTCAATGGCTTTAAGAATATTTTTCTCTTTTTCACTGAAGTTCTTTTCAATAGTTTCTATTGATTTGCTGCTTCTATCTTGTATTTTCAAAGCATTATTTTTTGATTTTATTGAGTTTTTATTTCCCTCATTGGACTTATCAGATAATTTTTGAACATTTGATCCAATACCTTCTATAGATGATGTAATTTCTTCTGAAGATGAACTCGTTTCGTTAACTTTACTTGAAATTTTCTTTGTTTCACTGTTTATTTCTTGAAATTTAGAAGTGAATTCTTCAACAGTTGCAGAAAGTTCCTCACTTGCAGCACTTAGATCCTGTGAATTATCAAGTATATTTTTAATAAGTGTAACTATTTCTTTTTTCATAAGGATGAAAGATCTAGTAAGATCACCAATTTCATCATTTGAATTCAAGAATGTATCGCAACTATTATCATCAGTTAAATCAAAATCAGAAGCCTTTTTTACAAGCTTAGTTGTTAAAATAATTGGTTTGGTAATTTTTTTACCTATATAGAATGCTAAAAATGAGAATGCAATAATAAGTATTATAGTAGCAGCAATGATTATCTTCTGAAGAGAGTTCATCTTGCTTAATACTTCACTTGTTTTAGTACTTGTAACTAGTATGTTGCCATTCTCTAATCTGTTATATCCTAGTATTGAAGGACTGCCATTCATTGTTACATAAGCAAAGCCTGTTTTATTATTGGACATATCAGTGGCAACGGATTTTAATTTTCCATCTTGAATTTTTGCAAAATTATCTTTTGAAGTAAAATGCTTATCTACTAAAAAGTCAAAATTTTTATTTAAAAGAAAAGCGTAACCGCTATCGTAGATCTTTATGTTATTAATCATTTTAACATAATCATTAAAAAATAAATCTGTTGCCAGTACAGCAACTACCTTATTATCTTTATAAATAGGAGTGGTATAAGCAATTCTTATAGATTTATCTTGCTTGTTATTAGCATCCATATGAGGATCGCTCCAGATACCTTTACCTGTTTTTATAGGATCGTAGTACCAAGACATACTGCTGCTACTTGCATTAAATTGATTTATATTGAATTTGTCTTTTTTAACAAAGTTTCTATTTGTTGTTGAACCTTCATAACAAATTTGATATAGATTTTTAGTTATATCAGGATTAAATATGAGAGTAACCCCAAGTACATTATTTCCATTTTCAGCAATCTTTTTAATTGAAGGATCTAAGGAATTAACATATGAACTAGCATAATTTGCATCGCTAGAAGCTCTGTTTTCATCAAAATTTGAAGATATTAAATTTGCAATATTATTAGAAGTATTCTCTGTAGTTAAAAGTAGAGTGTTTAGCTTGTTAGAATTATTCTTAGAAAGTTCCATAAGCCTAGATTCAGATTCACTTTTAATAGCAGATTTACTTTCAAAGAGACATATACCAGAGACAATTATTGAAGTACAAAGGCAGCATATAGTTATAGAAGCAACAATTTTATAGAGTATACTTGAACCTAATTTTTGTTTGAATTTTAATATGATGAACACTCTCCTTTTTATGAATTACCATGAATGCAATAATACAAAATACTAAAAATTCATAGTATTTTGTATAGTATATTATCGTACATATTATCAAAAAGTTTAGAAAAAAGTATAATATTGCAAGTAATTACACAATTCGATAATATTATAGCACGTTATCCAAATTATAGAATGGAAGTATTTGGGTTTATTGCGACATAGATAAGAACTGCAAGGGATAAGGAGAGAACTAAAAGTGAGAAATTAAGAGATATTGAAGGTTTTGCATAATCTAGAATTGAAATAGAATGTTTTACTTATAAAAAGTGCTGCCACACTAACATTTGAATTAATTATGTTAATGTGGCAGCATATTATTTTTGTTATTAATTACTGTGCTTGTACAGATTTAACTGGTTTTTTTAGTATTCCTAAAAGTATTGCAGTTATTATAGCACCTATTACAATTGACATAAGGTAAAGAAGTGGATTACCTTTTACAATACCAATTACGAATATTCCGCCATGTGGAGCAGGCAGCTGTATATTAAAGAACATTGTAAGTGCACCAGCAACAGCAGAACCAACTACAGATGCAGGGATTACCCTTGTTGGATCAGAAGCTGCAAAAGGTATAGCACCTTCTGTTATAAAACAAGCACCCATTACATAACATGTTAATCCAGATTTCTTTTCGTCGTCTGTGAATTTATTCTTGAAGAATGTTGTTGCAAGAGCAATTCCAAGAGGAGGAACCATACCACCAGCCATTACAGCTGCATGTGGATAGTAGTTACCAGAAGCTATCATTGCAATTCCAAAAGCAAAAGCAGCTTTGTTTATTGGACCGCCCATATCTATAGACATCATACCGCCAAGTATAAGACCAAGTAAAACTTTGTTCCCAGTACCCATAGAACCAAGCCAATGTTGAAGTGTAAGGTTAAAGGCTTTAACAGGTCCTACTATTCCTAAGAACATAATTGCACCAGTAATAAGAATTCCAAGTAGTGGGTATATAAGTACAGGTTTTAGCCCATCAAGTGAGCTAGGAAGTTTTGCAAATAATTTCTTTAGTAAAACAACAACATAACCACCTAAGAAACCAGCAATAAGTCCGCCGATGAAACCAGCACCATTATTTTGTGCTATATAGCCACCTACCATAGCAGGAGCAAAACCTGGTCTATCAGCAATACTCATTCCAATAAAACCTGCAAGTACAGGAACCATAAGAACAAATGCATTATTTCCACCAATGTTATCAAGTAATTTTGATATTGGGTTAGTAGAATTAATTCCAAACATAAATGATATTGCGATTAAGATACCACCGCCAACAACAAATGGTAACATATTTGAAATACCACTCATTACATGTTTATAAAAACCAACTTTTTCACTTGAACTTGAAGATGAGGAATCACTGCTGCCAGTGTGGTTATAAATAGGAGCTTCACCATTTAAAGCTTCATTTATAAGTTCTTCAGGTCTTTTTATTCCTTGTACAACAGGGACTTGGACGACTCTTTTGCCGTTAAATCTTGCCATTTCAACCTGTTTATCAGCGGCAACTATTATTCCTGAAGCTTTTTCAATTTCTTCATCAGTAAGCCTATTTTTTACACCAGTTGAACCATTAGTTTCAACTTTAATGTCAACGTTCATTTCTTTTGCTTTGTTTTTTAATGCATCAGCAGCCATATAAGTGTGAGCTATTCCAGTTGGACATGCTGTTACAGCAAGAACCAATCCTTTTGAATCGCTACTTTCTTCTATAGGGCCTTCTTCTTTTGCTTCTTCTTCTTTCTTTTCTTCTTCTTGATCATCAACAAGTTTTAATACTTCATCTTCTGATTTTACTTGCAAAAGTTTACTCTTAAAATCAGCATTCATTAGCATTGTTGACAGTCTTGATAGTGTTTCAAGATGTGCGTTATCGGCACCTTCACTTGCAGCAATCATAAAGAATATATTTGCTGGATTTCCATCAAGGGAATCATAATCAACTCCATTTTTTGATAACCCAAATGCAAGAGTTGGTGTTTTTACTGCAGCTGTTTTAGCATGGGGAATAGCTATGCCATCACCAATTCCTGTTGAAAATTCAGATTCTCTTTTTAAAATTGCCTTTTTATAAGTTTCTTTGTCGTTTAATACTCCAGCACTATCAAGTTTATTAACCAACTCATCAATTACTTCAGCTTTTGTGGTTGATTTTAAATCTAAAATGATAGTGTTTTTTCTTAAAAGTTCTGTAATTTTCATCCTCTTCCTCCTAGTTTAAAAATATGTAAAATTAAATTAATTGCAAAAGCAATTAATTTAATTTTGTTACAATAACTTGTGGTAAATAATGATCTACATCTTCCTTTTTACAAAGATCTTTTGAAAATGCAGTAGCACTCCCACATGTAGCACCCCATCTAAAGGATTCAATTAAGTCTGATGTAGTTGTGTATTTTGCTAAGAATCCTGCGATTACAGAATCACCAGCTCCAACAGAGTTTTGAACAGTTCCTTTTGCAGGGGAAGCTTTATAGACCCCACTTTCACAAATAAGAAGGGCTCCTTTTTCAGCCATAGATATAATTACATTTTGTGCACCCATTTTTCTTATTTTGTGAGCATAAGTTATAATTTCATCTTCAGACTTTAATTCTTTATCAAATATTTCACCTAATTCGTGGTTATTAGGTTTTATTAAAAATGGTTTATGTTTTAATGTAGCGACTAATGCATCTCCAGTAGTATCAACAATGACATGTACATTGTTTTTAGAACATTTTTCTTGGATGAGTGCATATATGTTGCTTGGTACTGACTTTTGAACATTTCCTGCTAAAACAAGAAAATCATCAGAAGTTAAGTTTTGAACTATTTTAAATAATTTTTCTAAGTCATCTTTAGAAATAACGGGACCAACACCATTTATTTCTGTTTCTTGTGTTGATTTAAGCTTGACGTTGATTCTCGTATCATCTTGAATTTCAATGAATTGTGTGTCAACACCTTGTTCGTTTAAGCAGTCAACTATAAATTTTCCTGTAAATCCACCAACAAAACCTAGTGCTTTACTTTTTATTGATAAATTGTTTAAAACCCTTGAAACATTTATACCCTTGCCACCTGCAAATTTTTCTGTATTAGATGCTCTATTAACCATTCCAGCTTTGAAATCATCTACATTTACGACATAATCTATAGCAGGATTAAAAGTTACAGTATAAATCATTTTTATCACAACCTTTACAAATTAAATGATATTAATATATTAAATATTTAAAAATATTTGCCTATTAACTTTTAGTAACATACATATTATAATAGCACACATTTAATCAAAAAACAACACAAATAAACATATATAATTATTGAAAAAAAGGATATAAGTTAAATAATATGAGAATAACATTCATTAATAAACATAAAAAGGCAAAAATTTTTAATATATTATTACATGATAAAGAAAAAGACTTTAAATTTTTATAAAATTAAACAATATTGATGTAAAATATATAATAATAGTATAAACTAAATTATTAAAATTATTTTATAAAGAGCAATTATAACAAAAATGGGCTGCTACACTATTTTTTAGTGCAACAGTCCATTTTTACTATAAAGTTATATTGAGATACTTTTGTTACCATCTACAGTATACAAAGAGTTTTTAACAGATAGGGTTAATGCAGTACTGCTTTCATTGGATATTATAATATTTGATTTTGTTACCGTAACTTTAATTGAAAAGCCCCTAAATAATATTTTAAAGGAGAATGAATCCCAGCATTTAGGAATGAACGGTTTTAATGTAAGGATATTATCTTTAACTTTTAAGCCACCGAAACCTTTAACTATAGACATCCATGTTCCAGCCATACTAGTGATATGACATCCATCCTTAGTATCATTGTTGTAATTGTCCAAATCAAGTCTTGCAGTTCTAAGATATAATTCATAAGCTTTATCGTTTTTACCAAGTTTTGAGGCTAAAATTGAGTGAATGCATGCAGAAAGAGAAGATTCATGAACAGTTCTTGGTTCATAAAAATCAAAATTTCTTCTTATTATATCATCATCGTATAAATCCTGAAGAAAATATAGACCTTGAAGCACATCAGCTTGTTTTATAAAACAAGACCTGAGTATCCTGTCCCAAGACCAATGTTCATTTAAAGGTAAAGTTTCAGGTGGTAAATCCTTTACGAGTATTTGTTCTTTATCCATGTATCCATCTTGTTGTAGGAATATGTTTAATTTTTTATTTATAGGATAGTACATATTTTTTATTATACATGTCCATTTTTTTATCTCTTGATCTTTAAATTGAAGTTTTGAAGTCAAAGTTTTATATCTTTCAGGATTGATACTTTTAATATAATTTATTACTTTAATGGTGTATTCCATAGTCCATGATGCAATTCTATTAGTGTACCAATTGTTATTTACATTATTCTCATATTCATTTGGACCTGTTACGCCTAAAATAACATATTTATCTTTTTCATTTGAAAAATTTACTCGTTCTTCCCAAAACCTAGATATTTCTACAAGTACATCCAGTCCGTATTCAAGAAGATATTTATAGTCACCGGTATAATTTACGTAATCATATATAGCATAAGCAATGGCTCCATTTCGATGTATTTCTTCAAAGGTAATTTCCCATTCATTATGACATTCTTCACCATTCATAGTTACCATAGGATAAAGAGCACCTTTTTTATAACCTAGATTTTTGGCATTTTCTTTTGCTTTATCAAGTTGATTATATCTATAAATTAAAAGGTTTCTTGAAATTTTTTTATCTGCTGTAGAAAGGAAAAAAGGAATGCAGTAGGCTTCAGTGTCCCAGTATGTACTTCCACCATACTTTTCTCCAGTAAAACCTTTAGGCCCTATGTTAAGTCTATTATCTTCTCCTGTATAAGTTTGATTTAATTGGAATATATTAAAACGTACTGCTTGCTGAGCAGCTATATCTCCATTAATAGTTATGTCACTTTGTTGCCATTTATTTTCCCAGGCTTTCGACTCTTCATTTAGCAAATTTTCAAATCCTAAGGAATAAGCTGCATTTAAAAATTTTTTACTTTCATTAATTAAATCAGAAGGATTAAAATCTCTTGAAGTTACATTTGAAACATATTTAACAATGGATATTTCCTTATTTTGTTCAACATTTAAAGTTACTAAATTACCAACAAATCTTTCAGCCTGGAGAGGTTTAAATTTACAGCTGATTTTTTTGCCATTGCTTAAAATGTCATATTTCATTGAAGAACACATATAAAAGTTTAATTTCTTTGTTCTTACAGTTAAAGAGCAGAAATCATCAGCTGTTAATTCCGATACTTCATCCCAAAATTTTTCGTCGTAGTTTGAGTCTTTGTTTTGGATATTTCCATCAAGATAAGGAGTAAGACTTATTGTTCCATTAAAGTTAAGAGGAATAATTGAATATTTTACAACTCCAGTTTCTTTTCTTACAATACTTACAAATCTAAGTGAAGTTACTTTGATTTTTCTTCCGTTTTTTAATTCGGCGGTAAAAGTTCTTTTAAGATAGCCATCTTTCATATTCAGTATCCTTTTAAAATTTAGCACCTTACATTTTGCAAGATCAAGGACTTCACCGTCTATAGTTACGTTTATTCCAATCCAATTTGTTGAGTTTAGAACTTTTGCAAAATATTTTGGATAGCCGTTTTTCCACCAGCCAACTTTTGTTTTATCAGGATAGTATATCCCAGCCATATAGCTTCCCTGCAAGGTTTTTCCCGTGAAAGACTCTTCGAAATTTCCACGCTGTCCCATATAGCCATTTCCTATGCTAAAAATACTTTCACTTATTTCATTGTTTTCATTATTAAAATTTTCTTCAATAATGTTCCATGGATCTAATTTAAAATATCTTTCCATTTTAATTTCCCCCTGCTATAAAAAATTAGTATTTCTAAAGTGAATAAAGAGATTGAACTTTCATATTATTTAATGAAGAAACCACTAAGTTTGCATTGTTAAGAATTCTTTTTTCACCAATTCCAACAGAATACATTTTTGCATTAACAGCTGCTTTTATGCCAGCTATGGAATCTTCAAAAACAACACAGTTTTCAGGGGGAATATTTAACTTTTTTGCGCCTAAAAGAAAAACTTCAGGATTTGGCTTTGGATGAGTTATCATATTTCCATCAATTATAGCGTCAAAATAATGTGTTAATTCAAGTTTGTTAATTATAGTTACAGCATTTTTACTAACTGAACCTAGAGCTGTTTTAAAACCGTTTTCTTTTACACTTTTTAAAAAATCTTCAGCTCCATGCAATATCTCATCTTTTTTTAAATTTGATATATATTGAACGTAAAGATTATTTTTCTCTTCTGCCAGTTTAAGTTTTTGATCATAGGTAAAATTTAGGCGTCCAATTTTCAAAAGAATATCTAAAGAATCCATTCTACTTACACCTTTTAGATTTTCATTTTGTTCTAATGTAAAATTAAAGCCAAGTTTTTTTGCAAGCCTTTTCCAAGATAGATAATGATATTTTGCAGTGTTTACAATAACGCCATCCAGATCAAATATACAAGCTTTTATTTTGTGCATTTAAAAGAACCTCCCCGTGTAAACCATAAATTCGTACAAACGATTACATATATGTGAAATTAAAAAACGTATAGGCTATATAATATTACCAATACGTGCAACCGATTGCATCATAAATTTATTATAATGTAAAATACATATTTAGTCAATTGGTTTTGTTGAAGCTCTTTTAATTAACTTGGTATTTATTATATAATGACTTTCTTTGATATTATTTTTAAGTCTGTCTACTAAAAGTTTAGAAGCATAATATCCTATTTGTTTAACATTAATATCCACAGAGGTCAAGGAGGGGTTATAATATTCAGCTTGAGGTGTATTGTTAAAACCAACTACAGCAGTGTTTTTTAGGTTATTTTCATTAAGACATTTAAGTGCACCAAAAGCTAAAAGATCATCTGCTGCAACTACTGCTGAAGGAGATTTCTTTGACAGTATTTCTTTCATTGAAATATACCCCAAATCTTCTTTGAAGTCATCAACTTGTTTTATTAAATCTTTATCAATTTTTAAGCCATTAATTTTATGTGCCTGTATATATCCATTTAATCTATCCATGGATACATTTAGTTCTGTTTTAGGACCTATAAATGCTATTTGGTTACACCCCTTCAAAATAAGTGCACTTACAACGTTATACATAGCTTTAAAATTGTCATTATCAACCCAAAGAATATTATCTGTATTTTCAGGACGTCCAATAACAACAAATGGAAACTTTATGTTTTTTAAATAGTCTATAGATTTATCTTTAAAACGTACAGAAGACAGTATTATACCGTCAACTAAGTTGCCATTTACATAATCTTTTACACATTTAAATTCTTCTTTATAAGTAGCACAAAATGTATACATTATATAGTAACCTTCAGTTTTTGCGTAGCTGCTGATTCCTGTCATAACTTGAATAAAAAATGGGTTCTTAGTTAAATCTTCAACTTCACTTGTTAAAATAATTCCAATGACTTTTGTAGCACTATTTGCAAGGCTTCTAGCTATGACATTTGGATGATAATTCAATTTTTTTATTATGGAATTAACCTTTTCTTTCGTTTCTTCACTTATTTTGGGACTATTACTTATAACCCTTGATACAGTTGAAGGAGATACATTAGCTTCTTTTGCTACATCTTTAATTGTTATACTCATTAAATTTTCACATCCTGATTTTATAATTTAAACAATCGATTTCATAAAAATTATTCTTATATATTGAATTCTATAGAAATGGACTATTTATGTCAATGATGTAACAGTACATTTTTATAGAATCAAATAAGAGAATGAGCAGAATAAACAGCTTACAATTAGTTTGGATGTTTATTAAATAAAAGTTAAAAAATGGTTGACACTGAAAAAAAGAGAATATATAATAAAGATAGATGCAAACGATTGCATTAGAATGTTTATATGGAGGGGTATTATGAAAAATGTTAAAAGAATCATGGCAGTTGCTTTGGCATTAACATTAAGTACAGCAGTATTTTCTGGATGTGGAAGTGGAAGTAGTGATTCTTCAGGAAAGACTACAGTAGACATGTTTCAATTTAAAGTTGAATCGAAAACAGCCCTTGAAACTGCTGTAAAGGATTACGAGGCAGATCATAACAATGTTACAATAAATATTCAAACTGTTGGTGGCGGTCAAGACTATGGAGCAGCATTAAAATCAAAATTTGCTTCAGGTGATGAACCTGCTATATATAATATAGGGGGACCTCAGGATGTTGAGGATTGGAAATCAAAACTAGAAGATTTATCAAGTCAGCCATGGGTTTCAAAAGCATATTCAGGAACCCTAGATGCAGCAAAAAAAGATGGTAAGTTATATGGAATGCCTTTTGATTTAGAAGGATATGGGTTTATTTATAATAAAGCTTTATTTAGTAAAGCAGGAATTGATCCATCATCAATAAAATCATATGCTGATTTAGAAAAAGCTGCACAGACCTTGGATTCAAAAAAGAGTGAATTAGGTATGGATGCTGTTTTTGCTCTGCCAGGAAAAGAAACTTGGACAGAAGGTCTTCATCTTTCTAATGCAGTTCTAGCACCAGAATTAAAGGATGGTGTTTCTGCATTTAATGCAAAAACTATAGATTTTAAATACAATGATGCATTAAAAAAACTTTTAGATTTACAGATTAAATATGCGTACAAACCAGATGGAACAAATAAATCTATAACCAGTGTGGATTATTCAACTCAAGTTGAACAAAAATTTTCTCTAGGAAAAGTAGCAATAATTCAGCAAGGTAACTGGATTTATTCAACTGTAGATGGAATAGATAAAAATTTAGCTAAAAACATGGGATTACTTCCAATACCAGTTGATGGTGTGAAAGATGGAACAGTTCCAGTTGGTGTTCCTATGTATTGGGCAATAAATAAAGATAAAGATGCAAAGACAAAGAAAGCAGCAGAAGATTTCTTAAACTGGCTGTATACATCTAATAAAGGTAAACAGCTTATAATTCATAATTTTAAATTCATACCTGCATTAAAGGGATATGAAGCAAGTAATCTTCAGCCTGTAGATCCAATTTCAAAGGAAGTACTTAAGTATTCAAATGAAGGAAACACAATGCCATGGGTATTTATGGGATATCCTACTGGTTGGGGTCAACAGAAACTAGCTCCAGATATACAAAAATATATCTCAGGAAGTATGACTTGGGATCAATTAGTAAAAGATGCTAAAGATACATGGGCATCTTCAAGAAAATAGTAATAATTTTTGTAAATAAAATCTTGGAACAAAATCAAATTCTTCCAGGATTTTATTTATAAATTTGTACTATAAAGGGGGATAAAGGTGATGAAGAAAAAAAACATATCATTTTGGATATTTTTAGCTCCAATTCTTATCGCGTATGTAGTAGTGCAGTTAATACCGCTAATTACGGGAATATATTATTCATTCACTAACTGGAATGGAATACAAGCAGATGTTAAGTGGATTGGGTTAAAAAATTATGTTACAGTTTTTAAAGATCAAACTTTTTTAAATTCATTCTTTTTCACATTAAAATTTACTATACTATCACTTATTGTACTAAATTGCTTTGGATTTGGGTTAGCACTTTTAGTAACAAGAAAATCAAGATTGAATAATTATTTAAGAACAATATTTTTCATGCCAAATTTAATAGGGGGACTTATACTGGGATTTATATGGCAGTTTATATTTACACAAGTATTCTCGGCCATTGGTGCAGTTACCCACCAGCACTGGCTTTTAGGATGGCTGTCAAGTGGAACCACAGGGCTTGCAGGACTGGTTATAATTATGGCGTGGCAAATGTCTGGATATTTAATGATAATATATATAGCATCTCTTGAAAATATACCTCAAGAACTTATAGAAGCAGCTGAAATTGATGGAGCAAATGAATGGCAAAGGATAAAAAATATTATAATTCCGCTAGTAAGACCAGCATTTACTGTAAGTATATTTCTTACACTAGCCAATTCATTTAAACTTTATGATCAGAACTTATCTTTAACAGGTGGAGGACCAGCTAATTCTACTGAAATGCTTGCTATGAATATATATAATACGGCTTTTCAATTTAATTTAATGGGTGTTGCACAAGCCAAAGCGGTTGTATTTTTCCTAATAGTTGGATCGGTTTCATTAACTCAGGTTTATTTATCTAAAAAGAAGGAGGTAGAAGTATGACAGAGGGTAAAAAGAAGTTTAAATTAAAAGTTTTTTTAATATCATTATTGGGAATAGCTCTAGGGTTAATATTTCTATCTCCATTTTATATAATTATAGTAAATGCATTTAAAACAAAAGAGCAGCTGTTTAAAAGTACTTTATCACTGCCAGCTCAAATGACCTTAAGCAATTTTAAAGATGCATTTGTGGAATTAGATTTTGTTAATTCAATTTGGCACTCACTTTTTATTACAGTATTCAGCGTTATTTTTATTATAATTTTTTCATCCATGGCAGCCTGGGTGCTTGAAAGAAGTAATAGCAAAATAAGTAATTTTATTTTACTTTTATTTGTAGTATCAATGATTGTTCCATTTCAAGCAGTAATGCTTCCGCTTATTAGGCTAATGGGTAAAATGGGTTTTCTAAATATGGGCGGAATAATTTTTATGTATGTTGGTTTTGGAGCTTCTCTGTCTGTTTTTTTATATCATGGATTTCTAAAGAGTATTCCGAAGGAATTAGATGAGGCGGCAATGCTGGATGGATGTAATAGATTCCAAATGTTTTGGTATATAATATTTCCCCTTTTAAAACCTATGTCAGTTACAGTTGGAATATTAAATACAGTGTGGATTTGGAATGATTACCTTCTCCCTTCTCTTGTAATCAATAAACCAGATACGCTGACTATTCCATTAAAGACATTTTTCTTCTTTGGAGAGTACACAAAGCAGTGGAATTTAGCTTTAGCTGGATTGATACTGGATATAATACCAGTTATAATATTCTATTTTATTGCACAAAAACATATTATAAAATCTGTAGCTGCTGGAAGTATAAAATAAAAGAATATGTTTATTTAATGGGCTGCCATATTAGCATATTATTTATGTTAATGTGGCAGCCCAATATTAAATATAATTATAGATTTTGTTTGATATCATCAATTATTTTTTGATAGTCTTCGCTGCTTAAAGTAACTTTATCATCCCTTGACATTGCGAAAGTTCCACCAAATTCAACTTGTCCTTTGTATTTAGGAACAATATGGAAATGAAGATGATGAAGAGTATCAGCATAAGCTCCATAATTTACTTTGTCTGGTGAAAAAGCTTTCGATATGGCCCTTGATGCTTTTGTTACATCTTTCATGAATAATAAGAGTTCCTTATCATTAAGATCAGAAATATCTTTAACGTGATCTTTGTAAGCAACGACACATCTACCTTTGTGGGTTTGGTCCTTAAAAAGATATAATGTTGAAACAGTTAATGGGCAAATTTCAATCATTATTTCATATAAGTCAGGACTTTTTTGACAATAAAAACAATTTTCATCTTTTTTCATGATAATTCCTCCCCAAAATCAAAAAAAAGTATATAGTAAATAAATACTACATAACTTAATTATAAACGTTAATGTAAAGGTTAACAATGTATAATATTGTTATTTGTAATTTTGTCGTGATATAATAATTAAAAAAGATGATTGCTTCTAAGTGGTGGTGAAAATATGAAAAAAATAAAATTTATAGTTGCACCTGATTCCTTTAAAGAAAGTCTTAGTGCATTTCAAGCTGCTAGTGCTATTAAAGAAGGCATTAGTGAGGCATATGAGGGCCATTGTATAGTAGAGACTATTCCAATGGCAGATGGTGGAGAAGGTACAAGTGATGTTATTATAAATGCTAATAATGGTACTTTTGTTAAAGTTAACATAAAAGGACCATTAGGAGAAAAGATTGAAGGTAAATATGGATTTATCGAGAAAGATAAAAAAGCAGTTATGGAAGTAGCTTCTGCTTGTGGACTTTACCTTTTAGAAGAAGATAAAAAGAATCCTTTAAATACAACAAGCTTTGGTGTTGGAGAAATGATAATAGATGCACTAAATAAGGGAGCTAAACATATAATAGTGGGACTTGGAGGATCCTCTACAAATGATGGAGGACTTGGGATGCTTGAAGCTTTAGGTGCAAAAGCCTATGACACAGATGGAAATGAAGTAGGTCCATTTGGAAGAGATCTTATAAATGTAAAAAGAATAGATTTATCAAAAATAGATAGAAGAATAAAAAATGTTAAAATTGAAGTAGCATGTGATGTTGAAAACCCACTTTTAGGAAAAACAGGAGCAACATATATATTTGGACCTCAGAAAGGCGCTGATGAGGATACACTTTTAAAACTTGAAGGTGGAATGCAAAATTACGTAAGAGCAATTAAAGAAGCTTCTGAAATTGAGATTTCAAACATTCCTAAAACAGGTGCAGCAGGAGGACTTGGAGCTGCATTTTTAATACTTGGGGGAAAACTTGTAAAAGGTATTGATATGGTTTTAAAGCATACTGATTTTGAGAATAAAATAGAAGATGCTAATTATATATTTACAGGTGAAGGTAGTGTAGATGGTCAAACAAAATATGGTAAGACAATTGCAGGGATAGCAAAGTTTGCAAAGAAAAAGAGTATACCGGTTATAGTTTTGTGCGGAAAGAGCGGAAAAGATGTAGATGAACTATATAAGATGGGAGTAACATGTATATTTACCATAATAGATAGACCAGAGAGTATTGAAACTGCCCTTAAAGAAGGATATGAAAATTTAAGGAGAACATCTTTAAATGTTGCGAAAGTTTTAAAAGAGAGGCAATGATAAAAAAGAAATGATTTAATTACTTAGTTTACAAAATGTTTTTAAGTAAGCATATATTTGTAACAATATTGCAATATTAACGTAACAAAGAAAAGGTATTATAATAATATAAAGATTACCCCTTTTAAATATATTTTATGCCAGTGCAAAAGCTGGCATTTTTTTTATAAAATTTTTTATAAATATTACAAATATTATCTTTAAATGTGTAAATTTCAACTATATAATAGATAAGGGTAATATAAATTTGTTTAGGAGTTTAATATGAATTTTATGGAAGAAGCATTAAAGGAAGCTGAGCTTGCATTTAAAAGTGCAGAGGTCCCAGTAGGTGCTGTTATAATCAAAGATGGGAAAATAATAGCAGCAGAGCATAATAGAAAAGAAGAACTTAATGATTGTACAGCTCATGCTGAAATACTAGCAATAAGAGAGGCATCAAGGGTAATTAAAAATTGGAGATTAAATGAGTGCCATATGTATGTTACACTTGAACCTTGTCCAATGTGTGCAGGTGCTATTGCTTCTGCAAGACTTAGTAAAATAACTATTGGAACTTTTGATCCTTATAGAGGGGCATGCGGCTCAGTAATAAATTTATTGCAAAATGATTGTTTAGGTTATAATATGGAAATCAATTGGCAATACTCTAAAAAGTGCAGTGATATTATTTCTGATTTTTTTAATAGTAGAAGAAATTGAAATAGTATCTTATTAACTTGTTAGTTTTTTATAAAATTTTAGGGGGTTGTATTTTGAAAATTATAAAAAATATCTCAATTATAATAATAGCAGCTGTTGTTGTTTGTGGAGTTTATTTTAAAGATGAGATTTCAAATAAATATAGAAGTGCACTTGGATATGTGTATTCAACTATTTACAGTAAAAACAATTCAAATGTTCTTATTGGGAAGAAAGAATCTTCAGAAGTTGCAGAAAAAAATAAAGAAAAACCTTTAAATAATGTTTCTGTAAAGGAGAATAAATCAGTAAATAGTGATGATCAAGCTGAAAATGCACTTACTCACTATGATTACACTGTAAACAATTATAATGACTATTATAATTGCGTTAAGGATGCTCTTGAAAACTTTAAAAATACAATAACTGTAAAACTTAATAATTATAATACTGATACATACAATTTAAATGTTGTAAATAATGTATTAGATGATTATTATGATATTGATTATGGTGTGAGTGGTGCTTCTGGGAACATTTATTCTGAGGGCAATGTACATGTTATGAAAATTAATTTTCAGTATAAACTTTCAAAAGTACAAATGACTCATATGAGAAATGAGGCAAAAGAAAGGGCATCAGAGATAATTTCAAGTATAATAAGGCCTAACATGAGTGAGATTAGTAAAGAGATAGCAATTCATGATTACATTGTAAATAATACTGTGTATGATTATAGTAATTATGTAAGTGGAACAATCCCTGAAGAATCATTTACTGACTATGGGGTATTAGTAAAAGGAAGAGCTGTATGTGAAGGTTATGCTAAGGCTATGTTTAGGCTTTTAAATATGGTAGGAGTGAAATGCATAACAATTAAAGGGACAGCTCAAGGGCAGTCACATGCCTGGAATATAGTTGATATTGATGGAAATTACACTCAGGTAGATGCTACATTTGATGACCCAGTAACAACAGATGGACATAGTGTTCTTTCGCATAAATATTTTGATATTTCTGATTCACAAATGCAAAAGGATCATAAATGGGATTCAAGTAAATATCCTAAATGTGTTACAATTAATTTAAAAAGAAATTAATTACAGTAGATACTTGAGATTTATATAAAGATAATAGTATAATATATAGATGGAATTTGTAAGGAGAGATGTCTGAGAGGTCGAAGGTGGTAGTCTCGAAAACTGCTGCGGGGGATAACCCCGCCAAGGGTTCGAATCCCTTTCTCTCCGCCAAAACGCAGTACTTAAAAAATGATCAATTTTCAATGAAAGATACTCATTATTGAAAATTGATTTTTTTATACATATAGTTATTAGAAGAAGGTGTATAAATGCAACTGATAAAATCATGTGAAAAATTGATAGATAATAATTTTCATGCATTAAAGCAGAAAAATTTCCGCTATTTTTGGCTAGGGCAATGTATTTCTCTAATTGGTACATGGATGCAGAACATAGGCCAAGCATGGCTTGTTTTATCTTTAACAGGATCTCCCTTCCTTTTAGGTTTAATAGGTACCTTTCAATTCTTACCAGTAATGCTTTTTTCACTTTTTGCAGGAGTTGTAGTTGATAGATTTCCAAAACAAAAAATTATAATTATAACTCAAATATCTTCAATGATACTAGCTTTTTCATTGTCTATAATGGTCTTTACTAAAAGTACAAACTATTGGTGTATTTTAGTTATTGCTATATTGCTTGGAATCACAAATACTATAGACATGCCAGCAAGGCAAGCTTTTACAGTAGAAATTGCAGGTAGAGAGGATCTAATGAATGCTATTGCACTAAATTCAGCTGTGTTTAATCTTGCTAGAATAGTTGGACCTGCTATTGGAGCTGTTCTTATGTCAATAGTTGGAGCAGGTTGGTGCTTTTTATTAAATGGACTTAGTTTTATAGCTGTATTGTATGGACTTTTAAAGATAAAAGTACAATATAATTCAAATAGAACTAATTTGCAGGATGGATTTTTAAAAGGAATAAAAGAAGGAATTACATATATAGTAGAGAATCCCAAAATATTTAAAACTATATTACTAGTGGGTGTAATGGGTATATTTGCATATAATTACAATGTGCTTATCCCAGTATTTACTAGAAACGTACTTCATCAAGGAGAAAAAAGTTATGGAGCACTTCTATCTGCCTTAGGAATAGGGTCTCTTATAGGAGCAGTAATAGTTTCCTCTAGAAGCAAAAAAGCCCCAAATATGAAATCTATGATTGTTTCAATAATAATTATATGCATAATGCTTATATGTTCTGGTATGAGCAGTGAATTTTATGTTTCTGCAGTAATACTTGTTGTTACAGGCATATTTAATATAAATTTTTCCGCAAGAGCAAATTCAGGACTACAGATAGAAGCAAAAGATGAGTATAGAGGTAGAGTCATGAGTGTATATTCCCTTGTATTTGCAGGGTCTACGCCTTTAGGAAACTTATTTGTAGGGTCTACTTCACAGAAATTTGGGGCAAAAATGTCTTTTATATTAAGTGGGATATTTGCATTAGTATTAGTTTTAATAATACTTGCTGCATTTAAAATGTTTAAAAAGGGAACAGCTAAAATAGTTAAGGACTAAAAATTAATAGATCTCCTCATAAAGCTGGAATAATTAACTCAGTTAATTATTCCAGCTTTATGAGGGGGTCTTTATGAATTTTAAAAGAGGAATTTATTACTTATTTTTTTTTACTTATTCACTATTCCCTCTTAGTTTTTACTTTGTTTTGGTTTATATTTTTTAAAATAATATATTAAAAATATTATCCAAGCTAAAAATCCTAATAAACTCATAAGTTGAGCTATTCTGATGGGACCAAGCATAAGACTATCAGTTCTCATTCCTTCAATAAAAAATCTTCCTAAAGAATACAGACCTAAATAACTAAAAATTGTAATACTTGAATGTTTTGATTTTTTTAATATTGTAAAAAGTATAAAGAATACACACAAATCCCAAATGGATTCATATAAAAAGGTTGGATTATAATAAGCGCCATTTATGTACATACCATGTTGTATAAATAGAGGAAAATGTTTTATAAAACTATAAGATACTATTCCTCCATGAGCCTCTTGGTTGAAAAAGTTTCCCCATCTTCCAATTGCCTGGGCAATTATAATTGAAGGGGCAGCTACATCAGCATATTTGAAGAACTCTAGTTTCTTGTATCTACAATAAATAAATGCTGACAAAAGAGCTGCAATAACACCACCATGGATTGCAAGTCCACCTTGTCTTGTGTCAAACATAGATAAAGGATTATTTATATAATCTCCAAAACTGAAGATAACATAATAAGCCCTTGCACCAATAATTCCAAGCGGAAGAGAAATTAAAATTATATTTAAAAGTTCATCGTAATTTATGCCATTGAACTTTGAAGTATAATTTGAGATTATAATTGCAATAAGCATACCAGTTGCAATTAATATTCCATACCATCTTATTGAAAGACCGAGGATAGAAAAGGCTATTGGATTCATTTTATCACACTCCTAATATGTAAGTAGTTAACGTTTGTCTCATGTTTCATAAGCTTATTTTACCCTATATAAAAACAAAAATAAATTGTTTTTTATAAATGTTAAATAAAGATTGATTTAAAAATTTTTTTTTGATATAATAAATAAGCATTGTTGTAATTAAATAATAATGTTAATTTAATGATATGTATTTTGCGAGAACGGCTGTTATGGAGAGATGTCCGAGTGGTTTAAGGAGCACGCCTGGAAAGCGTGTGTTGGGGAAACTCAACCAGGGGTTCGAATCCCCTTTTCTCCGCCATTAAAACTTTGTCGTGCTAGACGGGGAGTTAGCGGTGCCTTGTAACCTGCAATCCGCTGTAGCAGGGTTGAATTCCTTGTTTAGGCTTTGGTCTGTAAGGTCTGGCTTATAAAAATGGTGTTGAGAGTTGGGTCCCACGCAATGAAAATTCATGAACCCCGTCAGATCCGGAAGGAAGCAGCGGTAAGTGAACACTTTCATGTGCCGTGGAAAAACCTAACTTGAGCCAGATTTATAAGTAACGCTTATTGGCTATTGTCGAAACAAGGTGCACGACATCTATTAAATAAAAAATAAAGGTGCTTTTTATAGCATCTTTTTTTTTATATATTATAATATATATGAAAGGTTAAATGCTTTTTTAACCTTTAAGTTAAGAAGGTGAAAAAATGGGATACAGAGCACTTTATAGAGAACTAAGACCTAAGAACTTTTCAGAGGTAATAGGTCAGAAACATGTAACTGTAACTTTAAAAAATCAAGTAAATAACGGAAGAATTGCGCATGCTTATCTTCTATGTGGTACTAGGGGAACAGGAAAGACCTCTACAGCAAAAATACTTGCAAAAGCAGTTAATTGTCTTAATCCTACTAATGGAGAACCATGCAATGAATGTGAAATGTGTAACAAAATAAATAAGGGACTTTCTATAGATGTAACGGAACTTGATGCAGCTTCACACAATGGAGTAGAGGATATAAGAAATATTATAGATGATGTTCAGTATCCTCCGCATGAGGCAAAATATAAAGTTTACATTATAGATGAAGTTCATATGCTTTCCATGGGAGCTGTAAATGCATTTTTAAAAACCTTGGAAGAGCCACCTAAAAATGTAATATTTATTTTAGCTACTACAGATCCGCAAAGGCTTCCTGTTACAATACTTTCAAGATGTCAGAGATTTGATTTTAAAAGAATAAAAAAGGAAGATATGATTGAAAGTATGAGAAATATTGCAACTAAAAAGGGAATTTTTGCAGATGACAAAAGTCTTAGACTCATTGCAAGAATATCAGATGGTGCAATGAGAGATGCACTTAGCGTTTTAGATCAGGCTATTGCTGTTGGAAATGGTAATGTTAAGTATGAAGATGTTATAAATATGTTGGGACTTGTAACTAATGAATATCTTTTTAGAGTAACTGATGCTGTAATAGAAAAAAATGTTGAAGCTGCTATGAAAGTAGTTGACGAAATAGTATTAAGTGGTAAGGATATAAACATATTCATTAAAGATTTTATAGTTCATATGAGAAATCTTATGATGGTAAAGGTAAGTAATGAGCCAGAAGAGATTATAGATATGTCTGAAGAAAATATTGAACTTTTAAAAGAGCAGGCATCTAAAATAAGAATAGAAGAAATAATGAGATGTATAAGGATATTACAGCAGACCGAAGAAGAATCAAAATGGAGCAAACAGAGCAGAATATATCTTGAACTTTCTATTATTAAGATGTGCAAAATAGAATATGATACTTCAAAAGAGGTTATACTTGCAAGGATTAACAACATTGAGCAAACAATAAAAGATGGTAATATAAACGTTAATTACGTTAAACCTAAAGAGGCAAAAGAAAAAAAGAGTAAACTAGTAGCAAACCAAAATGCTAAAATAGAGCATGAAAAAAAAGAAGAGGAAATGCCAAACAATGATTCTAAAATCACACTAGATGATGTGAAAAAGGTTTGGAAAGATATACTTGAAACCTTTAAAGCTAGAAGACTTAGAGTGATTGGAGCACACCTTACAAATGGTTTTCCAGTAGCTATTAAAGGTGGAGTTTTAGAAATTAGATTTCAAAAAGATTATAATTTTAGTAAACAAAATTTAGAGAAAAGTGATAATAACAGGAAGGTCCAGGAGATTTTCTCTGAAATATTAAAAGAAAAAATTATAATAAAGTACAGTGTTGAAAGTCATGAAGTGAAAAAAGCATCTCCAGAAGAGGTATTAAAGAAAACATTTGGTGAAGATGTGGTTGACATTATTGATGAATAATATTTTAAATGGTAAAATAAATAAAAGATAGAAAGATGATTATTTTATAATAAATATAATATATTAAATATTTTAGGAGGTTTTATATATGGCAAGAGGTGGATTCCCAGGAATGGGCGGAGGAAACATGAATAATTTAATGAAGCAGGCACAAAAATTCCAAAAACAGATGGAGGAAATGCAGAAGGATATTGAAAATAAAAACTTTGAAGCAACTGTTGGAGGCGGAGCTGTTACTGCCATTGTAAGTGGTAAAAAAGAACTAGTTGATATTAAAATAAAACCTGAAGCTGTTGATCCAGATGATGTTGAGATGCTTCAAGATCTTATTATATCAGCATGTAATGAGGCAATGAAAAAAGCTGAAGAAGAGACTTCACAAGGAATGAAAAAAATGACAGGTGGAATGAATATACCAGGTTTATTCTAAAATAGACCTATTTTGTATAAGAATAATTGAGGTGAAGGTTTTGGATTTTTATCCAGTAGCTATAGAAAAATTAATTGAAGAATTTGCAAAACTTCCTGGTATAGGTTATAAAACAGCTCAAAGACTTACACTGCATGTACTTAATTTGCCTAAAGATGAAGTAAGCGAATTTGCAGGTGCAATGGTAAAGGCAAGAGGAACCATAAAATATTGTTCTGTATGTGGAAATTATACGGATACAGATCCTTGTGCGATTTGTTCAAATCCTAATAGAGATAAAAGTATGATATGTGTAGTTGAAGAGCCAAAGGATATTATGGCAATAGAAAAGGTAAGAGAGTATAATGGCGTATACCATGTTCTTCACGGAGTAATATCCCCTATGACTGGAAAAGGTCCAGATTCAATAAATCTTAGGGAACTTGTAAGACGAATGAATGATAATGTAAAAGAAGTAATAGTTGCAACTAATCCTAACGTAGATGGAGAAGCTACAGCTATGTATATATCAAAACTTTTAAAACCACTTAAAGTAAAAGTTACGAGAATTGCTCATGGACTTCCTATGGGTGGGGACCTTGAGTATGCAGATGAGATAACTTTATCAAAAGCACTTGAAGGTCGTAACGAAATATAAGTAATATTTTTCCTAGTTTATGTCTATAATTGTAAAGAGATATAAAATGGGAGGTTTTTTTATGACCAATAAAAAGGGTCCTATAATTGCAAATAGTATAAGCTATAATTTTGATAAAAATGAAATAATTAAGGCAATAGAAGAAGCTAGAAAAGAATTGCAGCAGTGCCAGGATTATTTTCAAATTGTAGATGAACCTGTACTTGTTGACTATGCAATTTATAAGGAAGCCGCAGCCAAGATGAAATATGTATACCTTATTGGGCAGGCAAAGAAATTTAATATAAAGGCTCAAGATTTTGATATACATGATGATGAAGAAAATGCTGAATAAATTTAATTTTGAGGGGATAAATAGATGGAGTACTTAGGGTATTTTTTAATCTCAATAATTGCATTGTTTTTAATTGTAAAGTTACTTCGGTGGCCACTTAAAATATTGTTTAAGCTTATAATAAATGGAGTGTTAGGAACAATACTATTATTTCTTGTTAATTTAATAGGAATTCATTTTGGATATATTATAGGTATTAATTTTGTAACTGCGCTTATAGCTGGATTTTTTGGTATACCTGGGGTCATTTTTTTGCTGATTTTCAGATTTGTACTCTAAAATAATATTAAATTTTTTTGGACATGTATCCTGGCAAATTAAAATATATGCCAGGTTTTTTTTATAAAAAGTTGACAACATGTTAAATACATGTTAATATTAAAAAGCTGTTTATGGCCCCTTGGTCAAGCGGTTAAGACACCACCCTTTCACGGTGGTATCATGGGTTCAAATCCCGTAGGGGTCACCATTGCTTATGTCTAGTTTTACATTATGTTTAATTAGGCATTTGCGTATTAAATTGTGCAGGTGTGGCGGAATTGGCAGACGCGCTAGACTTAGGATCTAGTGTCTTAGACATGGGGGTTCAAGTCCCTTCACCTGCACCAATTAAAAAAAATAATTTTGCGGGAGTGGCTCAGTGGTAGAGCGTCACCTTGCCAAGGTGAACGTCGCGAGTTCGAATCTCGTCTTCCGCTCCAAACTTATAAAAAACTGTGGATAACAAAAAGTTATCCACAGTTTTTTTATAGATATAAACAAAAAATGTGAATAACTTTTAAAAAAGCATGCATTTAGTGATAAAAATCATTAACATATCAACATGTAGTGGTGTTGATATTGTGGATAAGTTATCTACATGTATAAAGTTACAAAATACAAGGGATTGTGAATTAAATATAGAAGCTGTGAATAACTTATCAACATATGGTGTTAACATTTATATATATTGTAGTATATTTTGTGGAATAGTATAATATTATATATAATAAAGAGGTAAAAAAATGAAAATAGATAAAAATATTGTAATTGCGGAGTTTATAAGAAGACCTAATAGGTTTGAGGCATATGTGAAAATAAAAGGAAAAGAAGAAATTGTGCATGTTCCTAACACAGGTAGGTGTAGGGAACTACTTTATGATGGAGTAAAAATAATTTTAAGACAAGAAGATGGGATAAAGAGAAAAACCAAATATGATTTAATTGCGGTATTTAAGGGAGAGAGTATTATAAATATTGATTCTCAAATACCCAATAAAGTTGTAGAGGAAGCCTTGTATAATGGTAAAATTGAGAAGCTTAGAAAATATACTACAATTGAAAGAGAAAAGGTGTATAAGAACAGTAGATTTGATTTTAGACTTTCAGATAAAAAAAATGATATTTATTATCTTGAAGTAAAAGGAGTAACTTATGAGGAAAATGGTTTTGCAAAGTTTCCAGATGCTCCTACCCAAAGAGGAAAGAAACATTTAACGGAACTTTTAGATGCAAAGAAAAATGGATATGGTGCGGGGGTTTTATTTCTGCTTCAAATGAATAATATGAAGGAGTTTTCACCTTATGAAGCAATAGATCCTGCATTTTCAAAGGAGCTTAGAATTATAGGAGAAAATGGAGTGGATATATTTGCATATCAATGTGAAGTAACAAGGGATAGCATAACTTTATTAGAGCCGGTTAAAATAGTAATAAGTAAGAAGTGAATAAGTAATGTGGGTTATTTGCAAGTGCATAAAATCATCCATATTTTTTAGCTAGTATCTCTTAGTTTTTATTTTGGTTCTCATGTATGGAATTGCAAACTTATGTGATTTTCACTTATAAATTAAACAAAAAATGGCTGACACATTAGCATATTAGTTTATGTTAATGCGTCAGCCATTTGCAATTATTTTCATGAAATTAAAGCAGCATGTCTCTTTTTCTAAATAATAAAACAGATGCTACGCAGGTAATGACACTTAATACAACTAATAATAAAACAGAAAATAGAGGAGTTACAAATGCTGCTCCTGTTGTAGTTGCAATATTTCCGTTTATTACTACTGCAAATGAACCATATTGTGTGAATAAAAATGGAAATATCTTTTTTAAATATGGTATTTGTCCCAGTATTGCACATACAACAGGTAATACTATACTTATTGCCATGGAAATAGCACTGCTTTTTAAAAGTGTAGAAACTAAGAAGAATATTGATGCACATGCAATTATATATATAACTTCAAATAGCAATGTTAAAATAATAAATTCGTAATATGGTATAATGTGCGAACTACCTAATACAGGTATTAAATTTGTGGAGCCGGAGATATCTTTAATTAATGATTTAGTATAAGTTGTACCTATTGTTGTGGGGTTATTAGGATTTCCAAATCCAAATATAAGACCTGAAACAACATATGCCAATATTTCTACGATCATAATAACTCCAACACTTGCTAAAATTGCTGTGAAATATTTTGAAAGAATAAGTTTAGTTCTTGAAATAGGTCTTGTTAGTAAAACTTTCATTGTAGGTGGAGTAAACTCACCGGAGACAATATCAGATGCTATTATAGCTATTATTATAGGTATCAAGATTGCACCTATTAATGATAAAAGACTTAATAGATAACTTTGCGCTGAGGTTTCATTTTCTTTTGCTGGTTTTATATTATGATCTATATAATAATTATCAGTTATAATTTGTTTGTTAAAATATTCTTTTGAATTTTCCTCAGTTAAGTTATCTGCATTTGATTTTTGAGCTTTAAGAAGGGTTATATTGTTCTTTAAAGCTGATTTCCAATTAGAAGAACTAGTTTTTTCAGATAATTTAATTTGTGATATAGCATTTTTATATTTTTCAATAGTCTGTTCATATTGTGCTTTTTTTGTTTTATCAGATGTTGAACTTTTTTCTTTTTGCAGAAGGTCTATATTTGTTTGATATGATTTGATTTCCATATCTGGAGTTTCTAAATTTGATAATTTTGCATATGCAAAAGCAAATAAAGCACATAATGCTACCAAAATTACTACTGTAATAATAAACTTTTTTCTATATCTAAGTTTTATAAATTCATTTTGTATTAGTGAAAACATTATTTGTTGCCTCCTTTAACAAGTTCTAAATATCTGTCTTCAAGTTTTATCTGTTTTTTGTAGATTTCTTCAATAGGTATATTTTGCTCTGAAAGGGCAAAAACTATTTTGCTTGTAGATCCGGATTTTATATTGAGAACTAGTTTTTCGTCTTCTTTTTTTATATCCTTTACAATTTCAAGAGTGCTTAAAACATCCATACATTTTTCTTTTTCATTTGTATTTATTATGATGTTTTCAAAATTTGAATCTTCTGCATTAGCTGCCATATCTTTTAGATTGTTCATTTCTTCTATGGATTGAATTTTGCCATTGTCAATAAAAGCAACAGTATCACATAGTTCTTGAATTTCACTTAATATATGAGAAGATATAAAAATAGAAACCTTTTTTTCCTTTGCTAATTCTTTTAGCATAGTTCTAAATTCTATAATTCCATTTGGGTCAAGCCCATTAGTTGGTTCATCAAGTATTAAAAATTTAGGATTTCCTAAAAGTGATTCAGCGAAACCAAGTCGCTGCTTCATTCCAAGAGAGTATTTTTTTACTTTATCATTTATTCTGTCTTTAAGACCAACGTCTTCTGCTGCTTTATCAATATCTTCTTTTGTTATATTTTTTGATATTCTAGCTAGCTGTTCAAGATTTTGTTTGCCTGTAAGATAGGAATAAAGTTCAGGAGTTTCAACAATTGCTCCTACATTTTTTAGAGCTTCTACTTTTTCGGACTGTATATCATGGCCCATAATTTTAATTGAACCTTTAGTTGGTGCTATAATACCAACTAACATTTTTATGGTTGTTGTTTTACCGGCACCATTTGGACCAAGAAAGCCAAAAATTTCTCCAGGTTTTATTGAAAAGCTTATGCCTTTTATAATTTCTCTTTTACCTAAAGTTTTGTAAAGATCTTTTACTTCTAGTATATTGGACATAAAAAATAAGCCTCCTATAATTTAAAATATTAGTATACAAAATTGGGAATAAGGACTATATTTATAAGTGGTAAAAATATACAATCAGTCTTACTTAGATAGTACGCTATAACAAATAAAATGTCAACAAATTATTAACGATTAAAATATAGATAATTTATTCTTAAAGTGATAATATAATGCTATAAAAAAGATGTATTTGTAGTATTTGATTTTATGAGGTGATTAAATGAGAAGTAAATATGTCCCTAATATAAAGGGTACTCTTCGTAGCCATATGATTGAGATGCCAGAGGTTATTAGAAATGCAAGTGGCATACGGATATTTGGGAAAAGAATAAAATCTTTTGTGTTTTCAACAGATGTAGCAATAATAAAAAACACGAATGCAGATGCGGTTATTGCAGTATATCCTTTTACACCACAACCAGTTATTACATCGGCTCTTGTGTTAGCAGCAGATGTACCTGTATTTTGTGGAGTTGGTGGTGGACTTACAACAGGTAAAAGAGTTGTAAACCTTGCATTAGATGCTGAATTTAAGGGAGCTATGGGAGTTGTATTAAACGGTCCAACTCCTAATGATGTGATAAGACAAGTTAGGGAAACAATTGACATACCAATTGTTGTAAGTGTACTTTCGGAATATGAGGATGTTAAATCTAGGATTGAAGCAGGGGCAACTATAATTAATGTTTCAGGTGCTAAGAGAACCGCTGCTATTGTAAAGAAGATAAGAAATGAATTTCCAGAATTCCCTATAATAGCAACAGGAGGAACTACAGAAAAGTCTATTAATGAAACAATAGAGGCAGGAGCTAATGCAATTACGTATACTCCTCCTTCCAATGGAGATATATTTAGTAATATAATGGAAGGGTATAGAGAAAAATACGATGAAAAAAATAAAAATCAGTAAGGAGTGTTCTTATGATTAAAGAAGGATCAAATTGTAAATACTGTCCTGATTTTGAAGAAGGAAACTGTGATGGAAAAGCAAATGATTGTATGTGCAAAAAGTGTCCAAGAAATTTAGGACAATGTCTTATAACTAGATATTGTAGAGAAACTGAATCGGTATTATCTTAAAGATAAATAATTTGAGGAGAGGAGAAATTATGGAGGAAATAGAAAATAAAAAAGAAGAACTAAAAAAATACTTAAAGAATTTAGAATATATAAATAGTTCAATAGAATTGGTACAGTGGGATACAATGGTTAACATGCCTAAAAATGCAGTTGAGTATAGAAGTGAAATGATTGAATATTTATCTGGAGAAAGTTATAAACTCTCTACATCTGAAAAGGTAAGGGATTTTATAAAGTACTTTGAAAAAAATGATGAGTTAGATGATATAACAAAAGCAACTATAAGAACTTTAAAAAAGGAATACGATATAACAAATAAAATACCTGTATCTGAGTATAAGGAATATGTTAAAGAAACGTCTATTTCAAGTTCTGCTTGGGAAGAAGCTAAGAATAAATCTGATTTTAGCATATTTAAGCCACATTTGAAAAAGTTAATTGAATACAATAGAAAGTTTGCTGAGTATTGGGGATACAAAGATAATAAATATGATGCATTTCTAGATATATATGAGCCTGGGATTACAACTGAAAAATTAGATTCCATGTTTGGTGAACTTAGAGATGCAATTATAATACTTTTGAAAAAGATAAAGAAATCAGGATATACTCCAAATGTTGATTTCTTTAAGAAAAAATTTTCAAAAGAATCTCAAGAAAAGTTTGGAAAAAAGGTTCTTGATAAGATGGAATATGATTATAAGAATGCTGGAAGAATTGATGAGTACACACATCCTTTTACAACTAATTTTGGCAATAAGGATGTCAGAATAACTAATCATTATTTTGAAAATGATTTTAGATCTGCGCTATTTAGCTTTATACATGAAGGTGGTCATGCTATATATGAGCAGGATATTCCAGATAATCTTTCAGGAACGCTTTTGGCAGCAGGGGCTTCTATGGGAGTTCATGAATCACAATCAAGATTTTATGAGAACATAATAGGTAAAAGTAAAGCATTTTGGACATATTTTTATCCTATTGCTAAAGAGGAGTTTCCTCAATTCAAGAATGTTAAATTCGAAGAATTTTATGATGGTATAAATTATGTAGAACCATCTTTGATAAGAACGGAAGCAGATGAATTGACTTATAGTCTTCATATAATAATAAGATATGAAATTGAAAAACAATTATTTAATGGGGAAATCGAAGTAGATGATTTACCTAGTATATGGAATGAAAAATATAAAGAGTATATAGGAATTGAGCCTGAGAATGATGCTGAAGGAGTACTTCAAGACATGCATTGGTCTGATGGAAGTTTTGGATATTTCCCAAGCTATGCACTTGGTAATCTTTATGGAGCACAATTTTTAAATAAAGTTAAAAAGGATATAAGGGACATAGATAAAAGAATTTCAAAGGGTGACCTTTCAACATTGCACAGCTGGCTTAAAGAAAATATTCATAAGTATGGATCCATATATAAACCAGCAGATTTAATTAAGAAGGTTACAGGAGAAGAACTTACAGTTAAATATTTTATTGAGTATTTAAATAAAAAATATACTTCAATATATAAATTAAACTAAAAAACACAATCTATAATTTTTTATAAGTTTTCTATTTTTAGAATATCCATGAAATTTTTGCACATACTAAGGATATTAATTTAGAAATCTTATTTAATATTTATAGGTGGTGTTATTTTTTATGTTTAATAATCAAATGCGAAATTTAGTAGCTCAAAATTGCAATTCATATAAGCCTAAGTACAGGACTGTAACAATGAGAGTTGGAGGAATGGGGGAGAGTTGTAATAATTGTATAAATTATAGGGAAGACAAATGCAAAAAAGGGTTGTACAGCGAGATTGAAGATATAATTAATACAAATTAATATAAAAAGTTTTAATTTTCTATTGTTAGTAAATAAATAATATGTTATAATGTAAACGTAAACAAGATACACATTGGTAACATTACCATTAGGTAGAGATATGAGAGGTAAACGGGTATATAGTTAATTTAGTTGTTTTAATGTTTTCAAGGGTTTTTAATTAGTTGTATTTATTTGTATATTAATTAGTTTGTTGGGGAATGGATTAATTGATAAACAAGTAAAGTTTGAATATGTCTGCGGGATATATTTTGGGAAAAGACATGTTCTAAAAAAAGAGACTGCTTATTTGCAGTCTCTTTTTAATAGAAATTAATTTGTATTTCGTAAGTGTTTTTAGTTCCACCAATAATTGAGTTTAATAAACTTATCATAGATTTCTTTGAATTATTAATTGCTGTATCATAATACGGTTTTTCAAGCATCTTATCATTCATTTTTTCTTTAACTGTTTTAAGCAGTTGATCATGATCTTCAGTGGAAAGTTTAATTTCACCAAATCGTAAAAGACCTCTATCAGTTTTGTTATATACTGTTTTATTTTCATCTAATGTTATTGATTCTACAGAAGGTTTAGGTATTGAAACTTTTATTATATTATTTTTAATGTCTATATTGTTAGATGAAAGTTTTGAAAGATCAATAGTATATATACCAGTTCCAACAAAGTCTATGTCTTGTACTTTTTTAAAAACAGCAAGATCTCCCCAACTGTTATCAATAGCAATAGTTTCATTCATATTAACTTCGGTAGTTATAAGCTTTTGTTTTTGTTTTATACTTTTTACAATAGTTTCTTTTGATATAAATCTTTTAGAATTATCTTGAGTTTTAGATATTGTCCAGGGGTGTGAATTGGAACTATCATAAAATTTATATAATGCAAAGGAGCCTATAATTAAACAAAGCACAATTAAAAATAAAGTTCTTTTTTTTATAAATATTTTCATAAGGTTCACCACCATCCCATTATTCGAAATAATACATCATAATATGATATATTCTAACATAAATTTTATTCTATAAAAGTAAAAAATGAAAAATTAAAATTTTGTTAAGAAAGGATAAGCAATTAATTGCATAGAATATCTTTTTATATAGAGGTATTTAAATTATGTTATAATTATATGCAGTTATATATGAATATATAGGAAGTCACAAAAAGATAATAAAATAGGTGATATTATGAATAAAGTAAGTGGTGTAAGTTTAAATCTTGCTAGTGGAACGAAGAATGAATATATAATAAGAGATAAATTAGGCATAACAATAGGAAGAATAATTATAATTGATATTTCTAATGAAAATAAAGTCTGCATTTCAAGAATAAAGTTTTATAAAGAAGATTATGAAGGGATGCAACACTTTGAAGAAGCAATAGGAATTTTCATGAATTTACTCTTTAATGAGAAAAAAATGTATAAGGTCGATATTATTGCAGATGAAGAAGTATTCCTAAAACCTTTTACCAATAAAGGATTTATGCTTGAGGGAATAATGACAAATAATATAATTTATAAAAAGCTTAGGAAAAGTGAAGTGATATTTGGAATAAGCTATGATATGTATAGCAAATTAAATACATTAAATGTATTAAGACTTTATGGGGAAAATATAATCCTAAAAATACTTACAATAGAAGATACAGAGGATGTACTTCAATATTATAAACGTAATAAAAAACATTTGGAAAAGTTTGAACCTAAAAGAGATGAAAGCTTTTATTCCTTTGAAGTTCAAAAACAAATGTTGGTAGAGGATTATAAACAGTTTATAAATGGAAGTGGTGCTTATTTTGGTATATATAAAAAAGGATATCTAATTGGTAAGATTCAAATATCGAGTATTGTATATGGGGTTTTTAAAAGTGGTATAGTAGGGTATTCAATAGATAGAGATGAACAGGGCAATGGATATATGCACCAGGCATTAAATATAGTTATAAATTATTGTTTTGAAGAAATGGATCTTCACAGAATTGAGGCATCTACATTGGTTGATAATTATAAATCGCAAGGTGTTTTAAAAAGATGTGGTTTTGAAAAGCTTGGATTAAACAAACAATATTTATTTATCAATGGCAAGTGGAGAGATCATATAACGTTTTATAGGGTAAAATAATAGAGTAATCATGTTATACATAACCAGGAGTATCACCTATAATAAATCAATGTATTTATGAGAAAATCAAAGTATTTAGGGTGTATTTTGAGTATAGCTTATATTTATAAAAAAATGAACATAATAAATATGTTACTATATAAAACGTTGCAGCACACAGATGAAATAAATTCTTAAAACAAATTAAGAAAAAAGTGTTGACAACAAGTTTCGATTTATGTTATTATTTATAAGCTGTCTTGTGGCAGCACAGTGATCTTTGAAAATTAAACAGAGATAAGAAAAATAAACCAGCAAATTCTTTTGGATCTTCGAAAGAGGATTTAATTTAATTAGTAATAATAGCGATGAGCTA
>JAQUXS010000097.1 GCA_028692255.1 Clostridium sp.
GACAACTAATAATGGTAAGAGTACTTCTTCAAATATGTATGATTCTAAAGGTAATGTTAAAGACGGCAGTTCAAAAAACAATGCTGATGATAAAGATAAAAAATCTATTTATGATCAGATGAACTCTAATAAGGATAATAATGCAACTAAAAATACAGATAATGCTGATAACTCAAAGCAGAGTACTGCTTCTGACCAAAATCCTAATTCAATATATGATGGTATGGATAAAGATTCAAATGGTGAAAATCCTAATGCTGAGGACATGCAGAAAGATAATAATTCTTCAATATATGATGACATGAACGGTGCAGGTAATAATGGTGCTAATGTTGATAGTGCTTCTGACGATGGTAATTCAAGTGGAGAAAACCCTAATGTAGAAGGTATGAAAAAAGATACTGGCTCTCTATATGAAGGTATGAATGGTAATGACAATAGCAATGCTAATGTTGAAGGTACTTCTGACGGCGGTACTTCAAATAGCGAGAACCCTAATGCAGAGAACATGCAGAAAAATCCAAACTCTCTATATAGTGATATGAATAAAGGCAGTTCAAATGGTGAAAAACCTAATGTAAGTTCCAACACTCAGGGCGGAGCTTCTGATAGCAATGGAAATGCATTAAATATGGAGAAGTCAAATGAAGGCTCATTATATAAGGAAATGGGTGAAGGAAATCAAGCAAGTACTGAAAATGTTGGCAGTCCTTCAGGTAATGCTAATATTCCAAGCAGTGTTAATGATAGTGATTCAAGTATGTATGGATCAAGTCCAAGCAGTACTGGTAAATTAGGAGAAACTTCTATGCCTGAAGCTGGTTTAAGTGGTAGCGAAAGTTCTCCTATAGGAGGGAATTCGTCTATAAGTTCAAATTCACAAGGTTTAAATTCTAGAGTTAACAGTGCTTCATTAAACAGCAGCAGTTCACATTCTTCTTTAAATGAAGGACAGCAGCCTATGCACACTATAGATGATTTTATGGGAAATACAGGAGAAAAAGAATATCTACCAGTTAAAAACTACGAACCAAAATTAAATACTAAACATTTTGATGATAAGGAGTGATTTTAATTGCTGAGTTTTAAAAAGAAGCCTAAAGATAAGGTTAAAGAAAATAAAACAACTAAGAAATCTACTAAACCTAAAAAGGTTAGTTCAAAGGTAACAGAAGTGTTACATTTCTTAGATATAAATGATGATCATATAGTTTTAAAAGACGGGATACTGGATATATTACAGCTTGAAGGTAAAGATATACTTTCGCTAAATACAAGTGATAAAGAAAGAGCTATTAATATTTTCCATGTTTTTTATAAAACCCTCGCTGCAGATATTAAAATTATTACTCTGAATTTTCCTGTAGATACATCAATTCAAAAAGAATATATAGATTATAAAATGAGAAAGACTGATAACGAAATTTATCAGTCTTTTTTATCTGATAAAAAAAAGGAACTTGAATTCCTGGAAAAAAGCAGAACGAATAAAGAGTATTATTTGTTTATTTTTGCAGCCAACACAGATGTATTAAAAACAGTAAGAACAAATATTAAAAGAACAATTGCAAACATTCATTCTATTAAACAATTAAGTAATGAGAAGAAAAAATGTATCCTTTTTAAGCTAAATAATAAAAATGTAAAAATTGAAACAAGAGGTGATTTTATTGATTAATATAACAACAAAGTTTCCATTTTTAAAGGGTAAGAAAAAAGAATCAGAAAAGAAATATGATCCTGATTTTATATATAAAATACAGCCTGCCGGAGGAATTATTTTTAAAGAAAACTATGTTAAAACGGGCAGCAGTTTTGAAACATGTATTGAGATTTATGATTTTCCAACTCATGTTGAAGATTTTTGGCTTTATTCAATACTAAATATGGATGGAGTTATTACCTCAATTGACATTGCTCCAACGGATAAAGTCGAAGTAGTACACAACATTAATAAATCTCTTACAGAACAGCTGGAAAGGTTATGCAATGATAAAGACCAAACCGAGAAGCTTTCTGCAAATAATAGGTTAAGTGAAATGACACAAATATACAATCAGATAAGTAATGCCGGTGAAGTTATAAAAAATATAAGTATAAGAATTTATGTAACTGCTTATACAGAAAAGAAACTCCAGGAGAAAGTAGGTAAGGTACTCGATACAATTATAGGGTTAAGTTATAAGGGTGCTGTGTTTTTAAATGAAACAGAATTTGAATATTCTGCTTTATTTAATAGTAATTCTGTTGTTAGTAAATTCCCTAATAAGAGAATAGGCAAGCCAGTGCCAGCAAAAACACTTGCAGGAGGTTATCCTTTCCACTTTACAAAATTGAATGATCCTGACGGAACATATTTAGGTGCTACTGATACAGGAGGAAATGTAATATTTGATTTATTCCATAAGGACAGCAAAAGAAAATATTATAATGGACTTTGCATAGGAACTATGGGAAGTGGTAAATCTACAACCTTAAAAAAGTTATTCTTAAATAATGCGATAGTAGGTAACATGATAAGATGTATTGATGTTACGGGAGAATTTGAAGAAACAACAAGACGGCTTGGAGGTAAAATAATACGTCTTGATGGTACTAATGGTATTATAAATCTGCTTCAGATTCTTAAAACATCTGAACAAGAGAAAGTTTCTTTTATGCAGCATCTTTCCAAAATAACTACTTTTTATAAATTTTTAAGCCCTGATGCTAAGGATGAAACATGCAAAGAATTTGAATTATTAGTAAGAAAACTATATATAGAAAAAAGTATTTATGATCATAAGTTATCTGAAAGAGAATTACATTTAACTGATTTACCTAAAGAAAAATATCCTATTTTTTCAGACCTTCTAGAACTTACTCAATCTGAATTATATACAGATGTAGAAAAAGGGATAGTAAAAGAGTCCATATCAGATAGCAGAAGTAGAAGGCTTGAAAGTATAGAATTAACATTAAAAAGTTTAGTTAATAACTATGGCCACTTGTTTAATGGAACTTCTTCTATTGAAGATGTAACAAAAGAGCAAATAGTTTCTTTTTCTATTAGAAATTTAACAAAAATGAGCAAAGAAATATTTAATGCACAAATGTTTAATATTTTAAATATTCTGTGGGATGGCATGATGAACAACGGTACTAAATATAAAGCTCTGTTTGATGATAACAAGATAAAATGGGAGGATATAGTTCGTTATTTAATAATAATTGATGAAGCTCACAATGTAATTAATCCTCAAAATCTGCTTGCGGTAAAATACCTTACTAATTTTGAAAGAGAAGCCAGAAAATATTTTGCAGGCCTTATGTTTGCTTCGCCATCTATTCATAGTTTTGTTCCAGAAGGGACAAGCAGTGAAGCTGCTAATGACATAAAAACTCTTTTTGAATTAACACAGTATAAATTTATTATGCAGCAGGACAGCGATGCTCTTAAAACTTTAAGATCTGTTTTTGAAGGAAGTTTAAGCTCCACTGAAATTGCTAAAATTCCAAACTTAGGACAAGGTGACTGTGTATTATCCATAAATAGCTGGGGTAATATATCCTTTAAAATTGAGGCAAGTCCAAAGGAATTAAATATGTTCAAGGGTGGTGCTTAACTTTGGAAGATGCAATTAAAAATGCGTTAAAGACAAAAGCAAAATCTAAAGTTATGAAGGGTTTTTACAAAATAACAAAGTTTATTTTAAAATATCTTTTAAAATTAATAGCTCCGATTTTACCATTACTTTTAGTCATTTTTATCATTGCAGCATCTATAGTAGTTGTACTTCAGGGTGGACAAGAAGATGGATCTTTAGGTGATGCTAATGTTTCACAAGCAGTTTTAAAATGGAAGCCGGATGTTGAAAAATATGCTGCTCAATATCAGATGAGTGATTATGTTAATTTGATTTTAGCAATAATTCAGCAGGAAAGCGGAGGAACTGTACCGGATGTTATGCAATCATCTGAAGGGCCATTTAACACTTTATATCCAAGAGTACCAAATGGAATAACAGATTCGGATTATTCAATTGCTTGTGGAATTCAGGAATTGCAGCAGGATTTTAAAGAAGCAGGAGTAAAAAATCCTAGTGATTTAGCTGATATAAAAATGGGACTTCAAGCTTATAACTTTGGTGATGGTTTTATAAGTTTTGCTAAATCTCATGGTGGTTATTCTTTGCAAACTGCACAAGCCTTTGCTACAAAAATGGGAGGCCATTATGGTGATACTGATTATGTTGATCACGTACTTAGATACTTAAATAATCTTTCAGGAAGTGGTGCTACAGGGAAACTTGCAAGTGTTATTTCTACAGCACAGCAGCAGCTAGGTAAGCCTTATGTTTATGGTGCGTCTGGGCCGGATAGTTTTGATTGCAGTGGATTGATTTATTTTTGCTATAAGAGTGCTGGCTATAATATTCAGCGTGAAACAGCCGAAGGTTATTATGAACAGTCTCAAAAAGTTAGCAATCCACAAGTTGGTGATTTAGTATTTTTCGGTACACCAGGAAGTATTGAACACATAGGTATTTACGTTGGAAATGGACAAATGCTCAATGCTCCACACACAGGTACTGTTGTTAAAATTGAAGCAATTCCAAGTAATAATGCTGGATATGGACATATAAATGGATAAATTTTTAGGAGGATTTTTTATGGATAAATCAAAAATTTTAATAATCTTTTTAGCAGTAGGAATCGTAACTTTAGGTGCTACTAATTATAATAATTATTGTAAAAATCTAAATTATGAAAGCAAAATTTCAAGTGATAACAAAACAATTTCTGCATACAAAAAAGCAGTAAATTATAATAAATCACATGAAAAAATATTGAAAACTGTTACAAATTCTAATGCAGATATTAATAATATATCTACACAATTTTTAAATGCTTATATGGATTACACTGCTCAAAACAAAGACGAAATTTACAAAAACATAATACCTTATTCTACACCAGCACTTCAGAGTAAATTAAAAGTTGTGCAAAATGGCAGTAAAGATTTACAAAGTGATACTGATTATAAAATGTCTGGTAGTAACATTAGAATTTATAATAAAGATAAAACTGATGATTATGATGCTGATGTTTTAGTTCTTGCGGATGAAAATATAAGTGTAAATTCTAGCAGCTCAACTACAACAGTTCTGTTTGAATTAAAGCTAAAAAAACTGAATAATAAATGGTTTGTTGATGATGAACAGATGTATGGTTCAATAAATAACAATACTAAAAATTATAACTCTACAAATTAAGAAAGGGAGTGAAGTTATTGACAAAAGGTTTGAAATTTTCTACTAGAAGTAATAAATCAGTTATATATATAATTGCTTTTGTAATTATAGTAACTGGTTTTTTTATTTTCTTTAATTTAGGCAATTTACTTCCTGATAATTCTCAAATTTTTAATACACCTAAAGGGCAAATAAGTTATATTGGATCTACAAAAATTGCAATTAAAAGATGGGAATATAATAAGGAAAAAGGATTTATGGAAGTAGAATTAAATTATTCAGAAGCAGATGATTCTGTGGATAGTGCTTTTAAGTTTTCTGCAAAACCAGAGTCATATCCTAAAATGAAACTTCCAATTAAAACAATTATAACAACAGATGATACTTATATAATTCACATAAATGATATCCCTAAAGACTATAAAGCTATAGCTCTAAAGGTAACACAGACTGCTAATAATACGGATGATACTGGCGATACAAGTGATGTTGATTCAAGCAGTGACAGTAGTGATGATTTTTCAACTTCGTCTTTAAATTCTTCAACTAGTAGTTCTGTTACTAGCCAAACAACAGAAGCTACTTTGTATTGCGACTATAGAAAAGTTAAAGTAAATAATACTTTAACAACAGAAACAAGGAAAAAATATCTTATAACTTTAACAAAACAAGACATAAAAACTCTTAATTTAAATATGAAAAAAATACGAAATAACATAGATAAAAATAATTCTATGATAAAATCATACAATGATAAAATTGCTAATTTAAATAATAATATTCAATATGAAATTCAAGAAGAACAGCAAAAAACTTTATCTGAAATTGACAGTTGTAACACAAAAATTAAAAATTTAAATGATGCAAATACAAGCTTAGAAAGTCAAAAAGAACTTGTAAAACAGAAGATAGAGAAGCTTAATTTAGAAATAAATAATATAAAAAAATAGCTCAAACGATATTGTTTTTATTCCAATATCGTTTTTTTTAGCATAAAAAAGCACCTATGTAATACATAGGTGCTTACAATAATTGGCACAAAAGTACCTGCGTAACACGCAGAGTTTTCCATAAAGTGTTAAAAAACACCTTCAAAACACGCAGAAAACAGCGTTTTTTTGATATCAGGATTTCGTTAGGCACTGCCTAACCTAGCACCCCATGTGATAGCAGAAATCCCTTATCCTGTTTAATTAATTTAGGGTATTGGCTAAAGGTTAAAGTTTTGAAGCAAAAGATTTAAGTTAAACAAAAGTTAGGTTTTTAAGATTTTGATTTTAAAGGAGAGTGGTTAAAATAGATATAATTATTCGAGACGTTGATCCAATTGCAGTAAAAAAGATTGATGAACTTTTTAAGAAAAAAGGTTTTAAATCAAGACAAGATTTTTTAAAAAATTATGTTGAATCTTTAAGTTTTTCTAATAAGCTTCAAAATATTTTAGATAAAAATAATGATAGATATATTAATCTCTTAAATACTTTTGAATTTGCTTTAGAAAAAAATACAACGGTATTAGAAAAGATTAATAATATTTTAGATGAAGGAGATTTTTAAATATGATTAAAAGACTTGATACACATTATACTTTAACACAAAAAGATATAGATAAAATAAATGAAGTTGCTGAAGAAAATGGATTGAAACCAAGCAGATCACTGTCAAAAATAGTTTCTGAATATAGAGAATTTGATTTAGATTCATTAATGAATATCTTAAAAAAAATTTCTAAAAAAGATAACTATATTTTAAAGTATATTAATATTTTGATACAGATTAGTAATTCTATTTGCATTAAAAATGGTCTAGTGACAAAAGATTTTGTAAGTCTTGATGAATTTACCGGAGAATTTTTTAAGGCAGCTGAAAATGAAGTTGCAAATAAAACTAAACAAAGATTAGTAAAGAAATATACTGAAGGTAAAAATTAATGACTGGCATAATTGTTTTTTCAAAATCTGTAGATTATACCTATGATAAAAAATTTTCTGGTGCAATTGATTATATAGACAGAAAAGAAGCTATAAATCCTAAAAATAATTTTAAAATTAAAATAGATGATACTGAAATGGATAATACTGAAAGAAAAATTTTGTCCCTTATAAATAAAAATGGTACTTCTAATATCAATAAACTTTGTGAAGATACAAGGTTAAAAAATATGATTTACTATGAAGAAAAACTTTTTGAAAAAAAT
>JAQUXS010000098.1 GCA_028692255.1 Clostridium sp.
ATTTAGGTGTTAAGATAAACCTAATAAAAAGAGTTGTAGATGTTAAAAAAAATAAGAATAAAATTGAAGGCATATTCCTTTCAGATGGTACTTACATTGAAGGTGATGTATTTATTGAAACTACAGGCTCCACAGGACCTATGGGAAATTGCTTAAGGTATGGAAATGGCTGTTCTATGTGCATATTAAGGTGTCCTTCCTTTGGTCCAAGAGTAAGCATAAGCAGCCGAGCTGGTGTTGAAGACATGCAAGGTGAAAGAGAAGATGGAAATCCTGGTGCTTTCAGCGGTTCCTGTAAACTTTCAAAAGACACCTTAAGCCCTGAGATTGTAAAAGAATTAGACGAAAAAGGCGTTGTTGTGCTTAAAGTTCCACCTGAAGACATAAATATGGATAAATTAAAAATTAAGGTCTGTCAGCAGTATGCCTTAAAGGAATTTGCCCAGAACGTAATTCTTCTGGATACTGGTCATGCAAAACTAATGACTTGCTTCTATCCACTGCAAAAACTCAGGAAAATACCTGGACTTGAAGGTGTAAAATACATTGATCCATATTCAGGAGGAAAGGGGAATTCTATAAGATACTTATCTGTAGCACCAAGAACTGATGACATGAAAGTTCGTGGAATTGACAATTTATTCTGCGGCGGTGAAAAAAGCGGACTCTTTGTTGGGCATACTGAAGCTATAGTAACAGGTTCCCTTGCAGGACACAACGCAGTGAGATACTGTCTTGGAATTCCACCTTTGATTCTACCAAGAGATCTTGCAATTGGAGATTTAATTGCCTTTGCAAATAGTAAAATGAGAAGTGTTCAAGGAAGAAAGAAGAGGTACACTTTTGCAGGTGCTGAATACTTTGAGAGGATGAAAGATCTTGGACTTTATACAATAGATAGAGAAGAAATTAAAAATAAAGTTAAAAAACTCAACCTATATGGTATTTTAAATGAAAAATTAGTTTAAAATTTATTAAAATGACATAATCAAATTCCATATTTGATTATGTCATTTTCTTTTCATGGGTATCTATTATTCCATATAATACTATACTAACTGCCTTACCTGTAGCTTCCTGCAAATTCATATTACTTTTACTTAAAAATTCATAGCTAAAAAGTGCGTTCACTGTATTTTCTAGCATCAATGCTACAATATCAAGGTCGATATCCTTCTTTAAAGATCCTTTATCAACGGCTTCTTTTAAAATATCTTTAATAAGTTTTAATTTATAATCCTTTAGTTTCTGAACTTCTTGCCATTCTTTGTTATAGAATTTATATGCCTCATCAAAAACATGTTTAGGCAATCTATATTTATGATAAGAATAAATTATAGCATTAAGTTTATCAACTAAAGAATTTGATTTTTTTAACGCTTCTTCTGTACTTTCTATATCACTCTCTACTATTCCAATAAAGTATTCATGTATTATTTCACTCTTACCTGAAAAATACTTATAAATAGTTTTTTTGCTTATTTTTAATTCTTCTGCGATTTCATCCATAGTAAATTTTCTTAATCCATAAAGTTGAATTTTTTCCGCAGCAACCTTTAATATAATTTTCTTCAATCTTGTACCTCTATTCTTTCTTTACCTTAACTGCAAAAATTCCAAATAAACTCATTATTATTAATATAATTAAATTTAAACTTTCATGATTATTCCACAAAGCTCCTGATACAACAGGTCCAACAAAGGAACCAATATATTGAAAACTATTTATTATACCATTTGCAGTTCCCCTATAGCTATTTTCAGCTATATTATTAGCTAGTAATGGTATTACAGTACTTAATACTATATATCCAGACATAAATAGTATAACTCCTATTAATATAAAATAAAAAGATGTTTTATCAAAAAAGAAACCTAAACCTATTGCTATTATCATATAGGAAATCATAATAACTTTTATGCTGTACCCTTTTTCCACAAAGCTTGTAACCTTTCTCATACATATAACAGCAATAATTACTGCTGGCATAAAAACCTTCCACATACTACTAATACCAGTAATCTTATCTAAATATTGAGGTATTATAAAAAATACTCCAGTCATAATAAAATTATTTATAAAGCCTGCTAGGTTGAGTCTAACAAAAAGTTTATTACTTAATAGTATTTTTAAACTTTCCCTTACATTTATTTTATTGGTTGTTTCATTACCTAAAGCTAAATTTCTTTCCTCTTTTAAAAATACTAAAATAACTAGCCAAGCTATAAAAATAAGAACGGCACAAACCAAAAACATATTCCTTACAGATAATATACTATTAACTATTGATCCTAATGCAAAAGAACTAGCTGCTGAAATTCCAATTATCATGCCTAAAATGCTCAATGCTCTAGGCCTTTTTTCATCACTAACTGAACCTGTCACCCAAGAATAACCAACTGCCAATATAGCACCGCTGCCCTGCAATGCTCTAGCAAAAATTAGAGAATAAATATTTGTTGCTAAATATGCTATAATCAATCCTATAATTACTTCCATTATACCAAACATTAAAACAAATTTATTTCCTACCTTATCGCTCCATATACCAAATGGAATTTGGAACACAGCTTGAGTTAGTCCAAAAATTCCCAGTGCCACTCCTGCCAAAGTTGGAGTACTATGAATTAAAGTTTTACTGTAAGTAGAAATAAACGGCATAACCATAGTCATAGCCATTTGTCTAATTCCCAAGGCTATACTAATAGTTATTAAAAATAAAAGCTCTTTCTCTGAAAAATAATGTTTACTCATAGTCGCTCTCCCCTATGGAAACCAGAATGGTTTTTATAGTTTCCATATGACATATGTTACAACCATCTATTTAAGATGTCAATATACAATTTACTCATTTAAAAAAACTAACTAATAGAACTTAATATGTTTTACTAGATAGTTTTAAATACATGTTTCATCGTTATTTTTGTAATACCAAATTGTTTTCTAACTTTCAAATAACAATATTATACAGTTATTTCCGACTGAAATACAATTACTGCATTTCCAGAGACTTTAACTTCAACTGGTTCTGTATCTTTTATTTTTACCTCCACTTCAATAATGCCAGGTCTTTTTATAGCTTCACCTTGTTTAGCCTTGAATTTAAACAAAGAATCATTATGGTTAACAAGATTATGATGTACTAGATATGCGCCTAGAGGACCATTTGCATTCCCAGTTACAGGATCTTCATTAATACCTATTGCAGGTGCAAACATTCTACCATGTATTAAAATATCATTTTTCTTCGGGTCAACAGTAAAAACATAATATCCATTACATTCAATAATCTCACTTAGCTTAGAAAGTGCTTCATAATTCGGATGCAGTTTATTTAAAGTTTCAGCACTTTTTATACCAACCATAACCTTAGAGTGCCCCGTTGACACAATCTGAATTTCATAGTTTTCTAGCAAATCACTATTTTTTATATTAAGTGCTGATAAAAGTTCTTCTTTATTTGTACCATCAATAATGCTGCCAAATTCAATTTTACCCTGTGTCATAACAATTTTGTAATCTTCATTTTCCTTTATTATATCTACTGGTAAAATTCCAGCACCTGTTTTATGATAAATTCTTGAAGTATTGAGTCCATTTTTAACAGCACGAACATAATGAGCAGCAATAGTTGCATGTCCACATATTGGCACTTCATTTGTTGGAGTAAGAAAACGTATATGGACATCATACTCCTGTTTATCTGAAGAAAATATAAAAGCTGTCTCCGAATTATTAAGTTCTTTAGCTATTTTCTGCATTTCATAATCAGTTAATCCATCTGCATTTGTTATTACGCCTGCTGGATTACCTGTAAATTTCTTTTTTGTAAATGAATCAACTTGATATAACTGATATTTTTTTGTCATAACTTTTCTCCTAACTACATTATAAATTCATAAATTACATACTGTTCTTTTAGTTTGTGGCAAATAATATCTAGATATTATATAATTAATTATAGTTTTACTTAAAAGTACATACAAGTATGCACTTTTTAATCAGATACTTACCATTTAGAAAGAAGAGTAAGATATGGAGAACTGAAGAAATCTATTCCCAATATAAGTCACAAGGTATTATCTGAAGAATTAAAACATATGGAGCTAGATGGTCTTATTAAAAAGGTCGTTTATACCACAATTCCCACTAAGGTAGAGTATTTACCTACAAATAGAGGAAAATCCTTAAAAAATATCTTAACAGAATTGTGCCTTTGGGGCAAAGAATATATGAATTCATATTAAGTTTTCTCAAAGCCTAGTTAATACTTCTTTAAAATATATTAACTAAATATGCATTTTAATTTACCTTAGGTGATTTTTTAATAAGTACTTTGCTTATTCTTTTTCTGTCACATTTTAATATGATAAATTCATAATCCTCATAATTGATCTTATCATTAACTTGTGGATATGACTTTAACTGTGAATATATCCATCCTCCTATAGTATCAATATTTTCTGATTCAATAGTAGTTTCCAATAGTTCATTTATATCATCAAGACTAATTTTTCCATCTACAATGTAATTACCATCTTCATTTTTAGTAATTTCTTCATCATCTTCATCAAACTCATCCTGAATTTCACCAACAATTTCTTCTATAATATCCTCGATAGTCACTAATCCAGCAGTTCCTCCATATTCATCAATAATTATAGCCATTTGAATTCTTTTTTTCTTAAATAATTTAAACAATTCACTTATTGATAGCGATTGTGGAACAAATTTAATTTCACGAATAATGTCTGCTATATTTTGGTTATTGCCCTCAATTTTCTGCTTATATAAGTCCTTAATATGTACAAACCCAATAATATTATCTTTACTATCTTTGCATACTGGGTATCTAGTTAGCTGTTGTTCTAATGTAAATGCTATAATATCATTAAAAGAATCTCCAAAAAAAATGCAGCTCATATCGATTCGGGGTATCATTATTTCTTTTACTTTTTTTTCAGAAAAATCAAATATGTTATCTACAAAAGTTAACTCAGTTTTATCAATTAAACCATGCTTATAACTATCTTCAACTAATAGTTTTATTTCTTCATCAGTATGAGCTGCTTCATGTTCATCAACTTTTGAGATTTTAAATATCTTTAAAACTAAATTAGTACTATGATTAAAAGTCCACATTATTGGATAGGTTAATTTATAAAACATTATAAGTGGTAGTGCTGTATTCATAGCTATCTTTTCTGCACTTATAATTGCTAATGATTTAGGTGCTAACTCCCCAAGTACAATGTGAAAACCTGTTATAATTGCAAATCCTAGAATAAATGAAATTGAATGAATAACACTTTCTTGAAAATTAAACAAATTAAATAATGGAGTTAGCATATCCGAAACAGCAGGTTCTCCTATCCATCCTAAACCTAATGATGCTAAGGTTATTCCTAGTTGGCATGCAGATAAATATGAGTTCAAATCATTAACAACTTTTAAAGTATGTTTTGCATTTCTATTCCCCTTAAGTGCTAATGTTTCTATTCTGGACTTTCGTACTTTTACCATTGCAAATTCTGTGGCAACAAAAAAGCCATTCATAAATACAAGTAAAAATACAATAATAATATTTATTAAAATAATCATAGTTTAGATGATTTTCCTCCTAAGTTATTGCATATTTGTTCTATTAAATACTAGCTAAGTTTAACAGTGTGTATTAACTGTATTGGCAACTTCCATTTCTTCTGGTTTTCTCAATTTTTGATGCTTATAAACAGGAACATTATACTTTTCTCCAAGCCTTCGTACCACTTCTTTGTAGCATCCTTTTAGTTTATCGTGATGTACAATTGCCTCTACTCCACCTTCTATAGAATTAAAAGCATCACATAATCTATTAAAACCATCTTCAGTATCATATTCACCAGATACCAACCATTGATTTGCAAGAATATGTGTTACACCAAAAGTTTCATTATTACCCCACTGTGTAAAAACTGCATTTGCAAAATTAGGATCAAAATGAATACCTCCAACACAAAGCAAGTTGTGAACTATCTTTTCATCATCCATAAATATTTGTGTAAGTGAACGTGCTAATACTTTACAAGCTGTAATATCGTTCCAACTATTTTCATCACTTCCAACTTCGATATCCATCATTGGCACATGATATTTAGTTAAAAGCTTAGGATCCCCATGTCCATTATGTGAACCTGACCAATGTGTTGCCTCTGTAACAACAGTATAATTGTCCAAACCTAATTTTTCTTTATTCTTATTCATTGCCATCATAAGATTACGCATATACCTTGGTTTAACATACTCAAATACACCTGAGTTTACATCTCCTAATGTGTGAACCGTTAATACATTTGATGGTGCATGTGGTCCTTCATGCCAAGTAACCATTCCAGATATATCAAAATCACCGAAATACTTATTCATTTCTGGTAAATACTTATCATAGTCCAAACATATTGCGGTTTCCGTGGGAACAAAATAAAACTCATTATTATTTTTATCTGTGAATTTTACAACCTCTTTACCAGAAAAAATAATTCCTGCTTTATCTTTAAGATATCCCTCATCTAATAAAATATTCCACACGTTAGTACTAACGTGTCCCCAATTATTATTACAAATGTAATATACTGCTTTTTTGTTTTTTAACATTTTGTATTTCCCCCTCTTTATTTCTCTTGTACTTATTACACTTTAGCTGATAACTTAATCTATAATTTCATATTTTTCTTTAGCAAGTGCTTCTACAGCATTGTCTATATCCTTATTTTTAACAAGAATGTAATCTGTATCATACGTAGAAACAGCAAATATACTTATTCCCTTCTCTGCTAATATTGTAGCAATTGGAGCGAGAATCCCTATTAGTGAAAAGTCTAATGGTCCTTCAATCTTTAAAATTCTCCAGTTTTTGTCGCACTTTATATCGTTAGGAATACTGTCTTGAGAACATACAATTGATAATTCATCTGATGTTCTTGTTATAGAAAAAAAGTCACTACTATTTGCCCATTCAGGAATTAAATCATTTTTTTCTAACCTACAGACTCCAAACTTTTCTTTTAATAATTTCATTGTCAATATTTTTTCTAACATGTTTTACCTTCAGCCTCCCTTTATTTATATATATTTAAAAATAAAAAAGCCCTTAGAAATATTATTTGAAATATCTCCCAGGCTTTTATCCTTACGTGAACACCATTATCAGTGCATTTTCTCTCGGACCTGCCATTATAAATGCGGAACCCTAGAAAATTAAACTATATAAACTTTTTTATAATTTGAAACTCATAAATGGATTTTATCATAATATAAAGTTTAAATCAACTTTATATTTTTCTTCAAAATAGATTAAATATTTTCTATACACTAGCTTCCATATTATTTAGTTTTGACATTTTTCTAAACTCTATAATCGTC
>JAQUXS010000023.1 GCA_028692255.1 Clostridium sp.
TAGCTGACTCTATTGCTGCATTTAATGCTAATAAATTTGATTGAGAGGCTATACTCTGAATAGAACCAATTATTGCATCAGTTTCATTAATTTTATTTTTTGTATTATTAGTAGCTGATAGAATATCATTAATTACGCTTGATAAATTTTGAGAACCTTGAGCGATTTCCTCAATTGCACTGCTTGTTTGCTTAATAGCTGAAAATAATTCTTTTGCCATATCATCAACATGAATTTTCTTTTCTAAACTTTTGCCTACACCAACTCCTCCTATTACTTCACCTTTTGAGTTTGTTATCGGATAAGCTATTGCCATAAATTCAATTCCAAAAACTTCTTTAGGTACCACTGCATAACTAGGCTTATTTGTTTCCATAGCTATTAGCAAAGGATTATCTTTTGGTATCATGTCCCCTTCTTTAAAATTTAAAGGAACTTTTTTATTTATGAATATTTTTATACATTTTTTTCTATCACTTATACATGTTGATATGTCCTCTTGAATAATATCACCTAAAATAGGTAATACATCTTTTAATGAATCGACCAAATTATTTTCCAATCTATTTCCTCCTTGGTTTTTTATAAAAATACATATATAATTAATTCAACACTATATTTATATTATTTTTTCAAATTTATCTTTAGTCACTCCACAAATAGGGCAAGTCCAATTATCTGGTAAGTTTTCAAATAAAGTTCCTGCTGGGATGCCAGAATCAGGAATTCCAACAGATGGATCATAAATATATCCACATACTGAACATTGGTATCTAGCTCCATCACTATTTTTCTTAATAGGTTCGTCTCTATTTACTTCGCTATTTGATTCAGTTCTTGATATTTTACCACGTTTTATATCTTGATAATATTGATATGTCATTTGATCCTGGTCTTTAAGCACTTCTGCATTCAATACTTTACAAATGAATACTGTATGAGTTAAAACATCCATTTCTTTTTCAACTTGTAGTTCAAGATACGATACTGCATTATCAAGAACTATTGGCACACCACTTTCTGTCAATTTATATGATACACCTTCAAACTTATTTAAATCTCTTCCAGACTTAAAGCCAAACCTTCCTATTTGTTCAATTGGAGTTTCTACTGATAAAACTGAAACACCTATTAATTTGCTTTCTTGTATATATTCATGTGTAAGATTTTGTTTGTTGATGCTAACAGCAACCATGGCTGGATCTGATGTTATCTGAAAAACCGTATTAGCAATCTGACCGTTTAATTTACCATTAGAAACCGAACTTACAATATACAATCCATAACTTAATTTATAAAATGCCTTATTATCAACCATACTTTTATTATGCTCACATATAATAATTATTTCGTAAGCATACTCTCCTCTCTATACACTATTTCAATAAATTACGTTTATAAATTTGACTTATTTAAGTCATTCTCATTACCTTTCAACATAATTTAATAGTATTATATCATTAAATAATTAAATAATATATGGAATTTTAAAATATTAATAAAATCTATTAACAAATATTCATTCTTTCTATATTAATCTTTAATAAGCTCATATAATCTTGCTGCTGCTTCTTTGGCTGAAATCTCACTTACATCAATTTTTTTTGTATCCATTTCAAAGTAATTTTTTAATCTTGGTAAACTTCTTTCAACAACATCCTTATTTCTTATTCCTTGTTTAATATCTTTTGTAATTCTTGAAATTAAGCTTTTTTCTGAACATACCATAGAGAATTTATATAAAATACAATTATGCTTATTTAGTCTTGATAATACATCGTCAAGAATGCTTTGTTCCTGCATTACCCAGCAAAATATAATATTTTTATATTCTAAGCAGTAAAAAACATCTCTACTTTTCAAAAATATATAAATATCCATTTTTTGCTTTTGCAAATTTCGGTCCATTAAACCCTTTAGAGATAAGTGCCTTCCTCAAATACCACATTAACGCTCCATGACTCACTATCAATATGTTCTTTTCATTTTTATTTAAAATGTCAGAAATAAAATCACTTGCTCTTTTTTCATCAATCTTTTTACGAGAAAAATACCATTTAAATCTTCCCAATACAGTCCAAACTACAAAAGGCAATTTTATATTTGTTTTAAACAATGGTAAAATTTCAACTTCTCTTAGTAACTTAGTTTTTATTATTTCATCACCAAAAACTGTTTTTGCCGTATAAACTGCTCTTGGTAAATCACTTGAATAACATATTTGCCACTGACTTTTATCTACATCTAAAGTATTTGATTTTGTCATAGCAGTATTGTAACTATCTTGCCATTGTTTAAACTCTTCTGATGACATAAGAGCAAATGCTTTAGAAGGATACATAACTTCAAAATGTCTTATCAAACCAATTTTCATATATTAAATTCCCTTCGCTTCCTAAAGTCACAAACCTGCATGAAATAATTCTTTCTTCATACATACGCTATTTATATTTCCTATATACGGCTCATAGTTCTCTATTATTTGGTACCCAGTATTTTTATACAAATTAATAGCTTCATATTGTTTTATTCCTGTTTCTAACAGAGCATATTTATATCCTTTAATTTGGGCTAATTTCTCCAACTCATTAACTATTATTTTTGACAATCCCTGTCCCCTATTCTCTTTTGCTACAAATATTCTTTTTAATTCTATATATTCAACATTTTGTTTCTTAAATGCTCCACAGGCAACCGCTACTCCATTCTTATAAATAATAACCACTTCATTTATATTATGTATTTTGTTATGCTTATCATATTGCTTTTGTAATTCTCCATATCGTTCATTAAGGTCATCATCTAATAGTTTTGTAAGTTTAATAAAATCAATATTCTTACTGTCAGTGTGTAATATTTCTAAACTCATATTCTATAACCCCCGTTAATAGCTTATTTGGTCATAATCTAAAAGTCTGTTACATTTACAAGTAATTAAATTCATCTTTCAAAATTGAGTAATATAATCTATCTGTATATTTTCCATCTTGATAAAAGAAATCTCTTAATGTTCCTTCATGAACAAATCCACATTTTTCTATAACTTTACGAGAAGGAATATTTATTGCCTTATGACTTATTTGAACCTTATGTAAATTCATCTTATCAAATCCATATTTAATAACGGCCTTTGTGGCTTCTGTTGCAAAACCTTTTTTTTGAAAAGTACTCCCAATACAATATTCAATTTCTGCAAACTGATTATTGTTGTCCACTAAAAAATATGCAATTTGACCTATGCATTCATCTGTTTTCTTAAGGATAATAGCCCATCTATAATAATCACTTTTTTCATAGGCACTATATATTTATCAAGCAATTCTTTAACTTCTTTATTGGTACTATAAACTGGTTCAGCATATAATGATTGAATTTTAGGATCACTAATCCAATATTTCAGCATATTTTCATCATCTGTGTATTGAAATTTTCTTAAAATTAATCTTTCTGTTTCAATTATCTCAGTTCCAACATGATTTAACATAATTTCATTCCTCTCTTTGCTTTGATAATAAAGTATACAATATAAACATCTATATTTTCTGAACAGAAATCTCCCATGCTATTTTTTTCAGTTTGTACCTATTAATTTCAGTTTCTTTTATATATTGAATATCCCAATCATTAAAAAGTTCTCTTAACTGTGTCTCATTAAAAAATCTTTTTAATTTACCCTCAATATTATAATAGTTTTCTTCTATCTTTACTCCTTTCCCTGCACCATAATTTATGTCATTCATTGAATTAACTCTGCACAGCAGAACACCTTTATCCATTAATATCCTATTTATTTCTTTTAATATATTTTGAGTTTCATTCCACGTAAAATAATGCAATGAAAGGTCTGAAATAACTATCTTTGCACTATTATCTTCAAAAGGTAATCCATCTTTCATGTCAAAACATTTAACCTTTAAATTATCAATAGAACTGCTTAATTTTTTCAGTGCATTTTCTGAAAAATCACATGATATTACTTCATATCCTCTTTTTTTAAGATAAAAAGTGTCATTTCCTAAACCACATCCCAAATCAATAATAGGAATACTTTTTGATTTAGCAAGTATATCTTCATATTTATCTAACCATAAAGCACAATTGGGTTCTCTATCGGAAACCGACTCATACACTTTATACCAATATTCTTTTTGAAGATTCATTTTTTACCTCCTTTGTATATTTCATCTAATTTTATTTTATACCATATTCCATCCCGCCATCAACATTTTGGTTTACACATTTTTATAGCAATTCTAAATACGCATCATATAAATCACTATATAAAAAAGGAACTTAGAATTTTGCTTCTAAAGTTCCGTTATTCTAACATTATTCTTATTTGCTTTAAACCATTTTATTTTTATTTAATATTATATAATAGAAGTCCTATGTTAATTATAAGGATAATAATGTGGAATTTTAGATTGAAATTCTTTTAAGCTTATAATACGATTGTCCTCATTAAATCCAATAAGTGATACGCCATCAAACTCCCCAATTTTCCCATCATATTGACATTTAAAATACCATTCCACCACAGTGACATTATCCGAATGGATAAATTGTTTTATATCCCATGCCAATACAGTTCCTCGTTTATGCCAATTCTCAAACCATTTTTCAATAACTTCTATTCCTCTGTATTCTGGACCATAACATTCACTATAGATTATTTCAGTATCAAAAATTTCTCTTAATATTTTGAAATTATTACTTAACCAAGATTGGAAGTAATTCTTAATAATTTCCTCTCTTTCATTCATCAATAAATCCCTCTCATTTTGTGTAATTACTTTTTATTTCACCTACATACAATTATACTGTACTGCTTCTTCCTTGAATTGTTAGTCATGCTGTTTTGCCATAACAGGTTTATCCATTCCTTCAGCTATATAATAATATTTATGCGAACTTTCTCAATTCAATTTTTACTATTTATATTCTTGTACCATATATCTGAATTAATCATTTCTTCATTAACATATTTAATCTTCAATTATTTTCTCAACCAATATCTCCACTTTTTTATCTCTCGTTTTACACTCATCTATAATTATTTTTATTAGTTCCTTTGAATTCTTTGTCCAATTATATATAAGTATCTTTTTACCATCACCATATATTGATACACAATACTTAAACATAAAATATTGTTCATCACAAGCTATTATCATGCTATCCCTAGATATAAATTTTCTAAATATCCATGTCCTTTGAGATATTCCTTCTTTATCTACAGATATGTAAGATAAGAAAAACATATTAATAATAGATATACATTGTATAATAATAATTGGAATACATATAAAATACCACATAAAATTGTATCCTAGAAATATAACAACTAATATCGACATAACAATTAAAGAAGATAAAATTAATAAATATGGTATATAGCCTAATTTATATTTTTTCAATTCATGTCACCACTTTCAGCTTTACCCTAAAATATTTATTCTTCAATTATTTTTTCAACCAATATGTCAACTTTAATATCTCTTTTTTTGCACTCACCTATAATGATTTTTATCAATTCTTTTGAATTTTTTGTGCAATTTGATATATTTATTTGCTTGTAATTTCCATTTACTGCTACAGAATATTTAGCTAAAATACCTTTATTAACATTAAAAGAAAAAGCATCGACTTCATCCCAAGATATAAATTTATTTCAAATTAGCATTTTACTTACTATACCTTTATTATCTATGCCTGTATAAGAAAATATAGCATTAATTAAACCATATATATCAAATAATAATAATGCAATATATAATATTAAATCTATATTACTATGTAATTCATATTTAAATAAATATCCTACCCCTAAAAATGCAATTAAACATAAAATATATACTTGATAATTTGCTCTAAACTTTTTCATAAACTTTTCTCCTATTATATTTCCACTATTATCACTCCATGTATTCTCCAAATCAAGTCCAAGAGCTCCTAAAATTAATATTTTAGCTATTCCTCCTCCAACTTTTGCTTCTTTAGTATACGGTTTATATGTTGCTAACGAATCTTTAATTGATGATGATACTTGATTGAAATTATCTATTAAATATTTTAAATCATTCATTCTATTCTTTATAGTTTCAGATATTTGATCTATTAATTGTCTAAACTTGGCTACTTCATTTGTTTCCATCTTAACTGCCATTTACAAAACCTTTTTAAATTATTAATCCTCAATTATTTTCTCAACTAAAATATCCACTCTTTTGTCTCTTTTTTTGCATTCATCTACTATTATTTTTATTAGTTCTTTGTAATGTAAATGCCACGTTGATATAGTAATTTCTTCATCACTCCCTATTACAGATATAGAAACCTTTGTTAATATGGAATGATTAGAATTAAAAACAACCTTGCTAATCTTATCCCAAGAAATAAATTTGTTCATTCTTAAGTTTTTACTTACAATTCCTTTTTCACTTACACCTATGTAAAAACACATTCCATTAATTATAATAAACAATTCAAATAATAATGCTATTATATAAATTACCAAATCAGCTTTTTTATTATTTGAGAAAATATATAAACATACTATTATTAAAATACTAAATAATGAAATTATATATGGTTGATAATTGAATTTGAATTTTTTCATGCCATTTTCCTCTTTAATTTATTCCATAGCTTATTCTACAACAATTGAAGCACAAACCATTGGATTTTTACCCACTCCGATAAGTACCATCATTTCAATGTTGGATTTATTAAATCTCCCTTATCTATACCCTAACATATTTATTCCTCAATTATTTTCTCAACCAATATATCCACTTTTTTGTCTCTCTTTTTGCACTCATCTATAATTATTTTTATTAGTTCCTTTGAATTTTTTGTCCAATTTGATATATTAATTTCTTTAAAATTACCTCTTACTGTTACAGAATATTTAGCTAAAACACCTTTATTAGCATTAAAACGAAACTCACTCACTTCATCCCAAGAAATAAGTTTTCTTTTTACTAAAGTTTTAGATAAAATTCCCTTTTCATCAACTAAAATAAAGTAATAAGAAACATTTATAAAGCTATATATTAATCCAATAAAAAAAATCGAATATACAATATAGGCAAATAAAGTATGTTTATCATAAACATACGAAATTGCAATACATATAAATATAATTATTATAAATAAATATGCTCTTAATGATAATTTAAACTTCATCAAATGACTCTCTCCTATCTAATTCCTCTAATTTTATGCTATTTATAAAACTCCTTTTAATTACATACATTTTTTATATTATCTCATAATATTCCAGTGGTCATATTTATTATTTTACTATATCCTAATTTTTTATTGTGCAAGAGCTTTGTTACTTTTTGCAATATTCATTATAATTTTTAATCCTTTACGTACTCTAAAATACATAGTAATCAGTATCATCACTATCTCACATTAATCTTCAATTATTTTCTCAACTATTAATTCAGCCCTAATATTTCTTTTTTTACATTGATCTACTATGATTTTTATTAATTCTTTTGAATTTTTTGTCCAGTTTGATATTTTAATTTCCTTACAATCACTAACTACTTTTATAAACACCAAGTATTCTACCCCATTCAATAAAAGTATTAACTGTAGGCGCTTTACTTATAATACCTCTATCATTAGTACATATATAAATAAATAATTTTGAATATACAATATTTATAGTTTGTATTATTATAAGTGGAAGGCAAAATACATACCATATAATTCTTAATTTGCCCAATAATAAAATAGGCAATGTTATTCCCCCACTAACTATAACTATTAAATATGGTTGATAACCTAGTTTATATTTCTTCAAAATAGCACCCATTCTTCATTAACATATTTAATCCTCAATTATTTTCTCAACCAATATCTCCACTTTTTTGTCTCTCTTTTTACACTCATCTATAATTATTTTTATTAGTTCCTTTGAATTTTTTGTCCAATTAGATATGTTAATTTGTTTATAATCTCCTTCTACCGCTACAGAATATTTTAACAGAACACCTTTATTTACATTAAAAGAAAAAGTATCAACTTCATCCCAAGATATAAATTTACGTGAAGTTAACGTTTTTCTAATTACACCTTTATCATCAACACCTGTATAAGAAAACATAGCATTAATTAGAGCATATATTTCAAATATTACTAAAGCCATGTAGAATATTAAATCTATATTACTATGTAATTCATATTTAAATAAATGTCCTATAATTAACATTGTGATTAAAAATAAAATATACACTTGATAATTTGCTTTAAATTTTTTCATATAATTCACCTTTACTTTATTTTTATCTTTTCATAAAAATAGTTTTCTTCATTACTAATCTTTTTGGATATTTCATAATCACCAGCAATAGCTAAACCTACACAAAATTCTCCAAAACCATCATCTAAATTTGTCATTCCAAAAGCAGCCAGCACTTCTGTTGCTTTTCCTCCAGCCCAAGCAGCTCCTCCACCAACTATTTGTACACCTGATTTTTCAAATCTTTTTTCAACAGTATTACCACTATCAGCACTCCATGTATTCTCCAAGTCAAGTCCAAGAGCTCCTAAAGTTAATGTTTTAGCTATTCCTCCTCCAACTTCTGATTCTTTAGTATAAGGTCTATATGTTGATAACGAACTTTTAGGATTTAAATGTATCATGTTTATACCGTTTTCTTCAGTAATATATCCACGTGCTCCCTTTTTGCTTATTTTATCAGCATTGCCTATAACTGTACCAAAAGTAGAAGTAGTAATAGAACTTATAAACATATTAACAAGGTGAACTTGAAGGTATTACTCCTATACCAAGCCTAGCTAAGTGGTATTTTATCATTCATAATGCTGTCCCACAAACTCCAGAATTTACTACTGATTTTATCTTTTGTCGTTACAATATTAATACTTTTGTATTTAGCTAATTTTTCTGCTGCTGTTTCACCACGATACAATGAACCTAAAGTTCCTCCTACCAAACCCACTTGGTTAAATACACCAATTCCATCATCACCTCTGAAAAGAGTACTTTCTTCATTATCAGCAGTTATAAAAGCTACCCTTGCTCTTTCAACATCAAAAGCCATTTTATCTAACATATTTCTTATATCATTGCCAACTTTTACACCTTGATACATATGTTCTTTTAAAATATTCATTGATGATGATACTTGATTGAAATTATCTATTAAATATTTTAAATCATTCATTCTATTCTTTATAGTTTCAGATATTTGATCTATTAATTGTCTAAACTTGGCTACTTCATTTGTTTCCATTTTAATTTTGTCTGCCATTTATAAAACCTCTTTTAATTATATACATTTTTCATATTTTCTCATAATATTCCAATAAGCGTACTTATTATTTTACTATAAGCTAATTTTATTTTCAATGGCGGAAAAAGAAAGGTTAATTACATTCACATATACAATCCTTTTTTATTACTAAGCCCTATTTCAGTAACTCTCATATCAAAAAAGAAAGATACGCCATATCATTTATTTAGAAATGATACAGCGTATCTTAGATAGTTAAATTAACTACATATTAATCTTAAACCTCTGCTTGTACACAAAGATTTTATTTTAAATCTTATTTACTCATAGCTTCTTCTACAGCAACTGCAACAGCAACTGAAGCACCAACCATTGGGTTGTTACCCATTCCGATTAATCCCATCATTTCAACGTGAGCTGGAACTGATGATGAACCTGCGAATTGAGCATCTGAATGCATTCTTCCCATTGTATCAGTCATGCCGTATGAAGCAGGACCTGCTGCCATGTTATCTGGGTGAAGAGTTCTTCCAGTACCACCGCCTGAAGCAACTGAGAAATATTTTTCTCCTGCAGCAAGACGTTCTTTTTTATAAGTTCCTGCAACTGGATGCTGGAATCTTGTTGGGTTAGTTGAGTTTCCTGTTATTGAAACATCAACGTCCTCGTGATGCATAATAGCAACACCTTCTCTAACGTCATCAGCGCCATAGCATTTAACTTTAGCTCTTTCTCCATCTGAGTAAGCTGTTTCTTTAACTATTGTAAGCTTTCCAGTAAAATAATCAAACTTAGTTTGAACATATGTAAATCCATTGATTCTTGATATTATAAATGCTGCATCTTTTCCAAGTCCGTTAAGAATTACTCTTAATGGTTGTTTTCTTACTTTGTTTGCTGCACCAGCAATTTTTATTGCACCTTCAGCAGCAGCGAAAGATTCGTGACCTGCAAGGAATGCGAAACAATTTGTTTCTTCTCTTAAAAGTCTTGCAGCAAGATTTCCGTGTCCAATTCCAACTTTTCTGTCATCTGCAACAGAACCTGGGATACAGAATGCCTGTAATCCTTCTCCGATAGCTTCAGCAGCTTTGTCAGCTTTTGTGCAACCTTTTTTTATAGCTATAGCAGCACCAACAATGTAAGCCCAACATGCATTTTCAAAGCAAATTGTCTGTGTTGATTTAACCATATTATAAACATCTATTCCTTTGTCTTCACATACAGTTCTAGCTTCTTCAACTGAATTCATACCATATTTCTTTAAAACGGGTAAAATCTGATCTATTCTTCTTTCATAACTTTCAAATAATGCCATTGTTTTTATCCTCCTCACCTATTATTCTTGTCTTGGGTCGATGTATTTTGTAGCTTCTTCATATCTGCCATAATGTGAAGTTGCTTTTTCAAGAGCTTCATTAGCATCTACGCCTTTTTTAACCATGTCCATCATTTTTCCAAGACTAACAAATTCATATCCGATAACTTCGTTATTTTTATCTAATGCAAGATGTTTTACATAACCTTCAGCCATTTCAAGATATCTTGTTCCTTTAGCTTTAGTTCCGTACATAGTACCAACTTGGCTTCTAAGTCCTTTTCCTAAATCTTCAAGACCAGCTCCTATTGGAAGTCCACCTTCTGAGAAAGCAGTCTGAGTTCTGCCGTATACAATCTGTAAGAATAATTCTCTCATAGCTGTGTTAATTGCATCACAAACAAGATCTGTGTTTAATGCTTCAAGGATAGTTTTTCCTGGAAGTATTTCTGAAGCCATTGCAGCTGAATGAGTCATTCCTGAACATCCAATTGTTTCAACTAATGCTTCTTCAATTACGCCCTCTTTAACGTTAAGAGTTAGTTTACAAGCACCCTGTTGTGGAGCACACCAACCAACACCGTGAGTTAATCCTGATATATCTTTTATTTCTTTAGACTGTACCCATTTTCCTTCTTCTGGAATTGGTGCTGGGCCATGATTTGGTCCTTTTGCTACACATGTCATATTTGACACTTCTGTTGAGTAAATCATATTAATATCTCCTTCCTCTATAAACACTCTTCTTCTAGTTAATTCTTTAACAAAAAAAGAATTATATTGCTTTAGGCAATATTATGTCGTTACTTACAGCAATCTATTATATTTTAGCAAATATAGTTTAATGTAACAACCTATTTTAGATAAAAAACGTAAATTAATGATTATTATTTGTTTACATATGTTTATTTACATATATTAACTTGCAATATTTTGAATTTACCATTTGAAAATGTATCTTGACTATATTATTTCAGCATGCTATAATTTTAATGTTGATTTGCCGATGTGGCGGAATGGCAGACGCACATGACTCAAAATCATGCGGGAAACCATGTGGGTTCGAATCCCACCATCGGCACCAAAGATTTTAGAGAATGGCTGTATTGCTTAGTTTAAGAGCTAAGTGGTACAGCCTTTTTTAGTTGTTTGGTACTATATTTGGTACTATTAGATTTAAATTAATTTTGCATAATAAAAGAGAGCCCTCTTAAGAGAGCTCTCTTTTTTAAATGTTTTATAAAATCAATTTTCTTTAATAAATGTATCTACTATTTCTTTGCATTTTGATAATCCTGGTTTTTCAATTTCCTTATTAATTAAGTTTTTAAATTCTATCTCTTCTTTACTCATCGTTATTGATGAAATACGACTTGTAAACACCATACACATTCCCCAATAATACTGTGCAGAGTAACTATCTATTTTCAATTGAGACATTAGTTTAACAAAATTTTCAACCGGAATACTATTGCCATTTTCAATCATCTTAAAAATGTAATACAATCCTGACAAAATATATTTATTAGGAGCACCCAATACCATGTTATTGTATAAATCTATATAGTTAACTTCATTACTACTTACATGATTTTGACTATCTATAGGCTTTGATAATTCTATTTTGTCCATAATACCTACTTTTTCATTTTTTTCAGTTATGATTTTTTCCATATGTTTTACTCTTTCAACCATGTTATCAATTTTATTCAATTTATCATCAAGACCACTCAATCTTTCAAGCCCTTTTGTAGAATCCTTAATATCATTTGTTATAGTTTCGAGATTATCAGATAGCTCTACAAGTTTATTCTTTGTATTATCAGTCTTTTCTTCACCAATTATTGTCATTATTATAGCTATAACTGATAATATAATAGAAGATATAGTTGAAGCAAATGAAACTTCATCTACAAACTTTGTTTTATTAGAACACGCCCAGGTTATTACTGTAGCTATACTCATTATAAATATAATAATTCCGTATGTAAGGTTAATCTTTAGTTTTTGAATTTCCATTTTATAGTTATAGTTATCAACTTCATCATTATCATCGTTTCTCATTAGTGGTTCCCCCTATTACAAAATAGCCCTTATAACAGCTCTCAATATTACACATTTATTTCTTATTTCTTTCTTGTTTTATATATTTGCCTAAAAATATCATAGTTCCAACAAATAAGTTTAATGCAGCTAACAGAAATACAACCCAATTTATAATGCTAACTACTGTAATAACTAAACTAGCAATATAATACTTTCTAAACTTACCATTAAAGAAACTCCAATCATATTTATAACCATTGTATTTTCTTTCTGTACTATTGTTCTGTTGCTTAGACTTATTCCTTTTAACTTTACCTATGTTTTCTCTAACATACAATCCATTAGCATATCCAGATCCATACACTTGACCTTTTTTAGTAACACCAAGTCTAGTATGCTTGCTAGTTTTACAACTCACTGAACTAATACCATTCTTAGTTAGATTAATTCTTACGTTTTTACCTAATTTAAAAGATTTTCTCCAAAACACATAATCGCCTTCTTAAGTATCTTATTAATGCAAAAAGTTAACTTACTTGCATTTTTACGCTTCCATAACTAAGTACAATTTACTTATATGTACTTCTATATAAATCATCTGATTCCTCTTATAAAAAAAGGATCTATATTTAAATACAGATCCTTTTTTTAATCATAACATACTATTTTTCTCTAAACTCATTTCAACATCTAGAAGCATATGATCATATGTCAATAATAATGGAGCTATTTTTCTGAAAGCTTTATTAGTTTTATTTTAAATTTCCCTAGTATCCCTACTTTTATATCCCATTACTTTATTAATAGCATACTGCCACACTTGTCAGTCTAAGTGTTTTCGCATAACTTATTCCACATATTTCTGCTAGTCCTTATGATTCATTTGTTGTCTTTTATACTATACTATTGCTAGAAGATGTTTACACTTGAATATAGGTGAACGTATAAGAGAAATTAGAAAATCGAAAAATTTATTACAAAGTGATCTTGCTGAAAAAACAGAAATATCAAAAGTTGCTATTGGAAATTATGAGTAGGGTGATAGAGTACTAAATGCTAATATATTATCGTCTATCACAATGGCTCTTAATGTGCCAATTAATGATTTAATTATAGACCCTAAAAATATTTTCCAAGAAAAATCTAAAATTAATAAAAAAATTCAAGACAATATAATTAAACTAATACAATATTGTGGTTTTCAGATATAAAAAGAATATGACAATGATGGGAATGAGGATTATCTACGTTATATTTACATATCTTTTAATGAAGAACAATTTAAATTAAATCCATCAGAATTTTATGATATGAGTAAACGAATTTTAGCTTCTATAACTATAAACGTTTTAGCCTCTCAACACTATAATCAATTGGATAATGAAGATTAATTATATTTTCAAATAAAATTTTATTATAGAAAGGAGCTTGTGACTTATGAATACCGCTGCTGAAAATAAAATATACACATATGCTGATTACTTATCTTACCCAGAAGGTGAACATATCGAAATTATAGATGGCCACATATACAATATGGCTGCCCCAACAAGAATACATAAACAAATTATAATGGAACTCTCAACAACAATAAACAATTATATTAAATTTAATAACAAACCATGTAAGGTATACTCTGCACCATTTGATGTTATATTAAAAAATAATGATGAAAGTGTAGAGAATAGTAAAAATGTAGTTCAACCAGATATTTCAATTATATGTGATAAAAGCAAACTAACTGATAGTGGATGTACAGGTGCACCAGATATGATTATTGAAGTTGTATCAACCTTTAATCCTGCAAATGACTATGTTAGGAAATTAAAACTTGTTCCAACAATTTGGAGTACATGAATACTGGATAATAAACCCTATGAAGGAAACTATATTGGTTTATATACTTGATGAAAATAACCAATACGCAGCTCCTGAAAGTTATACTTTTAAAGATAAAATAAAAGTTGAAATATATAACAATTTAGAAATTGACTTTAATAAACTAGATTTATTATAAATGTATATTTAGGCTGAATAAAATCAGCCTATCTTTCTTTTTTGGTACTATATTCAATACTACTTTTATAAGCTTCCCTAGCTTCTTTTAACGTCATTTTATTAGGACCCCTTAAGCCAGTTTCTTTTTCATTGGGACCATCATTCTGCCAATTGCAATTATAACAAATGTCATAGTATTCAACTTCTTCTCCACATACAGGACATTTTAAATAAAACATATTCAGCACCCCCCGTATAACTTATTACATATCCTTTTATTTTTAAAAAATAAAAAAGCACTTACTATATTATTTAGTAAATGCCTATTTATTTAACAGTGTAATTACTTATTCGTTTCTTTACATACTTGACTTTTAAATCCATCTAAAAATTCATTAATAAATCCAAAATCAGTAGTAGCTGGATCTCCTAACTGTCCTATATGTTCTTTCATGGCATCAATAACATTTCCAAAATTTGAAGCATCTATATTTTTGCCATTAACAAATTCACCATATGTAAAAGTTAATATATCTTCTATTTTATTCCTTACGTTTTGGGGCAATTTGTTCATCTTTTCTCTATATTCTTTTCTTACATATCCTGGTGCTGTTGCTGGTGGAAAACCTACAACTTCTTTTTTTAACTCTTTAAAATCATCATAATTAAATCCTTTTTTAAAGCCAAAATTTTCTTTACTTTCCTTCCAGAAAAGTAAATCTTCTTCTCTATCTACTGGATCCTTCTCTTCTTTATATATTCCATCTACTACAGGATCATTATCAATAGAAAAATTGCTATCACTTTTTTTACTACTCTTTTTAACATTATATAAATTGCTTGAACTGCTATTAACAGCTGATATATTTAATGACATAATTTATCATTTCCTCCTTATTGGCTACATTTCATTGTCCTCTATATTAACCATTTTTCTAAAAACTTTGTTCATTTATTTTTTCGTACAATATTTATATTCCTTTACATTTAGTTACAATACAGTTATATATATCAGCTTTTTCAATTTAACAACATAAAAAGCGTACATAAATTTTTATAATCACATCTATGTACGCTTCCATATTCATTAAAAACTTTATTCTACTGACTTTAATGATTCAATCATATTAATTTCTTTAAGCTTAAAATAAGTAACTATTTGCATGATTATAGCAAATGCCATTGTAATTAAAGCTGAGCACAAGAAGCTAAAAGGTTTAACATTTTTAAAGAATACAACATCATTTCCCTGAATCATATTGATAATAACTTTATGAAATATTGTCCCTAAAACCAGCCCTACTGCAATACTAATCAAAGTCAATATAATTGTTTCTCTATAAATATATTCACTAGTCTCTTTATCCGTAAATCCAAGCACTTTAAGTGTAGCAATTTCACGATTTCGCTCACTTATATTGATTGATGTCAAATTATAAAGTACAACTATTGCAAGCAGTGCAGCTATTACTACTACAACAATAACAACATTATTCATACTGCCATTTCCATCTGATGCCTGTTTAAGAATGTCATCTTTAAACGTTACATTTGAAACTAGATTACTTTCCAATAAGTCTTTTGACAGTTTCTTTTCATTCACATTACTATCTGCTGTGATCATATTGTAAGATGCTGTTTTGCCAAAGACTTTTTTATATAAATCTTTACTCATATATATATAATTAGAAGTATAATTTTTCGTCACATCTGAAACCTTTATAGTGTATGAATTATTATCGCTGCTATCTTTAATAGTTATATAATCACCCTTGCCTATGTTAAAAGCTTCTGAAATCCTTTGTGTAACAACAACGCCTGTATTATTTAGCGATATACCTGTATTATCTGATACATTTTTAAGGTTAAAATATTTATAAAATTTCTTATTATTTTCTGGAACTATCAAATAGGGGCTTATAGATGTATTTCCCTTTTCAATTTTATATATAGTTTGATTTATTAAAACAGGATTTTTGATGCCTTCTTTATTAAGCACCTGTTGTAAATTTCCACTTATACTTTCTGCACTGCCATTAAGAACTATCAAATCATTGTAGGTAAAAATTTCACTATACTGCCTTTGTGCAACACCATTAATACTATCCCTTAAACCAAAGCCTAGCACTAATAGTGCGGTGCAGCCTGCTATACCTATAACTGTCATTAACACTCTTTTCTTGTATCGAAAAATATTTCTCATTGTAACTTTCCAAGTGAAGGAAAGATGTTTCCAAATAAAGCCCACTTTTTCAAGGAAAATTGTCTTTCCACTCTTAGGTGGAACTGGACGCATTAAGGTTGCAGGATTTTGCTTTAATTCTTTATTACAGAAATAAACTGTTACAGCTGCCATAAATACAAGGGCTACACATAAAATCATTAAAAAGCTTGATATATTATATGAAATAATTAGCGGCGGAAATAAGAGTTTAAATGCTGAATATATAACCTTAGGAATTATAGTTGCCCCTACAAAAAATCCAATTATAACACCTAATGCTGTTGCTGATAGCACATATATTAAATACGTAGATATAATACTTTTATTACTATACCCAAGAGAAGTTAATGTCCCAAGTTCACCTCGTTCTTCCTCTATCATTCTTACCATAGTATTACTTGTCATTAGTATTACTATAATCATAAAAAATATCGGAAAAACTTTCGCTACAGAGCTTATAGTTTCTGTGCCTGTTTTTAAATTGTTATACCCAATAGAAGCACTTCTATCAAAAACATACCAATTTACTTTTATATTACTATCTCTTGTTTGTTTGTAAATTTCATTATATCGTGCAGTTTCTCTTTCAGTCTTTATTTTATTTATTTCACTATTAATATTTGATGATATATCATCGTATCCCTTAGAATACGCAGCTATATTGTATTTTTGTGCAGTTAAATAAATTTCCGTATAAGCATTTAAAGTAAAATCATCTTTATTTACAAATATAAACGATGATAACTTTCCATTTCCAATAGTGGTACTGCCGTAGTTTTCATCTATATATAATGGTGATTCAATTGTTCCTACAACAGTAAATTGTGAGTTCTTTAACTTTCCATTCTCATTACTAGCAATTTTTATTTTATCGCCTATTTTGTAATTTTTATAGTCAGCTATACATTCACTATCATTTTTAGGCATTCTACCTCTAATTAAATTTACTGTATTAATGGAGTTTTCAATTGCATGAACCTTAATGGCATTGCCTTTTTTATCTAGTACATCTAAAGAGTAGCTGGGAATAACCTCTTTAACGTTTTTTAATGATTTAAGAGCTTTTACATCATCCTTAGTTAACCCCATTGAACTATTAATTTTAAAATCCATTAAATTATGCTCACTATAATATCTATCTGCAGCATTAATTATATTTGGCACACAAGCTTCTAGACCTGCAAAAAAGCCAACACCAACAGCAACAATTATAAGTAGTGATATATACCTACCAAGAGACTTTTTAATTTTTATTAGAGTATTTTTATACAGCATTATAATCACCACACAATCTCTTTAGCACTTTTAGGATTTTTATTTTCAATAATATCTTCTACAGTACCATTTTTTATCTTAATAACTTTGTCTGCTATATCAGCTATAGCCGCATTGTGAGTGATTAAAATAGCAGTCATGTTCATGTCTTTGCAGGTTCTTTGTAAAAGTTCAATAATCCTCTGTCCTGTTACACTATCAAGTGCTCCTGTAGGTTCATCACACAAAAGCAGCTTTGGATTTTTTGCAATAGCTCTTGCAATAGACACACGCTGCTGCTCCCCTCCTGATAATTGCGCTGGAAAATTATTAATACGATGTGATAAACCTACCTGTTCCAAAATAATTTTAGGGTCAAAGGAATCCTGACATATTTGACAAGCCAGTTCCACATTTTCAAGTGCAGTTAAATTTCCTACAAGATTATAAAATTGAAATACAAAACCTATTTCATTTCTTCTATACAATACAAGCTCCTTGGAGGTATACTTATGAATTCCTTTGCCATCAACTATAATTTCACCGCTGCTTGGGCTATCCATTCCACCAAGCAAATTTAACACTGTAGTTTTCCCTGCTCCTGATGGGCCAAGTATTACAATAAGTTCTCCTCTTTCTATAGAAAAGGAGCAATTTTCAACTGCTGTTATTTTCAAATCACCAGCTTTATAATCTTTCTTAACATTCTTAAATTCTATAAATGCCATTTATATTCCTCCTATTGTTAAACAATGTGTTGATTATCTTTCTTTATCACAGTATAATAACACCATGTAATAAAGACAATAATCAAATCTTTAATAAATGCTATTTATTAAACAAATTTTTATAAAATGTATAGAAAACAACAAAAATTATATAAAAGGTGATTGTTATGAATCCAAATAAAACTGATAGACGTGTTAAATATACTAAAATGGTTATAAGAAATAGCTTTATAAAACTACTAAAACAAAAACCTATTTCAAAAATAACAATTAAAGAAATCTGTGAAAATGCAGATGTAAATCGTGCAACCTTTTATGCACACTACCAAAATCAATATGATTTACTAAACAAGATTGAAGCTAGATTAATTGATGATATCAATGCATATCTTAGTAATTATGAGTTCAAAGATAACATGGACATAGCTTCTAAAATGTTAGAAAAAATTTTAGATTATGTTAAAGAAAATTCAGATATTTTTGATATATTATTAATTTCAAATGGTGATATGACTTTCCAAAATGAATTTATAAAAATTATCACTAAGCAGCATTTCTCTCCAGATACTCGAAGTGGTTCCCTAAGCAAAGAAGATGCAGCATATATATTTAGTTTTTCTTCAAGTGGCTCCATTGGTGTAATTCAAAAGTGGCTGAAAGATGACATGAAAAAGCCAACCAATAAACTAGCAGAACTAATACTTAAAATAGCTGCTAGTGGAAGTGCTGCCTTTGATTACTAAAAGTTAAGATTAATTATGTATCCTCAAAATGGCAACAAGTATTATTGCATCTAAAAATAAAAAAGAACCCACTTAAGGGTTCTAATAAATATATTTAACTATCTTAATGCTCCTCATGATAAAATCTCTCTCCGGTGCTAGGATTGTAATAGACTCTGAGCTTTTTATGATTATTAGGATCTATAAATATCTCTTCAGTTTTCTCAAACCCCTTAGGAACATCTGATCCATGATTTTTTCTATATCTCTTATCCCAAATTAACAGTGATATAATAGCAAAGATAACAAAACATAACTGAATTAAAATATAAAATGCCAATGATTTTGACATAATTACTGTTCCTTTTCAGTCACAACTGCAGTACCAAAAGCTACAATTTCGCTCATATTTTGTCCAATCTCACTGGAATCAAACCTCATCATAACTACTGCATTTGCCCCCATTTGAGTAGCATTTAAAACTAAACGATCAATCGCTTGTTTACGAGCATCTTCAAGCATTGATGTATATTCGTGAATTTCTCCACCAACAAGAGTTCTTAAGCTAGCCATTATGTTTCCACCTAACCCACGGCTTCTTACCACTAGTCCAAAGACCTCACCTTTTACTTTTTTTACTTTGTATCCAGGAATATTTTCAGTTGTAACAACTATCATAAAATTGTCCCCCTTAATAATTTTATTAACCTAAGCACTTTTGTCTGTTTGAATTATAGCATGCCTTAAGTAACATATCAATTTTAACCTACACTCACCGCTATTATTTTTTGATAAGTTCCCTTAAATAATATATAAAGTTTTTTTAAAATTGCTAATTGTGTTATAGATAAGAAAGTACACAAGTGAATATTGTGTTAAAATACTATTATACAAATCAAATAAAAAATAGATACAAGTGTACTTATGAGGAAGGAGAAAATTTAATTGGATGTATTAAAGGTTAAAGGAAATACTTATTGCATTGATACTGGAATGACTTATATTCCATTTTATAAAATTAATAATAAAGATATTATTATGCTAGACACAGGTTGGAAAAAAGGCGAACGTGAAGGCATAGACGAAGTTTTAGAAAGAAATAATTTTAATGTTAAAGCTATTTTAAACAGTCATGCTCACATAGATCACATTGGAAACAATACACATTTAAAAAATAAATATGGCTGTATAATTGCTATGTCTGCTTGCGAAGCTATTATCTGCAGTTCTCCTATTAATCTTAAGGTGTATTATGGGAGCCAAGCCTTAAAGGATGTAAAGAAACGTTATGGACATATGGTTTGTAAAACAGACATTAGCATAGCTGAAGATCAACATGAAGTATCACTATGCGGCGTTAAATTTAAAATTATTCATACGCCAGGACACAGCCCTTCCAATATATGCAGTATAACACCTGACGATGTTGCTTATATGGGAGATACTCTTATAAGTTATGAAGTAATGGAGGGTGCTAAGATGCCTTATGCCTATATATTAAGTGAAGACATGAAGAGCAAAGCCAAGATTTATGACTTGAAATGCAGTAAATATGTAGTAGCACACAAAGGTATGTATGACGATATTTCAAAACTAATAGATGATAATATCAACTTTTATGAAAGTAAAGCTATGAAAATATATGAAGTTATACACGGTGCTATGACCATGGAAGATATTATGAAAGCCGTTATTAAAAGCTTTGACATTCACATAAAGAATATACCTAAATATTACTTTATAGAAAGAATGTTAAAATCTTATGTGGAATATTTATATGAAATAGAAAAACTTAAGTTAATTATGGACAATGGATTCCTTAAATATACTAAATACTAAGGTTATTGCAGCAATTTTGAGATAACTATCCCAAAATTGCTGCAATATTTCTTAATTAATCATTATTATCAACTTTATTTAATACATCAGCTATAAACTGTTCTTTTCCAATCCTATCCATAACTCCTGAGATTCTCTCGCCTTTATTACCAGTTTCTCTGTAATGTTCCATAATTTTATCTACAACATTCACTATTTGATCTTCATGAAATATTCTTCCTAGTGAATCTCCAATTCTCATTTCTCTTCCAAATCTTCCACCAACAAATATTTCTGCACCCTTTTCCTTAGCAGTAGCAGCATTGGTTTTACATACTCTTGTACACTCACCACAACTTACACATAATTCTTTATTATAAACTATTTTCTTATCTACAACTTTTAACGCCTTTTGCCTGCAACCTTTTACACAAAGACCACATCCAACGCAATTGTCTAAATTAAATTTTGGTATTGTTCTACCCATAACGCCAATATCATTTATGTTGGCTTTGGCACAGTTATTAGCGCATCCAACTATTCCAATTTTACATTTATGTGGAGTGTCTGTCCCAAAATATTTATTTTCTAATTTTCTACAAATTCCCTGAGTGTCAATATTTCCATGAAGACATACAGTACCTTTACACGCAACTAGTGGTCTCACCTTTTGACCTGTACCTCCATGACACAATCCTAAAACTTTTACCTCTTCAATTACTTTTTCCACATCATCATCTTTTATCCAAGGAACTTCAACTTGAAGCCTTGTAGTAATTCCAACATAGCCTCGTCCATATTTTTCTGCAATCTTATTTATGTTACTTAATTCTTCTACTGTAAAATTACCTGCCTTACTTAAAAGTCTAACTGAAAAATGTTCTTTATCATTTTGCAATAAAAATCCTAGTGCCTTTAATTCTTTTTGTCTTTTTGCATTAACCATAAAATTATATATCTCCTCTCAACTTATAGTTATAAAATAAATTTTTAATTTCCTTAAGTATAATATAAGGTTTTCAATAAGTAAAACATTATAAATAAGTCATTTCATGAAAAGAGAAGCCATCAATATTGATACCTCCTCTTAATTATCTATTTGTAAGTCTTAATATATCCATACTTACAGTATTACTTGTCCAACTTGTTTTCTCTCATTACATTATACCTTTTCTATAAACTGTGCTGTTGTCTAGGTTCTTCCCACCATCCAAATGCAACTATTATCTTATCAAATTTTAAACATTGTGCTTTTACAACTACAACATAGTTTCCACCTGGCTTCTCTATAAATTTTCCATCTTCCTCACCTACTAATGTTGTATGAGGTGGCACTATTCTTTTATATACATTTACACCAGCTTTAGGAATCATAGTTTTCAATTCTGCAAAACGAATATCAACCTCATTTTCGGGAAGCATCTTTAAAGCAGTATTGGTTGGAGAAACGTTATGTGATACACTAGCTTCTTCAGGAACATTAGTATTAAGCCATATTTCAGCAGTTAAATAATCATCTGAAAAATTTGAAACTGTGAATACATTTGCATATAAATTAACATCTGAATTACGTGGATTTACTAAACCACACCATGCACTTAAACCATTGCCTACCTTCAAAGCTTCTGTTTGACCTACAAAGTATTTTCCTTGCATTGATTTAAATAAAGAAACTGGATTGCTAACTACCTCTTTTATTTTACTATTTTTGTTATCCATAATATAATCACTGCTTTTTCGCGGCATAATCACATCTCCTAAGCATTATTTTACACATTTTACTTAATATTACCTTTCCTTATATAATATTCAGTAAAAGTTTGACTGTTCATATGCTGGATAATGAGAGTGAAGAGTATTATCGTGATTATTGTTAGTCATCATCGTTGAGCAATTTAATTGTCTTTAAAATCCAATTTTGCCGTTCTAATGACTGACCTATAATGTAATTGTATAAGCACAGGCGAATTTCTTGTTCTGACTCACTTAAATCCACCGCTTCAATATCGTGTTTAAACGGATGTTTCTTTGCAAGTGCCGCAATTTCAATCATTTCCAGTTCATTTAATATTTCTGTGATTTCACTTGAAGATAATTCAGCGTCAAATAATAAACTTCCTAAATCGGAGAGTGAATGTATCTTTCCTTTAATAATTGCAATTTTATCTGATAGAAAGCGACACTGAATAATTTCTTCAACAATATTACGGTATTGCTCATCATCCATTTTATTCCCAAATGAAAAGCTAAGCTTAGGATCCAGTTCAGTATGTTTTTGTGCAATAAATATTCTATCAAGTGTATTTCCTTTTACCGCATGGCAAACATTTGATATGATTATAGGCAAGCTCTTCTCCATATATTTCTGCAAAGAAATATTTTTTATAGAAAGATCCTCTTTGAGGTTTTGGTTTGACTTTAGAATCATTTTCTCAATGTCATCGTTGGATTTCTGAGATAAGCTACTATGTAATTGCTCTATTTTAGCCTCGGAAATATTTAATTCTATGGAATGAATTCCAGCAAGTTCGCAGCCAATCGCAGTAGTTAATACCTGCTCAAATATATTTATCAATAAGTAAGAATACCCTTCATCATATCCACAAAGCAGATGATGGATATCATCAGATGAAAAGTAACATCAAAACATATTTTCATAATATATGGATTCTAAATATTTTTGTATAAATTCAATGCCAACTAAATTCTCGATAGAATTACAAAGAGGGTAATCAGCTGTTATATGAATGTCATGAGCTTCATAATCGGCATTGTATATTTTGAAAAAGCCTTTTATTCCATCTATAATAGTGTCATTGTAAGTTTGATTATCTGTATCCAGTTTGTTTTGCATTACCAATGTAAAAATATGTTTTGCGGCATTCAGTTTACTACCAATGCGTTTTCTTCCCTTATTATATAGGTCAAATATTTTCGTATCTTTCAATGTTTTGACCGCATCGTCAGCATAGGTAAATGATTTCAGCCAAATTCCTATGGTGTATAGATTTGATTTCATAATATTCTCTGCAATTTCCACCCGAATTGAATTGCTATCTCCGCTATTGTAACGCTCTGTTTTATAAGCCAAAAGTTTAAGGCACTCAAATTGTATCTTTTCAATGTCAGCATCAAGCAACATATTAGAACGGTAGGCTTCCTCTAATAAAGACTGGAAATAGAATTCTTCATTCAGTTTACTTCTGTCTATAATGCTTGTTTTTTTAACATTTCCCATATTAGTCCTCCTCATCTTCATCTGAAATATTATCTTCTGAATAATCTGGTGCATATCCATATCGTAAATTGCGAGCCATTTTGGCAAGCTCTCGACACGAAAGTAGTTCAAGAGAACCTTGGCATACTCCATCAAATGTTTTTTTCATAAATTTAATCAGATCGTCATCACTGATTAAGTCAAGTGTTTGATTTTTATAATAGTAAAACACCTCAATCAGCTCATGCAACGTTTCTGTATAGTTATGCATTGAAATGTAAGGGGAGTCACAGAATTCTTTTATGATTTTGTCAATAACACCTCCTCCAAATTCAATACGTCCACTTACATTTAAAGCATATGTACGAGTTTCAATCAATTCAACTGCTTGCTGATGATTCAAAACAAGACCGTAATTAGCCGTAACATTATTACATTTTTCAATTTCGTATACAGCTTGCTTTCGTATGATTGAAGAATTAAAAGTTATAAGTTCAAAAGACAAGCATTATCACCTCAAAATCCAATATTTTTTCAAAACACTATTGACATACTAGCAAATATATTATATTATATATAATATAATATAAGTTAAAATGTTATTTTTATAATTATTTGTGTGCTAGTAACTTATAGTATATTATAAATACAGTTAAAAATCAATAGTGATTATGAAGTAATTAGCAGGCATGTTATGCCTGCTTTGTTTTATTTATTATGTAATGTGTAATGCAATTAGTACAATCTTTAGTTAGCATTTATTATTTTATCAAAGTAAACATTTCTATAAATACAAAACATTGCCCATTACATATTCATTTATCTTATTACATCAAAACTGAAATTTTGAGATTTCAAATAGTCAATAACCTGCTGAAGTGCAATAACAGTATTTTTCTTAGCTCCGGCATCGTGCATCAAAACCACCACTGTATCCCAACCTGCAGTATTTTTCTTAAGTTCACCTAACAAATAAGCTGGGCTAGGATCACCACTATTTGAATCATTAGTTTCATCATTCCAATCTATATATCTATAACCTGCTTTTGTAATTGCATCTCTAAAAGGTGCTAATTTACCTGGATGATTTTTAGGATCAAAAGAACCACCTGGAAATCTAACCAGTTTAGAATCATATTTATCTCCTAATATTGATTTTAAGATGTTATCACATTTATCCACATCGTTAACAAAGTTTTCAGGGCCTTCTTTATAATTTAACTGATGACTGTAAGTATGATTTCCTATTATCTCTCCATCACTTGCTTCCTTTTTTACAAACTGTGGATATTCCTCGGCATTTTTCCCTATTAGAAAAAAATTAGCTTTAATATTATTTCTATCCAAAATTTGTAGTATTGCCGTAGTGTTAATAGATGGACCATCGTCAAAAGTTAGATAAGCTATTTTTTTACCATCAGTTCTCTTGTTTTTCCATGGCACAACCTCTCCAGGAACAATTTTCACACTTGTCTTGTTAGCTATCTGTACTTTTTTAGGCCTATTGTGTTTTTTCTTTTGCATGTCTACTATTCTTTTTCTGTCCCTATTGTTCATTTCCATTTTGTTAGATAAAATAATAATTCCAGTTAATATTGCAATTAGAGACAGACCTGTAAATAAAATTACACTTCTCTTAGCTATAATTTTATTTTTAAATCCATACTTCTTCATGTTACCCCACCCTTTTTGGATACTATTTATAAACCCTTTTTCAATCATAACTTATAGATTTTAACTATTCAAGAGATTATCTGATTTTACATATTTTTAACAACTGGATAACAATTTCTTCAACTTAATAATAAAAAAATTATATATTAATATTAGTACAATTCTTTATTCTTAAAACTACATACAATTTAATTGCACATGGGTAGCTGGTGTCACTATCCCTTTTAAAAGGGAGATGATATTAATGTACGAGATGTTTATAGTAGTTTTTGCTGCTCTATCGTTTCTGATAGCTCTGATAAACTTAATTATCGTACTGATAAAAAATATAAAGAAATAGCCCACCTCTGCAATTGGTAATGCCTATTCTAAACTTTTAAAAATAGTAATGCCAGTTGTCTTGAGCAACTGAATTGTATGTTTCGGGGTGCTAACAGCACCCTATTTTTTAATCAAAATGCATTTGGAGTTTTGCAAAGCAATCCCCATTATCTATTAGTTTTTTCCTATAAGAAAGGGTTACTGCACTATTTTTTAGTGCAGTAACCCTTTCTTTTAATAGCCAAAAATAATTGTCAAGTTAAAAAAGCAGGAAAAGTGTAAGCTTATTTTTAAATAGCCTTTGCAATTAAATCTCCCATTTTTTTAGTACCTACTAGTTTCTTTCCATTCTCCATTATATCCGAAGTTCTATGCCCTTCATCAAGTACCTTAGATACTGCTTTTTCTATATCTAAGGCAGCTTTATCCATGTTAAAACTATATCTAAGCATCATTGCTGCACTCATAATTGTAGCAATAGGATTTGCCTTATCCTGCCCTGCAATATCAGGTGCAGAACCATGTATAGGTTCATAAATTCCAATTTTACCATTTCCAACACTTGCAGAGGGAAGCATTCCTAGCGAGCCTGTAAGCATTGATGCCTCATCACTTAATATATCTCCAAATGTATTCTCCGTAACAATTACATCAAATTGATTTGGATCTCTAATAAGCTGCATACAAGCATTATCTACATACATAAAATCTAAATCTATATCATTGTATTCCTTTGAAATTTCAGTTATAGTTTCCCTCCAAAGTCTTGAACTTTCAAGAACATTAGCTTTATCCACAAGAGTTAATTTTTTATTTCTTTTACCTGCAATTTCAAATGCCCTTCTAACAATTCTTTCAATTTCTGGAGTGGAATAAACCATAGTGTCCCATGCCTTTTGTCCACCTTCTATATTAACACGCTTTTTTTCTCCAAAGTATAGCCCTCCAATAAGTTCCCTTACAATCATAATATTTAATCCATCTCCAAGAACTTCTGGTTTTAAATTTGAAGCCTCCTTAAGCTGTGGAAACAAAATAGCTGGTCTTAAATTTGCAAATACACCAAGTTCTTTTCTTATACCCAAAAGTCCAACTTCCGGCCTCAATTCACTTGGTATATGATCCCACTTTGGACCACCTACAGCTCCTAAAAGTACTGCATCACTTTTTTTGCAAACCTCTATAGTTTCTTGTGGTATAGGTGTACCCATCTTGTCTATAGCTTCTCCACCAAGAAGTACTTCATTAAAATCAAATTTAATGTCATATTTCTCAGAAATAACTTCTAATATTTTTAGCGCCTCTGTAACTATTTCCTTTCCAATTCCGTCACCTTTAATAACTGCTATTTTCACCTTTTTGACACTTCCCTCTTAACATAATTTATAAGCCCATCTGAATCTATTATTTTCTGCATAAATTTAGGAAAAGGTTCTGCCTTATAACTTGTTCCCTTAGTTAGGTTTTTTATAACTCCTGCTGCAACATCTACAGATACCTTATCATTATTTTCTATATCTTTTGCTGCCTCACTGCATTCCATTATAGGAAGTCCAATATTTATAGAATTTCTAAAAAAGATTCTTGCAAAGTTCTCCGCAATTACACATTGAATTCCGGATGCTTTTATAGCTATTGGAGCATGTTCCCTTGAAGATCCGCATCCAAAATTTTTTCCTGCCACAATTATAGATTTCTCTTTTACCTTTTCACTGAATTTACTATCCAAATCCTCCATACAATGAACTGCCAATTCTTTAGGATCACTTGTATTTAAATACCTGGCTGGTATAATGACATCCGTATCTACATTATCTTCATATTTAATTACTTTTCCCTCTATCATTATTTTACCCCCTCTGGTGATGAAATTTTTCCAGTTATAGCAGAAGCAGCTGCCACTGCAGGACTCGACAAATATACTTCACTTTCTGGATCTCCCATTCTTCCAACAAAATTTCTATTTGTAGTTGATATTGCTCTCTCACCTTTTGCAAGTATTCCCATGTATCCTCCAAGGCATGGACCACAAGTTGGTGTACTCACTATTGCACCAGCTTTTATAAAAATCTCAATAATTCCCTCATGCAATGCTTGAAGATATATGGCTTGAGTTGCAGGTATTATAATAACTCTTACATTTTTATTTACTTTCTTTCCTTTCAACACTTTAGCCGCTATCCTTAAATCACTTATTCTTCCATTTGTGCATGAACCTATAACTGCCTGATCTATAACTACATCACCAACTTCATCAATAGTTCTAGTATTATCAGGAAGATGTGGAAAAGAAACTGTTGGTTTTATAGCTTTCAAATCTATTTCTATAGTTTTTTCATATACTGCATCCTTATCTGCACTATATATTTTGTACTCTTTCTTTGAATGTTCTTTAATGTACTCAATAGTTTTGTCATCTACTTCAAAAATCCCATTTTGGGCTCCAGCTTCAATTGCCATATTAGTAACTGTAAATCTATCATCCATAGAAAGGCTGGATACCCCTTCGCCTGTAAACTCCATAGATTTATAAAGTGCACCATCAACACCTATCATGCCGATAATGTGCAAAATCAAGTCTTTTCCACTTACCCATTTAGAAAGTTTTCCTTTTAATACAAACTTAATTGCACTAGGAACTTTAAACCAAGTCTCTCCTGTGGCCATTCCAGCTGCCATGTCTGTGCTTCCAACTCCAGTTGAAAAAGCACCAAGTGCACCATATGTGCAGGTATGTGAATCTGCTCCTATAACCAAATCTCCTGCTACTACAAGCCCTTTTTCTGGAAGAAGAGCATGCTCAATGCCCATCTGTCCAACTTCAAAATAATTTTCTATATTTTTATTCCTTGCAAATTCCCTGACACATTTACACTGCTGAGCAGATTTTATATCCTTATTAGGTACAAAATGATCAGGTACAATTACAACTTTGCTCTTATCAAAAACCTCCTTTAAACCTGTTTTCTGAAACTCTCTTATAGCAACTGGAGTTGTTATATCATTCCCCAAAACTAAATCCAATTTACAATTAATTAATTGTCCAGCTGATACACTATTCATTCCACAATGATTTGCTAAAATTTTTTGTGTCATTGTCATTGCCATTTCTATTTCCTCCTATATTTCATATTCTATTTATATAACTTAGACTCGCTGAGGCTGTACCTTATGTGAAAAGTTACTTGTTTCATAATGAATTCTATTTATTACATTTACAAAAGCTCTAGCACTAGCTTCCACAACATCTGTACTCATACCTTTTGCGGTAAAAATTCTATCGCTATTTTCAACTTTCACAGTTACCTCTCCTACAGCATCTTTTCCACTTCCAACGGATCTTATCAAGTAATCTTTAAGTTTCAAATCCATACCTGATACCTTTTCAATTGCCTTAAAAGCTGCATCTACAGGACCATCACCACAGGAAGCCTCCCTGATAGTTTTGCCTTTGTATCCAATTTCAACTGTAGAAGTTGCAACTGTAGTATTTCCACTAGAAAATTGAAAATATTTCAAATCATATGCTTCTGGTACCTGGAATATTTCATGATTCATTATAGTTTCAATATCTTCATCAGAAATTATCTTTTTCTTTCCAGTTAAATCCTTGAATTTCTTAAAGGCCTCATTTATTTTCTCTTCACTTAAATTATCATAACCAAGTTCTTTTAAATGTTGTGCAAATCCGTGTCTCCCTGAGTGTTTTCCTATGACTAAAGTGCTTTTCTTAATTCCAACTGACTCTGGAATCATAATTTCATAGGTTGAACTGCAAGCCATTACTCCATGCTGATGAATTCCAGCTTCATGTGCAAAAGCATTAGCTCCCACTATAGCCTTATTATTAGGAATCATCATTCCAGTCACATGGCTTACTAATTTGCTTGTTTTTGCTAATTCTGAAGTTACAATATCGGTTTTATACCCAATATAGTCTTCCCTAGTCTTAATTGCCATAACAACTTCTTCTAAAGCAGCGTTTCCAGCTCTTTCTCCTATTCCATTAACTGCACATTCAATTTGTCTTGCACCATTTCTAACTGCCTCAATAGAATTGGCAACTGCCATACCTAAATCATCATGACAATGTACACTTATAATAGCTTTATCAATGTTTTTAACATTGTCTTTTATTCCCTTAATCAACATTCCAAATTCTTGTGGAATATCGTAGCCTACTGTATCTGGTATATTTACTATATCAGCACCTGCATCTATGGTGCCTTCAATTACTCTATACAAAAATTTAGGATCAGTTCTACTTGCATCTTCTGGTGAAAATTCAACACTAGGGCAGATGGATTTTGCATACTTAACCATATCTACTGCCCTTTTATAAACCTCATCTGGTGTCATTTTTAATTTGTATTTCATATGCACATCAGAAGTTGCTATAAAAGTGTGTATTCTTGGCTTTTTTGCATATTTTACTGCCTCCCAAGCTCTATCAATATCCTTCTTAATAGCTCTTGAAAGTGCTACAATAACAGGCTTTTTTACAGCCTTAGAAACAGCTCTAACTGCTTCAAAATCTCCATCAGAAGCTATTGGAAACCCAGCTTCTATAACATCTACATTTAATTTTTCAAGCTGTTTTGCAATTTCTATCTTATCCTGCATATTTAAATTAACTCTTGGAGTCTGTTCTCCATCTCGCATAGTAGTATCAAATATATAAATCTTGTTATCATTCATTTTAAATCCCCCTTATTCGCAGAAAATTGCGAATCTTCTTTCTATTAAATATTTATTATTTTAATATCCGGCCAGATAAAATAATCATCTTATTTTTAAATACAAAAAAAGACACCTCTTCGCTTGGGGCGAAAAGATGCCACGGTACCACCCAAATTGTTTACTTAATTATATAACGGCTTTAACCGGCACGGCTTACTATAATTTCAGCCTGCGACTTAAGGACGAGCTTCAACTTGCAACATTTATGAGTTTTCACCCTTCCTCACTCTCTTTAAAATAATGCAAATCTACTTTTTCCTATCATTGTTTTTCTAAAATTTAGACTAAGTATAATATAAACAAACTAAAGTGTCAATACTTTAAATCATTAAATTTTTATTTTATGATTGAATTATGATAATGTCTTAGTATACCTCATTTGATTATATTAAGATTTAAATACTTTAACAAATACTCCATTTTTAAACATCGTTCTCATTATTTATTGCTCCACCACTTTGTTCTTAAAACTGCTAACTTGTGAAATAAGCATACCCATAAGCATTAATAAACATCCTATTAGAAACTGAAATGACATTCGTTCATGCAAAATTATAACTCCACCTATTGCACCAAACACAGATTCCATGCTCATTATTATAGCTGCATGGGAAGGCTTAGCATTCTTTTGTCCAATAATTTGAAAAGTGTAGGCAATTCCAACAGAACATATACCTCCATATAAAATAGGAACTGCACAGTTATATATACTATTTATATATATTTTTTCTGTAAATAATGCCACTGTTATACTCAAAACCGCACAAGTTATAAACTGAAAAAAAGCAAGTTTTAAAGAGCTTGTCTTGCCTGAAAAATAATCTATTACATGTATTTGAATTGCAAAAAAAACAGCACCTAATAATTCAAGTAAATCGCTAAAAGACATAGAAAGCGAACTTATATCACACAAAAAATAAAGTCCTACAAGTGCAAATGCAGCACCAATCCATGCGTTAAATCCTATTTTTTGCTTTAAAAACATTCCTAAAATTGGGACAAAAACTATGTATAAACCTGTAATAAATCCAGCTTTTCCAACTGTTGTTCCAACTATTCCTATCTGCTGAAAAGATGAACCTAGAAAAGTTACAATCCCAGATATAATTCCACCATAAATTGCAATTTTCAAATTGCTTTTCTTTCTATCAAAAAATAATAAAACAGGTATAAGCGATATTCCACCAAGTAAAAATCTTATACCATTAAAGGTAAATGGTTGTAAATATTTCATCCCTACACTTTGTGCAACAAATGCAAATCCCCATATGAATGCAGTAAGTAAAAGAAGAAGGTTTCCTTTTACAGTCTTCGTTGTCATCTAATCACTCCTAGAAACTCAATGTAAATAATATTATATCATATTATTTACATTTCATTTTATTTTTAGCAATTTTAATTATTTCATTTACTACAAAATCCGTATCCTTTTGTGCATTTATTATATAATCACATTTTATAACATCGAATCTTCCACTTGACTCATCATAACTAAGCCTTCTTTCAGCCATTTTTGTTCCTCTATCTTTTACCATTCTATGAAACCTAGTTTTGCTATCAGTTTTTAAGTATATTATTATGACTCTACTGTCCAAAACAATACTTTTAAACTCAGCTGCACCTAAAGGTTCAATTACATATACTGAAATGCCCTTATTTTTATACTGACTTCTAGCGCTCCAATAGGCATGTCCATCAAATTCAGTATAAGCAATAATGTCCTGCTTTTTAAACTTTGAAATATAATCTTTGTCTACAAATATATGACCATCTTCATTATCACTTCTCTTTGGTCTAGTTGTATAACTTTTTATATAATTACATCCTATTTTTTCAAGCTCTAAAGCAATAGTTGATTTTCCTGAACCAGATTCACCCACTAGACAAATTATTGTATCCATATTATTTATCCTATTCCTTAAAACGTAATATGCACTGCTACTAAACTGCAAAAAATTGCTAGGATGTTATGTATAAATTAATATACTTAATTTGCATTTAACAGTACATATTCAGCATTTTAAATTATTTTTTCATTTTCTTTTAGTGAATTACTTTTATTTATTGCAGCATTTAAAATTTTACTTGCAATTACCACTTGTGGATCAAGTAAATTGCCATTTTTTTCATTTATAAGATTGTTAAGTTTATCCCTTAAAATGTCGATTTCATCAGCTTTTCCATATATATTATCCATGAAAACACCTCCATCTATATTTTATCCAAATAAAGTTTTATTAAACTTTATTTGGATAAAATATTTAAAGTATACCTTTTTTTATAAAAAGTTTTAATTTACCTGTGCGTATTAGCTGTACTAAAAAATACATTACAATTATAAATCCTATAATTTCAGCTGTAAAATAAGTTGGATCTGTAAAAAGTCTTGTTATCCCTTGATCTAGCCAATCTCCCTCTGCTCTTCTTGGAAATTGCAATCCATAAAGCGGCCACAGAAAAATTGCTTTGTAAAGCCACATACTATCAAGCATCTGATGAACAAAGCTGCAAATTCCTAGTATAAAAAAATTGTTTCCAGTTTTTTTATATTTTATCATTCTAAAAATACCTATTAAAATTAAAATCAGTGAAAAGAGAAGTGTATGTCCAAAAATTCTGCTGTTGTGAAATACATTTCTAAAGAAAACTGCTCCTATAGGCTTGTCTATTATATCTGGTAAAACAGACCCAACCATTACAACTCTATAGTCTATATAGTCTTCCTTTTTAGATCTTATCTTATCATAGCCTTTAATTAAAGCCATTGTTGGTCCTACATGTCCAAAAAATATCATCTAAATCCTCCTTATTTTTAATTACACATTATTAATATAATATATTTTAAACATATAAGGCAAGAAAAAGCCTTATATGTTTTCTTCCATTTTAATTAGGGGGGATTTTTATTTATTTTCTTTTTTCTTATACTCTGCACTTCTTGAATGATATTTTGCACTATTTAAATCTTTTGAATACTTTTTAGGTTCATTTCCAGAATCTGCTCTTCTATGAATTATTTCATCATCATCAGGCATTAATAGTTGCCTCCTTTAACCAAACATTCTTCTTTTGTGTTTCCCATTATGCTGAGCCATATCAATTGATCCAAGTACAATATGTGCAAGGCCAAATCCAACCAAACCTACAGAAACCATAGGTGTTACTTTTTTAAGCACCATTGCTGTTCCTGCTGCAGTTACAACTGTTCCAAGTGCTGTTGGAATTATTCCTTCTTTTACACTCATAATAACGCCTCCTTTTAATATTATTCTGCCCAATTTTTTTTAATAATTACTATATTTTTTATTTTAAATAATAAAAATAAAGATGCCAGCTTAACGCCAGTATCTTTATTAAAACTAATAATTTTCCATTAGATATTTTTCCATAAAATCACCATCAACTAAATTCCATGATTCATCATAATCATCGTCAAGCATGAATTTGTAGTACAATTTTCCACCCATAAGTCTCTTTATAATATCCTCACGCTTGTATCCTTCTTTGTAAAGTTTAAATTTTTTGCAGATTGTTCTAGCCTGTGATGGATTCAGCATTAGGAGTCTTTCAAGCTCGTCCATAAAATAATATCTTTTGACTAGAATCGTGTATAATTTATTTTGAAACTTTAGCTTATAACTTATATTAATCTTTCTGTTTCTATGTGGACTTCTTTTCCCCCTATGATGTTCTGAGCAAAGATACACATAATTTAACGGGAAATCTAATCCCCCTTCACATTTAAAAATAATATGATGTTTTTCTGCTGGTTTTCCACAAACTATACATTTATGATCTTGCAAAAATTAACACTTCCCCCTTGTTATTATTTTTATAATTATATTTTACTACTGAATTTTTAACTTCTCAATGTAATTTTAAGTCATCTTATATACAATATTCCTTATAATTGGAGAAACAAAAGGGTCATAGGCAAATCTTAGCGCTATAAACATAATTCCTCCAATTATTGCTCCTAGTACAGATCCATTTATTCTTATCCACTGAAGATCATCACCAAATTTGCTTTCAATAAATTCATTAAGTTTTTTATCATCAAATTTTTCAAGTGTTTCAATTACAATAGAACTTATAAAACTTTTATTCTTTTTTATAAATGATATAACTACATATTTTAAAATTCTCTCAATACGTTCAAGAAGATCCTCATCTTTTAAAATTTTGTCATAGTATTTTTCTATGTAATTCATTAAAAAGCTGGTTAATTTGTAATCTCCAAATTCATTCTTTTCATATATCTCTTT
>JAQUXS010000024.1 GCA_028692255.1 Clostridium sp.
ACTAGCACATCCTGCCCAGCCTCCACCGATTATAACAACCTTCATAGATCAATCCTCCAACTTACATTTTTATAAAAAGCTTTTCCCTTGAAAAATATATCTTGGATCGCTTTGAACCTTACACATTTTTTTTACAACATGGCCCTTGTAATTTGAACTGCAAGCACCACAAATTCCTTCACCACAGCACATTTTTGCATTGTTACTGCAGGCAAAGGGAATATTTTTATCTGATATATTCAAAATTTTGCTTATGAATATATCAGACATACTACAAAATATTAAACCTACGTTTTTTTCGTATTTATATATGATGTTTTTTAAATCTTCGGATAGAATTTCATTGTTTCCAATTTTAAAAGTTTCAATTTGTACACTATATAAGTCTATATATTTTTGAATGAATGCATCTTTGTAAATTGATTTGTCTAGAGCTAAAATAATTTTATTACCGTTTTCATGTAATTTTTTTAAAACAGGAATACAGGGTGCCATTCCAATACCACGTACTAATAAAAGGGCAGAACTGTTTTTACATTTGTCTATGTTTTTAAGCCCAAGTATTCCATTCCAATAGGGGGCTTTAACGGCTATATTTTCATTTTCTGAAAGATTCTCTATGGTTTTAGTTTTTATTCCTTTCACATCAATAACTATTTTAATGAAATTATCATATTCATCAGTATCCATAATTGAGATAGGAAAATTAAAATAATCATTGTCTTCAGGTCTTTTTATAAAAACAAAGCTTCCTGGCTTGGAAAGTTGTTTTACAATAGTGTGACCAATAGGTATGGTTAAACATAAAAGGTTTTTATCAAAATATTCCTTCTTTAATATTTTACATATATAAGTTTCTCTTGTTTTTTTTGCATGATTTCCATTCCAGTAAAATTCTTGATATATACAGGTTCCTTTCCAATTGATACAGTTGCAAAAGTGTTTTCCACTTAACTGTGAGCATAAAATACAGTCACCAGTTTCAGCTAAATGACAAGGACAAAATTCTGTCCCAGCATCAATGCAGTCCTTAATCTCATAATCCATTCTTTAACCTCCTGAATTGTTAAAAATAATATAAATTCAGTTACAAAGTGATACCTATTATTAGAATATTTAAAAGTCTAAAATTTGTTACAGACATGGAAGAATTTTATTGTATATATTTACAAAATTAAAGGATACTAAAAAAGGAGGGCAAATTATGAATTTTAAAAAAATATGCGATGCTTTTTCTCTTGAAGAAAAAGATAAATTTAATAATAAATTTATAAGTGACAATAAAACTATACAAAGTGGGGATGCTGAAGTTAATATAAATGTACAACAAAATGTATCACCAATAATTGGGCAGAATATAAGAAATATTAAAATAGCATTTAATAATTGTTTTGATATAACTATAAAAGAAATATATATGCTTAACTTTAACAGGGGGAAAATAGTTGTTGCATATCTTTTGGGATTAACAACAGAAGAAATTGTTGACAAAATTATAATTTCTAAGTTTCCACTAAAAAAGGATATAGATTTCAAAGATTTTAAAACTTCAATAATCTCAACTTTGGGCATAAGTAGTGAAAATGTAGTTAAAGATTTTAATAAATGTATAGAAGACATACTTAGTGGAAATGTAGTTGTTTTTGTAGATATGGTCGAATATGGGTTCTCATTAAATATAAATAATCCACCTCAACGAAGTATAGAAGAACCTAACAATGAAACTGTTCTAAGGGGACCAAGAGAAGGATTTACAGAGTCACTTCAAAAAAACATTGGACTTATCAGAAAGAATATTAAGAGTAGAAATTTAAAGCTTGAAAAATTTACAGTTGGAAAAGATTCAAAAAAAGACTTAGCAATTTGTTACATTAGTGGTGCTGCAGATGAAAGTATAGTTGAAGAAGTGAAAAAAAGGATAAAATCTATAAATATAAAGTCGGTACTTGAATCAAATTATATAGCAGAATGTATACAAGATAATTCGATATCTGCTTTCCCAACCATATATAGAACAGAAAAGCCGGATGTGGCAGCTTCTAAGCTTTTAGAAGGTAAGGTATTAATAATGCTTGAAGGTACACCAGTTGTTCTTTCGGTTCCTGCATTATTTGTTGAATTTATGCAATCTGCGGATGATTACTATGTTAGGAGTATCTCAGCTTCTTTAAATAGAGGGCTTAGATACATAGGAATATTTATGACACTTACTCTACCTGCAATTTATGTAGCACTTGTAGATTTTCATCAGGAATTAATTCCAACTTCTTTGGCAATAACATTTATAAATTCAAGATCAGGAGTGCCTTTTCCTGCAGCTTGGGAGTGCTTTTTAATGCTTATATTTTACGATATAATACGTGAAGCAGGAATTAGAATACCTAAAACTTTAGGTCAGACTGTTAGTATTGTTGGAACATTAGTACTTGGTGAAGCCGCTGTAAGAGCTGGTATTGTTGGAGCACCGGTCATAATAGTTGTAGGTTTTACAGGAATTGCCCTTTTTACAGTACCATCTCCAGAACTTAATACTTCAATTAATATAATAAAATATGTATTTCTTTTTTTAGCATCGATATTGGGAATTATTGGAATTATATATGGCATGCTTTTTATCCTTATGTATCTAATTTCAATAAGGTCATTTGGAGTACCTTATATGTATCCGTTTGCACCTTTGTGTATTAAACGAAATGAAGATACATTAATGAGAATGTATATAGGAAAACTGGACAAATTGACTAATCTTTTTAAAAAATAAAATATTTAGGTGATTGTATGAAATGCAATTTTAAAATATTAAAAAAATTTTCATTTATAATTTTCACTGTACTTATTTCCTCTTCAATACTTACTGGATGTTATGAAATTTCAGAAATAGAAAATGTAGGGATGATTCTTGCAATGGGATTTGATTTGTCGAAAGATAATTATTATAAAGTAAGTGTGCAAATTTATAATAGTGATAGCGAATTAAATAACAACGCCAAGACGTCTCAAGTTTTTTCATCGGAAGGTGAAACTATTTTTGAAGCAATAAATAATTTAAATAGAATTGAAGGAAAAAAATTTAATTATTCTCACATTCAATATATTGTGATTGGAGAAAATTTAGCTCGAAAAGGCATAAATACTAGTATAGATTTTACATTGAGATTTAATGAAATGAGACCTGATATACCAATATTTATTTCAAAGACTAATGCGGAAGATATTTTAAGCCTTAAAACATCCACAGACAGTATTTCCGCTTTTTCTGTTAACCAGCTAATAAACACTGAAAGAAAATCTGGTTATACTGTTTTTACAACAAATTTGGATTATATAAAATCTAGCAATTATGGAGCTGAAAATACTGTATTTGGAGTTATTGATATTCATAAAAGTTATGAATCAAAAGAAAAGGGTACTTATGAGCTAACTGGATCAGCAGTTTTTAGAAAGGATAAATTAGTTGATTATCTTTCTCCAAAAGAAACAAGAGGACTTAACTGGATAAAAGGTGGCATAACTTCAAGTAATATTTCAGTAAATTATCCATCTTATAACAAAATAAGTGTTGAAATTATTAAAAGTTCTTCTAAAAATATTGTTTCAATAGATAATAATAAAATTACTTCGACTATAGATTTAAATGTAAAGTCAAATATTATGGGAATGATAGGTGACATAGACATTAATGCAAATCCTTATTTAATAGAAATAATACAAAATAGAGAAGATGAAGAAATATGTAAAGAAGCATTAATGGTTGTAACTAAAGCAAAAAAAAAATTTGGATTAGATATATTTGGTGTTGGAGATATTGTATATAGAAAATATCCTAGACGATGGAAAACCATTAAAAATAAATGGAATAAAGATTTTGCAAATATAGAAATCAATATAAATGCGCATTCTACAATTTTTGAAACGGGAACTATTTCAAAATTGAATTAAACTAAAAAGTTCTTAGAAGGAATGATTGCTTTTATGAAAGAAAAAATAACTACATATCAATTATTAGCTATAATGATTTTTTTCCCTTATGGAACTGCAGCTCTATTTTTCTTAGCACCAGAAACAAAAAATAGTGTGTGGATTGCTTTGATTTTTTGGGGTATAATTAGTATTTTTGTTCAGATGATATATGTAAAATTATTTTATTTGTATCCTAATGATACGTTTATAAGTTATTTGCCTAAAATATATGGAAAGCGTATTGGTTTTATGCTTGGAATAATATACATTATATATTTTATTTATATGGGATCAAGAAATCTTAGAGATTATGGAGAATTAATAGTAACTTTTGCATTACCTCATAGTTCGTTAGAAGAAAGTACTTTGTTTTTAGCTATACTTATTGCATATAGTGTATACAAAGGCATAGAGAACATTGCTAGTATGGGGCAATTTATAATAATTACAGTAGTGATAATAAAAATATTAGCTATTATAATGCTTGGTATGAGTGGGGTGTTTCATCCATATTTACTTAGACCAATACTTGAAGATGGTTTTAAGGATATGTTGATAAAGAGTTGGAAACTATCGGTTTTTCCTTATGGAGAACTTTTTATTTTTACCATGATTTATCCATTCGTAATTCAAAGGAGTAAAGTGAAAAAGACAGTTATTTTTGCAACAATTTTAGAAATAATATTACTTTGTATAAATAATATGTTGTTTTTATTAACACTGGGCTACAAGTTTGCAGCTTTGAATAACTATCCTCTTCTTGAAACATATAGACTTATACATATTGGTGAATTTATAAATAGGTTAGATTCTTTTTTTATTATAATTTTAGTTGAAGGCGGATTTTTTAAAGTATCAATATGGGCTTATTGTGCATTCTTTGGAATAAATCAATTGTTTAAAGTAAAATCCAAAAGAATATTATCTATATTTTTAATTTTAATAATTTTTGTATTTTCAAATTGTATTGCAAATAATCATCCTCAAAATATAAATATAGGGCTTAATCTTGTTATAAAATATATATCATTTCCGCTTGCTATTGCAATGCCTTTTTTAACATATATAATTTATTACATAAAAAGCCTTATAACTGTAAAATTAAGAGGATAGGTAATCAAAAGATATATTCAAATTAAAATAACTTGCTTTATGTAATAAACTGTGGTACTATTATTAAGAACTTAAATTTAGTGGTAAATAATTAACAAAATATATTTCAATGAGTACTATTAATATAGTATGTTGATATCGAGATTTTATTAGTGAGTTATTACAATGAGTTTAAGAATATAAAATTTCGGAGGTACACATTATATGAATGGTACAGTAAAATGGTTTAATGCAGAAAAAGGATTTGGATTTATTACAGGAGAAGATGGAAATGACGTTTTCGCACATTTTTCTCAAATAAATTCTGAAGGTTACAAATCACTTGATGAAGGTCAAAAAGTTACTTATGATGTAGTTAAAGGACCTAAAGGACCTCAAGCTGAAAATATTACAATTATCTAATTAATGAATATTTTACCCCTTGAATATTATTATATTTAAGGGGTTTTTTGTTGTATATAACCTAATATAAAAAAATAAGCGGTAAATTATAAAGGAGTAACATGTTATTTAAAAATTTAAATATTATTGAGCCTATTTTAAAGGCTTTAAAAGTAGAGGGCTACACAAGTCCTACACCAATACAAGAACAGTCTATTCCTCCAATACTAAAAGGAAATGACCTAGAAGGTTGTGCACAGACGGGTACAGGAAAAACTGCAGCTTTTGCAATACCTACCTTACAACTTCTTTACAATAAACAAGCAGGGAAAGATGAGTCCAAAAAGATTAAGGCTTTGATATTGGCTCCAACTAGAGAATTAGCTATCCAAATTGGAGAAAGTTTCAATTCCTATGGTAGATACATGGATTTAAAGAGTACTGTTATATTTGGTGGAGTTTCACAGAAACCTCAGACAAAAGCTCTAAAAGCAGGGGTGGATATTTTAATTGCAACACCAGGAAGATTACTTGATTTAATCCAACAAAAATATATAAGTTTACAAAATGTTGAAATATTTATTTTAGATGAAGCTGATAGAATGCTGGACATGGGGCTTGGACATGATGTAAAAAGAATTATATCAAAGCTTCCAAGCAAAAGACAGACAATGTTATTTTCTGCTACTATGCCTAGTAAAATTTCAAAATTAATGGACTCTATTTTGAAAAATCCTATAAAAGTAGAAGTGGCACCTGTTTCATCAACTATTGATACTATCAAACAATCTGTATATTTAGTTGAAAAAAGAAATAAGAAAGCTCTACTTATTCATATTTTAGAGGATAAATCTTTTGAATCTATTCTTGTATTTTCTCGAACAAAACACGGAGCAAATAAGATAACAGGAGATCTTATTAGATCTGGCATAGAAGCTCAAGCCATCCATGGCAATAAATCACAGAATGCGAGACAACTTGCCCTAAAGAACTTTAAGGAAAAGAAAATAAGAGTATTAGTGGCAACAGATATAGCTGCAAGAGGTATTGATGTAGAAGAATTGCCACTTGTAATAAATTTTGACTTGCCAGATGTACCTGAAACCTATGTTCATAGAATTGGACGTACTGGAAGAGCTGGAGCGCAAGGTACGGCTATTTCATTTTGCGATAATGAAGAAAAAGATATGTTAAGAGATATTGAAAAAATTATAGACAAATCAATACCAGTGATTGAAGATCATCCTTATCCCATAAATAATTCTAATGTAGTTATAGAAACTTCTAAAGAAGTTAAAAACAAAGATTTTAAGAAGAAACCCTATGGAAAAAAGACACACAAAAGTAGCTATTTTAGAAAAGACAAAAAAGATACTAAAAAAAGATACTAAAAAAAGAAACTAAATAAAAACCATAGTATTCATTCCTATTAATTTTATAAGTGAATACTATGGTTTTATTATTTTATTATAGCTTGAACTCTACCTATTTTTCCATCATTTAATCTTACTTTTATACCTCTTGAGTGATATGAGGAGTTTGTAAGAATATCCTTTACAGTTCCCCTTGTCAATTTGCCTGTACGTTGATCTTCTTTTAATACAATATCTACAAGTCTTCCAGCATAGATATCAGCCCTTGTTTTACCAGTCATAATTTATAGATTCTCCTTTTTATTCAATATTATAATCATAACACAACAAATTAATGTAAACCTAATTATATTAATAGAATTATTGTGTAAACGTTGTATAATAAAAGATGTAGTTTATACAATTTATAAAAAATAAAAAGCATGAAGTAAAATAGAAAAATAATTAAGAGGGGATAATTATGAGTATACGTTATAATTCTGAATTAAAATCTTTTAAATTAGATGCTAAAGATACAAGTTATATTATAGCAATTGTGGATAAAGAAAAATTCTTAGGACATGTTTATTATGGTGAGAAAATTCCAGATGAAAATGTTAATTATTTAATGCGATTAGAGGAACCACCATTTGTTCCTTCAAAAAACAATAGGGAAAGAATGTCTTTTTTAGATTACTTTAAAACAGAATATTCTACTAGTGGTATTGGAGATTTTAGAGAACCTTGTCTTCAGGTGAAAATGACTTCGGGAACATCGGCCTCTAGTATATCATATGTTTCACATAAAATATACAGTGGTAAACCAAATTTAAAAGGTCTTCCAGCTACATTTGGTGAGAAAAGTGAATGTACAACTTTAGAGATAACGTGTATAGATAAATGTTTAAATTTAGAAGTGGTTTTAATCTATACTGTTTTTGAAAATTTAGATGTTATAACAAGAAGTGTAAGGGTAAAAAATTGTTCACCTAAGAGTATTCGGCTTACACGTGTTTTGTCATGCACAGTAGATTTTGACAGGATTGACTTTGACATGATTACATTAAATGGTTCTTGGGCAAGGGAAAGATATATAAATAGGAGAGGTGTTAATTTAGGAAAGCAAGGCGTTTCTTCAACAAGAGGTGAATCAAGTCATCAAGATAATCCTTTTGTAGCACTGATGGATAAAAATGCTGATGAAGATAATGGAGAAGTATATGGTTTTAATTTTGTATATTCAGGTAATTTCATTGCTGAGGTTGAAGGGTGTGAATTTGACACAACACGTGTTGTAATGGGTATTAACCCCTTTGATTTCTCATGGAAGCTGGAGAAAGATGAAGAGTTTACTGCACCAGAAGTGGTTATGGTTTATTCTAATGAAGGGCTTGGAAAAATGTCAAGAACTTTTCATGATCTATATAGAAATCATCTTATCCGTGGGGAGTATAAAGATAAACAGCGTCCTATATTAATCAATAATTGGGAGGCAACTTATTTTGATTTTGATACTGAAAAATTAATAAGTTTAGCAAAAGAAGCCTCAAAGCTTGGAATTGAAATGTTAGTTATGGATGATGGATGGTTTGGAAAAAGAAATAGTGATAATTGTTCCTTAGGTGATTGGATAGTTAACGAAAATAAAATTAAAGGCGGACTTAAATATTTAGTTAGTGAAGTTAATAAGCTGAATATGAAATTTGGAATTTGGTTTGAACCTGAGATGGTATCGCTAGATTCTGATTTATACAGAGCTCATCCTGATTGGTGCATACATATAGACGGTAGGGTAGGTGCTCTTAGTAGAAATCAATATGTATTAGATATATCAAGAAAAGAAGTTAGAAATTATGTGTATGAGAGCTTAAGAAAAATTTTAACCAGTGCAAATATTGAATATGTGAAATGGGATATGAACCGCAGATTAAGTGATATAGGCAGTAGTGGACTGCCATCAGATAGACAAGGTGAAATTTATCATAGATATGTTCTAGGAGTCTATGAACTTATGAATATGTTAACTTCAGAGTTTCCTCATTTGCTTCTTGAAAACTGCTCAAGTGGTGGTGGAAGATTTGATGCTGGCATGCTTTACTATAGTCCTCAAATTTGGACTTCAGACGATACTGATGCCATTGAAAGATTGAAGATTCAATATGGTACATCTTTAGTATATCCTGTGTCTACCATGGGTTCTCATGTGAGTGACTGCCCAAATCAAAGTGTTGGAAGAATGACACCATTTGAGACAAGAGGGAATGTTGCACTTTCAGGAACTTTTGGATATGAGCTTGATGTTACTAAAATTTCAAAGAAAGATCGAGAGTTAATACCAAAGCAAGTTAGTGAATACCACAAGTATAATAAATTAATTCGCAAAGGTGATTTATATCGAATTGGGAACTTGTTTAAAAATGCTGAGTTTGACTGCGTAGAATATGTTTCAAAAAATAAAGATGAAGCTTTAGTAGTATATGTTCAAGTACTAAATAGAGCAAATTATCATAGTAGAAGGATTTGCCTAAAAGGACTTGATAGGGAAACCTTTTATTGCAGTGAAGAAACAAATAAAATTTATTCTGGAGCTGTTCTTATGAATTGCGGCATATTGATTCAGAGTATGTTTGGTGATTTTAAAAGTAAATTAATTCATTTTACAAAAATTCACTAGAATTATGTTTTAAGAAAATATAGTGATATAATTTGTGTATAAATAAAATTGTAAAAATGGATTATATGTGGAAGGAGAATAACATTATGGACAAGTTTTCAATTAAAAATACTACAAAGGAACAACGAGAAAAGATTGTAAGGGATTCTCTTGGAGGTGATGGCGTAGGCTGTGAAGTTTACGGAGCAGATGATGCTTATGAAATGTATAAACCATATATTGATGGCAAAAAAGAGATTTCTGAGATAAATAATGGATTTAAGTATAATTTAGTTAGGTAGTATATATAATTTATACTTATAAGAAAATGCATATTAATAAGAGGCTGTCGCTCTAAAAAATAGTGTGGCAGTTTATTTTTTACATTGATATCATATGAAATATTATCATAATTGATAAGTATTTATTGAAAAAAGTTTAACTTAAATGTTATTATATAAACATTAATATTAATACAAAAAAGAGGTGGAATTCAGCATATTTTTATACTGGAGAAAAAATGAATAAAGGTGAAGGAAGAACTAGAAGTGTATTAAAATTAAATACAACGTCAATGGCAAAATTAATTGTACTGGATTTACTAATTAAACGTGAATACTATGGAAATGAAATAATTCATGATTTATATGAGATATTTAATTATACATGGAAACCGAGCCCTGGGCTTATTTATCCTCTACTTAGAGATATGGAGGACAATGGATGGATAAAGGGTTGGTGGATGGAGCCGGATAAAAAAACTATTAGGAAATATAAAATAACTGATGAGGGTATAAAATATTATAATAGAATTAAATTGACGTATAAGGCATTAATAGATGATAATATATTATTTTTAAAATCTATTTTAAATCAAGTATACATAAAAAAATAAGAAAATTTAATAAATTTATTTTATATAAATTAGGTTTAAGAGGGGATGGACAACAATGGAAATAACAAGAACGTTTAAAAATATTGTAATGAATTGTCTTGGAGATTCCACCACTTGGGGAGATAATGGAATTGGAACAGGTGGAAATCAAATTTCTTGGACTACTCAGATACAGCAATTTATTAAGTTTAAAACTATACATAATTATGGAGTGAAGGGATCAAGAATAACTATTACTACTGATAGAGATGACAGCTTCGTTGAACGTTATAAGGATATGGAAAATAATGCTGATATTATTACAGTGCTTGGTGGAGTGAATGATTTTCAGCACGATGTGCCTTTAGGTGATGCAAGTTCTTTTGATCCTCATTATTTCTACGGTGCACTTAATAATATTATTTCGGGATTATTAAAAAAATACCCAGATAAAAAAATAATATTTATGACACCTATGAAAAATAATTTTGTGCATCCTACTAAAAATTATCCGGATTCATTTAGCTGCAATAAATTAAATTTAAAACAAGTTGATTATGTAAATGCTATAAAAATAATATGTGATTATTATAATGTCCCTATATTAGACTTATACAGAGAAAGTGGGATTTCTCCATATAGTGAATATCAAGCCAAGTTATACATGCCTGATAAAATGCATTATAGCAAGGAAGGGTACTGCAGACTGGCAAAGAAAATTGCTGAATATTTAAATAATATACAATTATAGTAGCTGTAAATATTATGAAAAAACTATATAATATAAGATGATAGTAATTTAAATGAGATAAATATCAAGGAGGATATAAAATGGTAGATGAAAATTTTAAATTATCAACGCTTCCTTATGAGAGAGTAACAATTGAATCTTTTGAAAAAGAAGCCTCAAAAATAATAAAAGATTTTAAATATGCTAAAAGTGGTGAGGAGCAGTATGTGGTTCATAAAAAATATTATGCTTTAATGGAGAAGATTAGAACTGCAATGGTTTTAGCTCAAATGAGACATGACGGAGATGTGTCAGATGAATTTTATGAAAGCGAACAGGAATATTATGATGAAATATCTCCTAAAATAAGCAGCTTTGAAGTTAAATATCAAAAGATGCTTTTTAATTCTAAATATAGGAGTTACTTTGAAGATAAGATTGGGAAAGTTTCATTTAAAGATATTGAAATTAAGTTAAAGTCATTTGATGATGTACTGATTCCACTTCAGCAGGAAGAAAATATGCTTACATCAAAATACAATAAATTAATTGCTCAGACTAAAGTTGATTTTAGAGGTGAAACACTTAATATTTCTTTACTTGGAAAATATATAAAGTCAAAAGACAGAGAAACAAGAATTGAAGCTTCAAAAGCAAAAAGTGAAAAACTAGTGTCTATTGAAGATGAATTAGATGAAATTTTTGATAAGCTTGTAGCTAATCGTAATGCACAGGCAAAGGCAATGAAATACGATAATTATGTTGAACTTGGTTATTATAAGATGGGACGTAATTCATATGACAAAAATGATGTCGCTAAATTTAGAAATCAAGTTAAGAAGGTTTTAGTACCTTTTGCATCAAAAATGCACGAAGGGAGAAGAAAACGTCTTGGACTAGAGAAACTTGATTATGTTGATGAGGGAATTTGTTTCCCTAATGGGAATCCTGCACCTATTGGAACTGCAGATGATATTTTTGCAGCAGGTAAGAAAATGTATAGTGAATTATCACCTGAAACAGAGGGGTTTTTTAACTTTATGCTAAAACATGAATTGTTTGATGTTCTTGGCAGACATAATAAAACGGCAGGGGGATATATGGATATGCTTCCGCTTTATAAAGCACCTATTATCTTTGCTAATTTTAATGGTACCAGTGGTGATGTAGATGTTATGACACATGAATGCGGTCACGCTTTTCAAGGTTATATAACAAGAAATGATAAAGTACCAGAACATAACAACATAACAAGTGAAACAGCTGAAACTCACTCAATGTCAATGGAATTTTTCACAGAGAAATGGATGAATCTATTCTTTGGTAATAGAGCAGATGATTATAGAAAAATGCACATTGAGGATGCCATTGCATTTATACCATATGGATGCATGATAGATGAATTTCAAGAGATAATATATACAAAACCAGATCTTACTCCATCTGATAGGAGAGAAGTTTGGAAACAGCTAGAAAAAGAATATAAACCGCATCTTGATTTTAAATATAGTAAATTCTTTGGAGAGGGACGTACTTGGCAGATGCAGATACATGTATTTAACTGGCCATTTTACTATATTGATTACTGTCTTGCACAAACCTGTGCACTTCAATTTAAAATAAGAATGGATGAAGATTATAAGGATGCATGGAATAAATATCTTGCCTTTTCACTAGAGTCAGCAAAAGGCTATTTTCCTGATATGCTTCATAACGTAGGACTTAAGAGTCCTTTTGAAGATGGCTTTATGCAGGAACTTGTAGATAAGATTAAATTATAAAAGGGTACCCTATAGATAGACAAAAAAGTTCTATACTATAGGGTATTTTATTGTTTATTTGCTATATTAATAAATGGTTAACGGCATTTGTATACATCTATTTCAATAAGTTTCCATTGTTTAGTTGTATTATCTAATACAAATTGTGCAACCTCAATATCAGTACCATTTGTAAGCTGAAAAAACATAAATTTATATTCACAGTCATCAGTACCAGTTATATAAATATTTTTAATATAACCTATTTGTTTTGTTGGATGTCTTTTTTTTATTAAATGACACCAATCACCATAAGTTAGATCTACATACATTTCAGCATTATGTGACCAGCCATGGTAAGCAGCACATAAAAAATCCTCATGTTTTAGTTCAATAGTGGATATTTTATGCTTGGTATTTTCTTTCTTGGTATATATAAAACCGTAGTAGTATGCAAAACTAATATTGGTACCTAATGTATTTTCAATTGTTTCTATTTCAATAAAATGTTTGCTGATAATACTATTGGTAAGTTTAGATGGAACAATGTGCAATTTTACTAAGTTTATATGTCCAATGTTTTGGAAAAATGAAAGATATTTTTTATAATTTATAGTATTTTGAAATTCTGATGTGAAAAAATTATATGATATAGGATATGGACTCTTTGCAAGACCTATGGAACCACAGCCGCCATTTGTTACGCTCTCAGCTTCTCTAAGAATGCTAAAATAATTTATAATAGTATCAACTGGAGATATAAATAAATTATCTGGAAGAGTTATCTTATTGTAATCTTCATTTGAATATTTGTCATAGAAATTATAACCAAAATATCTTATATTAATTGAAGGAAATTTTGATGGTCTAAAATATCTTTCATTATATTTAAAAGTATCATAACTATTCTTTGAAAAATTCAATCTGAACACCTTAAAATATTAATTGTTAATATTAATATATCTATGCTATAAGAAAAATGTTAAAAGAAATTTATCTGTATTTAATGTGATTTTAATTTTAACCATTCATAATTAAGATATAAAAAAGTTTTCATGTAAAAAGAGGTGTCTATATGAACTTTAATGTTTTGAATGGAATAAGTGTACTTGATAATTATATTTTGTTTATTATAAGAAAATATATTCAAAATAAATATCTAGATAAAGTAATGTGGCTAATGACAACTATGGGAAATGGCGGCGCCATATGGGTATTAATATCAATTATATTAATATTAAATGTTCAATATAGGGAAGTTGGCAATATAACACTACTTACGTTGTTACTAAGCACAATTATAAGTGAGGGAATAATAAAACATATAGTAAAAAGAATTAGACCATGCAATAATGAAAATAATTTTAATCTGCTAATTTCAAAGCCAATATCCTATTCTTTTCCATCTGGACATACAGTATCTTCTTTTGCTGTTGCATCTGTATTGTCTTCATACTTTGTACAATATAGTTTGATTTTTATGGGGATAGCTTCTTTAATAGCATTATCGAGAATATATTTGCATGTTCATTATCCATCTGATATTATAGCAGGTATATTGATTGGTGTTTTATGTTCAAAATTAATATTTTTAACTTTATAAAAAGAAAGTAAGATCTAGAGCTACAGCCTCCTATTTTAGATAATTTATTGTATATCACATAATATTTACAAAGCGTTGATACTAATGCAATAATTTATGTAATATAATAAATATTATCAAAATGAATAGGAGCAAAACATAATGCAGTTTATTAAAAATAATTTATTAAAAATAGTGATAGCATTTATAATATTGATTTTATCAGTATTATCTTTATATACAGTAATTAATTATAAAAGTACGTCTATCAATAATTCACAAATTAAATATGCACCTTCTTTTATAGTGTATGCAGTTACATTCTTTGCCTTATTCATTGCAGTTTATCTAGTTATAAGATGTAAGAAAATAAAAATAAGTAATGAAAATGAACATATTATTATCTTTGGAATAGTTGTGTCAGGAATACTTTTACGTATTTTCACAGGTTTACTTATAGATGGTCAGCCTTTTGATATTAATATATATAAAAAATGGGCGACTTCTGCAGCAAATAATTTACTTGGAGTTTATAGTGGCAATTCTTCAGTGGACTATCCGCCTATATACATATATGTTTTGTTTATAGTTGGCAAATTTGCGTCTATTGCTGTACTGTCTAAATATATCTATCTTCTACTTAAAATGCCATCTATAATTGCAGACATAGTTTCAGCTTATTTTATATATAAAATTTCTAAAAAACACATTTCAACAGAGTTAAGTTTAATGTTAGGTGCTTTTTATATGTTTAATCCAGCTGTTATCATAAACTCAACAATATGGGGACAGACAGACTCATTATTTACTTTAATACTTATATTTGCAATGTACTTATTACAAGAAAACAAAATTGTATTTTCTACAATGTTTTTTACTGTTTTAGTACTTATGAAGCCTCAGGGAATAATATTCTTACCACTATTATTGTTTAAATATATAATTGATAAGGATATAAGGACAGTTTTAAAATCTGTTTCAGCTGGAATTATAACTGGTATTATTATTATACTTCCATTTTCAATTAGAAGTGGTTTTGTATGGATATTTAGACTATATCTTAAAGGTGTGTCTGAATACCCTTATGCAACTGATAATGCATTTAATTTTTACAGCTTAATTGGAGCAAATCAAGTGAATTATTCAACTAAATTTTTACTTCTTAATTATAATACGTGGGGAACAATTGCCATTGTATTGGTAACAATTTTTGCTGGATTTATATATTTGAAAGGAAATGGCGGGAAAACATTGTTCATGTCAGCACTTATTGAAATAGTAGGCGTATTTAATTTCTCAATGGGAATGCATGAAAGATATATGTTTACAGCTGTTGCACTGGCTATTTTTACATTTATATATTACAAAGATAAAAGACTATTAATTTTAAGCAGTTTATTTACGGTTATAATCTATATAAATACTCAAGTGAGTTTATTTACTCAGTTTAATAATATTAGTGCTATACCGTATAATTTTGTAACAATTTTCACATCACTTTTAAATGTTTTAAGTTTTATATATCTTGCAATAACTGCTGTTAATTTAGTTATTAAGAGACAATCACATAATCTTTACACAAAGTTTTGATATTTGTAAGATAAATAATTGCTATACTCTAGCTATATTAAAAATTAATTTATAAAAAGAGTAGTGAGTGATTAATGAAAAAAATTAAATTCACTAGGGAAAATATTGCGCTCACAGCGATTGTAATATTATCTGCAATATTAAATCTTGAAAATTTAAGTATAGAAGGTTATGGAAATTCCTATTATGCTTCAGATATAAAAAGTATGGCTATGAGTTTTAAGAATTTCTTCTTTATTTAGTAAAGAAGTCTTTTGAAACTGCTGCAGGACTTTTGACAGGATTATTTCTTGCAATAACGCCATTTTTTGCAGTAGTAATCAGAAATAATACTATTGATACTATTCTAATAATGTTTTTACTTTTTGCACTGTGGGCTTTATCTATTGCAGCGAGAAAAGGCAGCTTTAAATATTTAATTCTGTGCATGGTTTTTATAGGACTTGTATTTAATGTAAAAATGGTTGAAGTGTATTTAATAGTTTCAGAATGGAACTTATAGTAGGACATAATGGTTCTGAAAGATTTTCATTTGGAAGTTCAAGCAATAATGGCGATGGTATGGGAGGTGGTGCTCCAAATGGGGCCTATGAGCGGTAATAAAAATCAAGGTAGTCCTCAAGGGGGTGAATCAGGGATCTAAAGGCACACAACAGTGTGGCCAAGGTGGAAGTTCAGGACAACTCCAAGGTACGTTTGGTGGACAAGTTACAGCTGGAGTTACTAGCAGCACTGTTTGCTACATCGGCTACACATTTACTTCAGCTTTATTGGTTTATAGATTACTCTATTATTGTAAAAGTATTAATTGGAGTGGTTGGTGTGTTAACTTTAATATCCTCAATAGCCCTTATAGCGATGAATATTTTAGAGCAAAGAGGTTATAGTTTAAAACAAAATGTAGATTCTAAGCTTAAAAATAAGATAACAGCTATAGTGATAGCTACTATAATAGTAACTCCATTAGTTGGATCAACGACTGTATTGTTCAATAAATTAAATGGTTCATTCCCTGCAGCTGCTTTGGAACTTTTATCCAGTGACAGTATTGGTGGATGGTAAAGTGGGGCACCAAAAATAAATAATAAAGATAGTGTAGTAAAATTTCATGGCAACAATAAGTCTGATGGATCAAGTAACATGGGTATGGCACAAAGTGAAATACTTACATAGGTTAAAAAGGCAGGTAAACTTGTAGATTCAAGCAAATACAGTGATAATATTCCATCAAACAATAGTAATTCAAATAGTATGGATGGCCAAAATTCACAGCAACAGCTGTATGACTTAAAAAGTTATACAGATAACTTAAACAAGTAGATTATAAGGGGGTTACCGTATTAGCATAATAAAATTAAATGCTAGTGTGGCGGCATTTTTTATCAAAATTTTAGTTGAAAAAGATAAGAAATAAAGGGTACAAGTAATAGGAAAAAGTTAATAATTAAAAGTTGTGGATGATTTTCGGATTTGCTGAATAATTCGCATCACTTGTTCACTATTACTTATAAAATGGGACCGCTGCACTATTTTTTAGTGCGAATCCTATGCCTTAAAGGAGATGAATTTATACAATGCTGAAAAAAATAAAACATTTAAAAAAATACCAAGTAATTGAGCTAGTAACATTAACAATTATAACTTTAATATTAATAAATACACTTTTTATAAATCCTATTATAGGTAAGAAAGATAATGGAGATTTTGAAAGATTATACTTATATGGTGGGTTAGAAAATATATCTTCAAAATACAAAGATGTATATGATGGTTTCTTACATACGAATTATAAAATATCCAGCCTTGGCATTTGGTTGCTTTTTTATAAAGACTGGGTTTCTGGAACTATTTTACTTAAAATAGCTGTAATTATTTTTGAGATTAGTCATCTATTTTTAAGCAATTTGTTTGACATAAGATATTTAGCTTTTACGTACTCAATTGTATTTTTAATTGGCATTTTTCTTATTCTAAATTTTAAAAAATTTTCTAATTTACTAAGAATAATTGCTGGTATATTTATAATTTTATTTTTTACAGATACATCATATTTATCTTTTTTTAATTCTTTTTTTGGAGAAGCAGGGACAATTGTATTTTTCTTTTTAACTATTGGTACTTATTTAAATTTAATAGGTAAAGAAAAGCCTAAAAAACTAGATTTTATATGGTTTTTCATAGCATCAGCTGCTTTTTTAACATCTAAGTCCCAGGAATTGCCTCTTATGTTTTTTATGATAATTATATATGCGGCATTATTTTGTTACTATAGAGAAAAAAATATTAGAAAATGTATTGTAATATCATCTTTAGCTGTAATTCTACTTTGTACAGCTTCTTATTTGTCATTAACATCTACAATGAATGAAAATAATATGTATCAATCAGTTTTCTCAGGTGTGCTTAGAGACTCTAAAACACCTAAAAGTGATTTAAAGGAACTTGGAGTAGATAAAAGATTTATGAAATTTTATGGTCAGTCATTTTATACGTCTATTCCTGGGAAAGATCCAGAAGGAGAAGATATGTTGAAAAATTTTTATCCTAAACTTTCTCCAGTTAAAATATTATTTTTTTATCTTAACCATCCAGATAGATTTTGGCAAAAGATTGTTGATTCTGCTAATAATGCTTATAATTTTACTGTACCAGCTAAATGTAATTTTGCAAGGGGACAGTATAGTAAAAATAAGCTTGTAAATAATTTCAGAACAAATCTTATAAAAGAATGTCCTATGATTCATCATAATATATACTTCTTTCTTATATTTTCACTGCTATATTTAGTAATATCAACTATTTATTTTGTAACGCATAAGGATAAAAGTGAACGCCTTTTAATATTAATGCTGCTATTTATTTTAGCTTCTGGGTCATCTCAATTTATTCTTCCAGTTATAGGTTCAGGTCATGGTGATTTTGGAAAACATTTATTTTTACTAAATTTGTCTTATGATATTATGTATGGAATAGTTATATTATGGTTTATAAATAGCTGCTCTTTTATTATCAGAAATCAACCAAAAATTTCTTTGATTTTTATGAAAATAAATAAAATTTGTATTTTTAGAAAAACTATACATAAATAGGGAAGCTTATATATTTTTGACATATAGTATATAATTAGTAGTATATAACTTTACTTGAGGTGAAAAAATGGAACTAAATATGTCAAAATCATTCGAATTGTTTAATGCTAATACAGTTTGCGAACATTTATCTAAAATGATTGGGACTTCAGTTTACTATGTTGATAATGAGAATTTAATAAAATATTCATCTATTTTGGGAGAATTAGAAATTAATTACAGCAATGAAGAATTTTTCGATAAATTATTTATGGACAGTAGGTTATGTAAATATCCAATAATAAGATTTAAAACTACAGGTGAAATTTTCTTTGCTATAAATTTATTTTTTAATAAAAAAAATGAAGGAAAATTTATTGTAGGACCATTTCTATATCCTCAAATTTTTTCTCAGTCATTTTATTCTCAGAGCTCTAAAATGAAATTAGCAGATAAAAAAAACATATTGGACAAAATAGGATTAAACAAAATAATAAGCACATGTATAATATGTTACTATTTAATATATAACAAATGGCTAGATGAAGAAACTATAATAAAAAATAATATTGAATATAAAGAATTAATAGATTATGTAAAATTAAATATTGAGAATTATAAAATTAAAGAAGAGAATGATAATTTTTATTATAATATTTTAGTTTTTGAAAAGAAACTAGCTTTTGCTATAATGAAAGGAAATAAAAAGAACATTGTAAAATTATTAAAGGAGTATCAACATATTAATACAAACATTTTATATTCTAATGATATAATAAAAAATACTAAAATCAAGGGAATATGTATTATATCAGGCATTTCAAAAGTATCAATGCAAAATCATTTGAATTACATTACAGCATGCTGTGTTAGAGACTTCTATATTAATAAATTGGAATCTTTAAATGAACTTTCAAAAATAAATAATTTAATAATTGAAATGGTTTATGATTTTGTTCAAAGAATTAACGAAATGAATAATCCTAATAAATATACTTATACAATAGCTAAATGTAAAGATTTTATTGATAATCATATTTATGATAAAATAACTTCATCTGACATTTCAAGTCATTTTGGACTAAATGCATCTTATTTTTCTCAGAAATTTAAACACGAAGTAGGTATAAGTCCTACTCAATATATTTTATCGAGTAAAATTCAAGAGGCAAAAAAACTAATTAGAAATTCCAATAAATCAATTATTGATATTTCACTACTTCTAAATTTTCATGATCAAAGTCATTTTACAAAGACTTTTAAAAAATATACTGGTTATTCGCCTAAAACTTTTGAAAATTTAAATATTGAAGATAAATATTGTTAATATTAACAATAACATTTTTCATAAAAATAAGAAAAGAAGTGGCTATCCGCTTCTTTTCTTATTTTTAGCTAATTATTAGCCTCTTTTTTTTGATTTACCATTATCTTTTCTTTCATTGTTTGATTTTGAGTCGTTAGATTCATTATTTTTTCTAGCCATAATAACACCTCCTTCGTTGCTTACTAGTATTATTATCTTTTTTTAACTTTTTATACTACCTGAGGGAAATTTATTATATAAATAAATTTGATTTTAATTTAATTACAATATATAATTTGATAGAATTAAAAATTTTAAATAGGTGATTAAAATGAAAGAAAGATTGCAAAAATTCATGGCAAGCTGCGGAGTTGCATCCCGTAGAAGCAGTGAAAAATTAATAAAAGCTGGAAAAGTTACAGTAAACAGCAATATAATAACTGAATTAGGTGAGAAGGTAGACCCTAATATTGATATAGTATGTGTTAATGGTGAAAAAATAAAACCTGAAATGAGAAATATTTATATTTTGTTAAATAAACCCGAAGGATATTTATGCACGTTAAAGGATACAAGAGATAGAAAGACAGTTTTAGATCTTACATCTGAAATAAATGAACGAATTTTCCCTATAGGTCGTTTGGATTATGATACTTCTGGTTTAATTATAATGACTAATGATGGAAGCATATATAATAAAGTAATTCATCCACGTGAAAAGATCAATAAAATATATGAAGCATGTATAAAAGGAACGCCAACTAAAGATGAAATGGATAAATTCCGCACTGGGATTGACATTGGAGACTATATAACTGCGCAAGCTGATATTAAAATTATGAGCAGTAATAATAAAACCTCAAATGTTAAAATTACAATACATGAAGGTAAAAAAAGACAAATAAGAAGAATGTGTAAGTCAATAGGTCACCATGTTATTACTTTAAGAAGAGTAGCCATTGGGAATATCGTCCTTTCAAATTTAGAAAAAGGTCAGTTTAGATACTTAACTGAAAAGGAAATATCATATATTAAGAACTTATGATATTTATTGATATGAACATTAATTGATGATAAAATATAATAAGCTGCTGATATGGCTTTCGTTCTAAAGAAAGGAATGACACACCTAATGGATAATGTCACGTCAAATTACAAATATGATTTAATGAGAACGATTCAGCAAAAATTCTCAAGACTTAGTAAAGGTCAAAAATTAATAGCTGAATATATTCTAAAACATTATGATAAAGCTGCTTTTATGACTGCAGCAAAGCTCGGAAACAGTGTAAAAGTAAGTGAGTCTACTGTAGTTAGATTTGCAAATGAACTTGGGTTTAGTGGATATCCTCAACTTCAAAAAGCACTTCAAGAATTGATTAAAAATAAGCTTACTACAGTTCAAAGGCTTGAAATATCCAATAATCTTATATGTGAAGAAAATGCTTTGAAAGGTGTTCTTAAGGCTGATATGGAAAACATAAGAACAACCCTTGAGAAGATAAATCATAATACTTTTAATGATGTTGTAAATTGCATTTTTAAAGCAAAAAAAATATACATAATTGGGCTTAGGAGTTCTACAGCCCTTTCAGAATTTCTTGGATTTTATTTAAATTTGATATTGGATAATGTTAACATAGTTGCTTATGGAATGAGTGACATATTTGAACAAATAATAAATATTTCCAGTGATGATCTTGTAATTGGAATTGGGTTCCCAAGATATGCAGCAAGAACAATTGAAGCATTAAACTATGCACAGAGCAAACATACAAAAGTTGTTGCAATAACAGACAGTTTGTTATCACCTCTTGCAACAAAAGCTGATTATACATTAATTGCCCAAAGCAATATGGCATCATTTGTAGACTCTCTTGTGGCACCTTTAAGTGTTATAAATGCACTTATAGTTGCAGTAGGGCTTAGAGAAAAAGGGAAAATTTCAAATACATTTGAAAATCTTGAAAATATATGGCAAGAATATCAAGTTTATTCTTTTAAAAACAGCAATTAAAAGTAGGGATTTCCTACTTTTTTATTTTATTTATTATAAATTTATAAGGAAGTGATTTTTTTGAAAGACGTAGTTGTTTTAGGCGCTGGTCCTGCGGGAATGATGGCAGCAATAAGTGCTTCAAAAAAGCATGATGTAACTATTATTGATAGAAATGAGAAAGTGGGCAAGAAATTGTTCATTACGGGAAAAGGAAGATGCAATGTAACAAACAATAGAGATATAAGTGAATTTTTTGATTTTATACCTGGAAATTCAACTTTCCTATACAGTTCACTTTATACTTTTACAAATAGGGATACAATAAATTTTTTTGAAAATAGAAATACACCTCTTAAAGTTGAAAGAGGTGAAAGGGTTTTTCCGGTTTCAGATAAATCATCTGATATAATAAAAGCCCTTAAAAATGAGATGGTTAATAACAATGTTAAAATCATTCTAAATACTAAAATTAGTGAAATAAAAATAGAAGGCAATAAAGTAACTGAACTAATAACAGATAAAGGTGAAAGCATAAAAGCAAAACATTTTATAATTTGCACAGGTGGACTTTCATACCCTCAAACTGGTTCAACAGGAGACGGATATAAATTTGCTAAGTGTGCAGGACATACAATTAAAGCTTTAAAACCTTCCCTTGTTCCAATTGAAATTAATGAGGAGTACATTAGTTCTCTTCAAGGTCTATCCTTAAAAAATGTTGAGTTGTCACTAAAATTAAATAATAAAACCATATACAGTGAATTTGGAGAAATGATTTTTACTCATTATGGAATTTCAGGTCCTATTGTTTTAAGTGCCAGTAGGTTTATAAATAGCAGCAAAAATATAATTGCAAGTATAAACCTAAAGCCAGCACTTACAAGTGAAGAACTTGATAAAAGAATTCAAAGAGATTTTAAAAAAGTGTTAAACAAAGACTTTAAAAATTCATTAAATGAACTTTTACCTCAAAAAATTATACCTTTAATAATTGAACTATCAGGAATAGATGAAAATAAAAAAGTAAATTCTATAACAAAGGTTGAGAGAAATAAACTAATTAATCTAATACAAAACTTAAGTTTTACTGTAAAGGGAACAAGACCTATAGCTGAGGCCATTATAACATCTGGTGGAGTTAATATAAAAGAAGTTGATCCTTCAACTTTAAAATCAAAATTTGTGTCAAATCTTTCTTTTGCAGGTGAGATATTAGACCTTGATGGTTTTACAGGTGGATATAATATTCAAATAGCACTTTCAACTGGATATTGTGCTGGAATTAGTGTGGATTAAATCTAAATTTTCCATAAATTTTTAAAGTTGAAAACACATATGATATATTTAGGAGTATAATAATTTATGTAGTTTTAAAGGAATTCTTAAAATTTTATAGAATATGTAAAGTGGAGTTTTGTTGTAAGAAAGGCGGATTTTAATTGAATTTTTCTGTAGCAATAGATGGCCCTGCAGGTGCAGGTAAAAGTACAATAGCTAAAAAAATAGGAGATAAATTTCATCTCATGTACATAAATACAGGTGCAATGTATAGAGCAGTAACAGTATTTGCACTGAGAAAAAAAATATCCAATAACGATGTTCCTAAATTATGCACTATGATAGACAAATTAAATATTCATTTTAAAGATGATAAAATATTAGTAAATGATGAAGATTTAAGTGATGAAATAACCACACCATTAATAAGTGAAAATGTATCTAACTTTGCAGCTGTAAAAGAAGTTAGAGAAAGACTTGTTTTACAACAAAAGAAAATAGCTAAACAGTATGATGTAATAATGGATGGAAGGGATATTGGTACTGTAGTATTAAAAGATGCAAATTATAAATTCTATTTAACTGCTTCATCTGATACAAGAGCTAAAAGAAGGTATAATGAGCTTAAGGATAAGGGAATTCAAGTTGAATATGATAAAATACTAAGTGATATAATTAAAAGAGATTATATAGATTCACATAGAGAATTAAATCCGTTAAAAAAAGCAAAAGATGCTATTGAAATTGATTCGTCAGATATGAACATAGATGAAGTAGTTAATTTAATAAGTAATTATATAAATAAATCTACTGATAAATTTTAATTATAACTGAGGTGATAAATTGAGGAAAATAACTCTAGCAAAAAATGCTGGCTTTTGTTTTGGAGTAAAAAGAGCAGTTGATATGGCAATTGAGACCCAAAAGAAGTATAAAAAAAATGTATATACACTTGGACCATTAATTCATAATAATGACGAGGTCGAGTTTTTAAGGAAGAAAGGCATAATTGCTATTGATATAAATGATATTGATTCATTAAAGAACGATGATGCAGTTATTATACGTTCTCATGGAGTTTCTATGGCAATTATAGAACTTTTAAATAAAAAAAATCTTAATATCATTGATGCCACTTGTCCTTTTGTTTCAAAAATACACCAAAAAGTAAAAAAATATAGCGAAGATGGATATGATATAATAATTATAGGGGACAAAGATCATCCTGAAGTAGTTGGAATAAATGGCTGGTGTGACAATAAAGCTATAATATCCAAGCATGGTGAAGGTTTAGAAAATATAAGTGAAAAAATTTGTGTTGTTTCGCAGACTACTGAAAAGCAGGAAAATTATGAAAAAGTACTCAAGGTAATAACAAAAAAAGTGAAAGATCCGGCAGCTTTTAATACTATATGCAATGCAACATATTCAAGGCAGCAAAATGCTATGGAACTTTCTAAAGAATCAGATGCAGTAGTAGTAATTGGAGGGCATAATAGTTCAAATACCACAAAGCTCTATGAAATATGTAAAACAAATTGTAAAAATACAATACATGTGGAAAATTCAGGAGAAATTCCTGAAAAAATATATAAAGATAAAAATAATATAAAAATTGGTGTTACGGCAGGTGCTTCAACACCAGATTGGATTATAAAGGAGGCAATAATTAAAATGAGTGAAGAAGAAAATTTAGAGGGCATGAATGACGTTATAAAAATGATGGACGAAAATGATAAAAAAATACGAGTAGGTGCTCTTGTAAAAGGTGAAATTATACAATTAAATGATAAAGAGGCATTTTTAAATATTGGCTATAAGAATGATGGCTTACTTCCAAAAAGTGAGGTTACCAATGATCCAAATGCAAAACTTACAGACTTATTTAAACTAGGACAACAAATTGAAGCTAAAATTATTAAATTAAAAAATGAAGATAACTATATTATACTTTCACAAAGTGAACTTGAAAGAGATCAGGGCTTTAGAGAAATAAAAGAATCTTTTAATGACAAAACAACAATTAAAGTAATGGTTAAGGAAGCTGTAAATGGCGGACTTGTTTCTGCATATAAAGGAGCAAGGGTATTTATACCTGCTTCTCATATTGAACTTTTCCATGTTGATGATTTAAAACAATATGTTGGAAAAGAATTAGAAGTAAACATAATAGAATTTTCTAAAAAGAAATTTACTTTTAGAATAGTTGGTTCAAGAAGAAATATATTAAAAGGTATAAAAGAAAAAGAAGAAGGCAAAACTTGGGAATCACTTGAAAAAGATCAGATATTAGAAGGTGAAATAAAAAGACTTACTGATTTTGGAGCTTTTGTAGAAGTTGGCGGTGTTGACGGACTTTTACATGTATCTGAAATTTCATGGGGAAGAGTAAATAAACCTTCAGATATTCTTAAAATAGGTGATAAAATAAAAGTTTATGTTCTTGACGTTGATAAAGAAAACAAAAAACTTTCATTAAGCACAAAAAAACTTGTTGAAGATCCATGGTTAAGAGTTGAAGAAAAATATCCTGTTGGATCTGTAGTACTTGGAAAGGTAGTACGTTTTTCTAATTTTGGTGCATTTGTTGAACTTGAACCTGGAGTTGATGCTCTAGTTCATATTTCAGAAATAAGCCATAAGAGAATTGAAAAACCTTCAGATGTTCTTAAAATAGGCGAAGAAATTAAAGCTAAGATACTTGATGTAAGTAGTGAGAATAAGAAAATTGGTCTTAGCATAAAAGAAGTTGAAGATTCAGTTGATTAAAAAATCGGTTGCGGTACTAGAAAAGTGCCACAACCAATTTTTTTATGTTTCTGTTTTATTAATTGGATAAAAAATCCAATAAAGTATATACAAATATATTTATATGTGGCATAATGATTATAATTAAAATTGAAATCAATTATTAGAGGTTAAATATGTATTCTTGTGAAAATTTAGATGATCGGAATGTTAAAGACTTTAAAATATTAAATTCCAATAGAAAATATTTTAACAGCTTAAACAAGGATTTTTTTAATTCATACAAAAGCTTAAATTTTATTCAAAAGTATTTTGAAAGAAAAAGAGTAAAATTATTAAATGTAGGGGAAAATTATTGTGGATATCTTTGGGTTAGTAACAATTCAAAAAAATTTTACAATATAGAATCTATGAGTATAAGTTCCATAGTTAATGACAAAAAATTTTTTAGATGTCTTTTAAATTCAATTACGAAAAAAGGGTCTTTCTTATATAAATGTGAAAGAAACGCCTTTAATTATCAATTACTTGAACATCTTGGCTTTTATAAAACATTTGGTACTCTTCAAATGTATAAAAACTTAAATGAAATTTTCAATATTACCTTTAAAGATGGCCTTTCAGTAGATGAATTTATAGAAAATAAAGATGAAAAAAAAAGATGCAAAATTCAAAACGATATATTTAAAAAAGAAGATAGAATTCCTCTTTCTGTTCAGGATATATACTTTGACGAGTCTCAAGATTATTATTTAAATAAAGGATGTTTTTTTTTGAATTTTTACGGTATAACTATAGGATATGGGCAAATAATATTAAATGACAATATCCCTACTATTGTAAACTTTGGTGTGATAAGTGAATATAGAGGAAGAGGATATGGAAAAATATTTATATTGTTCTTACTAAATGTTGCATTTAAAAAGGGATACGAAAAGATATTATTAAAAGTTGACTCAAATAATGTAAAGGCACTTAACCTTTATAGTTCAGTTGGTTTTAAGGTCCATAAAGAGGTATTTACATTGCAGCTGAATTATAACTATATGGATTATTAAAACGAATATATTTACAGCATATACTTTAAAGAGTAACATAAATGTTGTTGCATTTTTACAATTTTATAATATAGATTTAACTTTACCGTGATTGATTATCTTGTTAGGTGAGGTTATTGTATAGATATACGCTACTGCCCAGAAACATCCAGAGATGCCAATGGGTCAGCAGATATGGCCGAATTAAGGCGCTATCTAACGTAGCTGGTTTTTCCAAAGCTGTACAATGCTAAAACTAAACGAGTGAAGATATTTTTAAATTTGAAATAAAAAGATCTTTTCATTTGTTTATGAAAAGGTCTTTTTATACTTTGTCTAGAGGTGATGTCTATGAAAAAATTCAAAAATAAAATTATATTTATACTAGGAATAGTAGGGCCTGGTCTAATTACAGTAAATGCTGGTAATGATGCTGGTGGAATAGCAACATATTCTACAGTTGGAGCATCTTATGGGTTTAGCATGCTTTGGGGAATTATAGTTATAACCTTCAGCCTTGCTGTAGTACAAGAAATGAATGCACGTATGGCTGTTGTAACAGGAAAAGGTCTTTCTGACTTGATAAGGGAACAATTTGGAGTTAGATTAGCACTTTTCGCTATGCTAGTATTATTTATAGCTAATTTTGGAGTATGTATTGGTGACTTTGCAGGAGTTGCCGCCAGCCTACAATTATTTGGAATAAGTAAATATATATCTGTACCTCTAATAGCAATTTTTGTGTGGTACCTTGTGGTAAAAGGATCCTATTCTAAAACTGAAAAAATATTTTTAGCTTTTACACTTGTATTCTTTTCTTATATAATAACGTGTTTTTCAATTAAGCCTAATTGGGGGGCAGTTTTTAAAAGTACTTTCACGCCTACGCTTAAAACAAATAAGGATTTTATAATAACATTTGTAGGTATGATAGGAACAACAATTACTCCATATATGCAGTTCTATCTTCAATCTTCAATTGTTGATAAAGGACTTAGCATTAAGGATTACAAATACGAAAAATTAGATGTTTATTTAGGTGCAATTTGGGGAGATTTAGTTTCATTTTTTATAATTGTGTGTACTGCTTGTACATTATATAAAACTGGAATTACCATTACAAGTGCAGATCAAGCAGCTTTAGCATTAAAACCTCTTGTAGGAAACTATGCAACAATACTTTTTGGAATTGGACTTTTTGGTGCTTCCATGCTGGCCGTTGCAGTAATACCAATTTCAACAACATCAGCTATATGTGAATCTTTTGGATTTGAAAGAGGACTTAACAATGATCTTAAAGATGCACCTATATTTTACGGAATATTTACATTTATGATTGTATTAAGTGCATTATTAGTACTCATACCAGGACTTTCTCTTGTGCAAATAATGCTTGTAACTCAAGTCATTGCAGGAGTACTTAGTCCAATAATACTTATATTTATGGTAAAACTAATAAATAATAAAAATATTATGGGTAAATATATAAATAATAAAGCCCAAAATATAGTAATATATGTAACAGTAATTTTTATAATTATTCTTTCAATAATACTTTTTATAAACCAAATAGCAAGTTTAGTATAGTAATAAAGCGGCATATGCCGCTTTATTATTTGTTTATCAGTGTATCTTCTATTGGTACGTAAGACGCAGGTATATTGGCAATAGCATAATAGGTAGTTCTAGTAAAATACCCACTATCTGCAATTATATTTGATCTAAATGTTCCATCATTATCTTTAAGCTTTGCATCATACATGCTATAACACCTCCTTTTTTATACCTCTATTATTAGCAATTTCTCACAATAAAATTCTTAAATTAAAAATTAGTTTACATTTTGAGTGAATAATTTTTTTATTTTTATATACAGGCTATTTTCAATGTAAGAATAAATAATTCTTACTAACACAGATATTAGATTTTTAATTAATCTAAGTGGTATTGAAAATAGTAATTAAATTAAAGTTGGATACTCTATATGTTCAACTTTAATTTGTGACTAATTTATTAATAATTTGAAAATATTTTCTTTTTATGTTAATATATAGCTGTAACATAAATCAAATTAAAAAGTTGCAAACACAACAAAAGAAAGTATTGGACTGTTAACAGTGGATAGTTCCTTTGGATCATGAATAGATTCTCGAGAAAAGCCTATTATTAGCAATATATCTGTAGTTAACTGAGTTGTATGTTTTTCATCCAGCAGTATTGGCAGATGATGATGGGACAAGCTATTTGCATTTCGGCAAAAGTGGTACTAAAAACCTATTTAATATTGACTGTTTACAATTTAATTCTTAAGTTAAAGTATTAATTAAATATAGGGAGGATATTAAAATGAATATTAAAGTTAAAAAAGTATTATTAGTTATGCTTATATTTCTTATAGTATGTTTACCATTTTGGGGAGTTCCTATAGCAAGTAATGCAGTATCATCAAGTAATGCTACAATAAACTTATATTCTAAAAAGCAGCTCATTAGAGGATTTGGGGCAGCTAGTGCATGGTGTGGAGTTCTTAGTGATTCTTATATGAATATGTTATACAACAATGTTGGACTTAGCATTTTAAGAGTACGTATTGCTCCAAATGAAGGCTGGAATAAAGGTAACTATAATGCATGGTCAGATGAACTTTCTAATGCAAAAAAGGCAGTTGCAAGGGGAGCTATTGTTTTTGCTACTCCATGGACACCACCAGCTTCAATGAAGACTAATAACTCAACTGTAGGAGGTTCACTAAAGACCTCTTCTTATGCTAATTATGCAGCTTATTTAAAAAGTTTTACAAAATATTTTTCAAATAATGGAGTAAATCTATATGCAATTTCACTTCAAAACGAACCAGATTGGGATCCTAATTATGAAGGATGCGCTTGGACAGGAGAGCAATTTCGTGACTTTTTAAAATATAACGGATCTACAATTGCTGGTACTACTAAAATAATTATGCCAGAATCTTTAAACTTTAATCCTGCTATGTCAGATCCAACTCTTAATGATCCAACTGCCGCTTCTTATGTATCAATTGTAGGAGGACATTTATATGGAGCTACTATTAAGGATTATCCTTTGGCACGCAGCAAAGGAAAAGAATTATGGATGACAGAGCATTTACTAAATGATCAAAGTATAAGTGGATGCATTACTACTGCTAAAGAGATTAATGATTGTATGACAATTGGAAATATGAATGCCTATGTATGGTGGTGGATGATTAGTGATGATTGTGGCTTCTACAATAAAGCTGGTGTTATTCAAAAACGACCATATGTACTTGGACAATTCTCTAAATTTGTTCGCCCTGGATATTATAGGGTAGATGCTGCAAATAATCCACAATCAAACATTTATATGTCGGCATATACAGGAAATAATAAAGTAGTTATTATTGCAATAAATCAAGGATCATATTCAGTAAAACAAAATTTCAATATACAAAATGGTAATGTTTCTAGTGTATCATCCTGGAGTACTTCATCCACATTAAACATGGCTAAGTCAGCTTCTGATATAAGTGTATATAACGGAAACTTTACAGCATCGCTTCCAGCACAAAGTGTAACTACATTTGTGGGAAATCTAAGATAATAATACATCCTTAAAGTAAAAAAATTTAGAAATTTGTTGAAAATTTTAATAAATTATAACATTATTAGCCATTTGTTAGTTAAATGTGTTATAATTTTAAATAAATTAATAATAATATGATATAGGAAAGGATGTATATAATAATGGAAAAGAAAAATATAGATTGGGCTAATCTTGGGTTTGATTACGTTAAGACAGACAAAAGATTTATTTCTAATTATAAGGATGGTAAATGGGAAGAGGGAGCATTAGCTTCAGATGAAAATGTTGTAATTAGTGAATGTGCAGGTGTACTGCAATATTCTCAATCATGCTTTGAAGGTATGAAGGCTTATACAACTGAGGATGGACATATTGTTACATTCCGTCCTGATTTAAATGGAGAACGTATGGAAAATTCATGTAGAAGGTTAGAAATGCCAGTTTTTCCTAAAGAAAAATTTGTAGATGCTATTGTAAAGACTATAGAGGCAAATACAGAATGGGTACCTCCATATGGAAGTGGTGCTACTCTTTACATTCGTCCTTATATGTTTGCAACAGGACCAGTTATTGGTGTTAAACCAGCAGATGAATATCAATTTAGAGTATTTGCAACACCAGTTGGACCATATTTTAAAGGAGGAGTTAAACCTTTGACTATATGTGTTAGTGACTTTGATCGTGCTGCATCAAATGGTACTGGTCATATTAAAGCCGGACTTAACTATGCTATGAGTCTTCATGCAATTGTTAGCGCACATGCAGCTGGATTTGATGAAAATATGTATTTAGATTCTGCTACTAGAACAAAAGTTGAGGAAACTGGGGGAGCTAACTTTATATTTGTAACAAAAGACAATAAGGTAGTTACACCAAAGTCAAATACTATTCTTCCTTCAATTACACGTCGTTCTTTAATGGCAGTTGCAAAGGACTATCTTGGACTAGAAGTAGAAGAAAGAGTTGTTGAGTTTGATGAAGTAAAAGACTTTGCAGAATGTGGACTTTGTGGAACAGCAGCTGTTATATCTCCAGTAGGTAAAGTTGTAGATCATGGAAAAGAAATTTGTTTCCCAAGTGGAATGACAGATATGGGTCCTATTACTAAAAAGTTACTTGATACTTTAACAGGTATACAAATGGGACGTATTGAAGCACCTAAAGGCTGGTTAAAGGTAATTAAGTAATAAATTATATTAAAATTAGAATTGTAGTTAGTTGACTTTCTATAATATGTCGATTACAATTTATATAATTAATATGTGCATAATTAAGATTTGCGGTATTACGCATTTCGGAGTATAAGAAATAAAAGCTGTGATAAGAATTAGTAGCAATCAAAATATACCAAACAGAAAGTTACCGTATGATGAGAGGGGCATGGTTAGTGATTGTGAATACATCTTTGAGCTTCGTACCGAATGGATTTACCTATTAGGCTGCGACGGATACCTTCACCCGTTATTGTGATAAAGTATCTCATATTATTATGATGTACTTGATAAGGTAGGCAATGTGAATTGCTTATAAATTTAGGTGGTAACACGAAATATAATCTCGTCCTTTTTAAGGGACGAGATTTTTTTTATTGCTGCTTTTATACTCTTATAGACCTTGCAAATATTGAAATAATATTTCAAGGAGTTGTTAAATATGTTAACAGCAAATGAGCAGATGAGAATTATCTGCAAAGGAGTAGACACACTTATTAACAAAGAAGAATTACTTTCAAAGCTCAAAAGATCTTGCAAAGAGAACAAACCAATGATTATTAAATTAGGGCTTGACCCATCTGCACCGGATATTCACTTAGGGCATGCAGTTGAACTGCGTAAAATAAAACAGATGCAGAATTTAGGTCACCATGTAGTTATTATTATTGGAGATTTCACTGGGAAAATAGGCGATCCTACAGGGAAATCTAAGGGTAGAGTTGCACTAACCGAAAAGCAAGTAAAGGAGAATGCAAAAACCTATTGTGAACAAATCTTCAAAATACTTGATAGAGAAAAAACAGAGGTACGATTTAATAGCGAGTGGCTTTCTAAACTTAATTTTGAAGATGTTATAAGACTTGCTGCTACCACTACGGTTGCTAGAATTTTAGAACGAGATGATTTTCAAAAAAGATATCAAAATCAAGTTCCAATTGGAATTCATGAATTCTTTTACCCATTAATGCAAGCTTATGATTCTATAGCAATTAAAGCAGATATTGAATTTGGTGGAACTGATCAGACCTTTAATGTTCTTATGGGCAGAACACTTCAGAAAACATGGGGTCAAGAACAGCAAGTTGCTATTTTCATGCCTATACTTGAAGGATTAGATGGTGTGGAAAAAATGAGTAAAAGCCTTGGAAATTATATTGGAATCAATGATACTGCCAAGGTAATGTTTAAAAAGGTTATGGAAATTTCTGATAAACTTATTATTAAATATTTTGAATTAGCTACAGATGAGGATCTTGATGAAATTTCTAAAGTTAAAGCAGAGCTTAATAGTGGCGCAAATCCTAGGGATATTAAATATCGTTTGGCTAGAATTATAACATCACTTTACCATACGCCAGAAGATGTTAAAAAGGCAATTATTTATTATGATATGGCATTTAGCAAAAAAGCTATTCCTTACGACATACCAGAACTTTCAATTGGAATGGAAAAAGAAACTATTAAAGATATTATTCCACAATTAATTAATATGAATTTTGTAAAAAGTAAAAGTGAATTTATGAGGTTAATAAAGCAGCAAGGTGTTCAATTGAACGGTAAAAAACTGGTGTTAGATGATATAAACAGAGTTATACTTTGCAATGAGGTTATGAAAATTGGTAAGAAGCGTTTCTTGAAATTTATAAAGTGAAACATAATTTAATACTATAAATGTAACATCTGCATAAAAATATACCAGTTACAAGAAATAAATAACCACTTACTGTTGTTATATTTACAAGTATAAAAATTGTTAATATAATGAAAAATGTGGGGAGTGAAAATATGAAAGTACGAATTGAAGTTGATAATAAAATAGATGAAAATGAAGTTATTATCAGGTGCAGCGAATTTAGTGAAGATATTAAAAATATTCAAGTTATGCTTGATGATATGTTATCACACAAGAAACGTATAACTTTTTATAGAGGCGATACCGAGTATTATCTTTCCCTGAAAGAAATATTGTTTTTTGAAACTGAAGGAAATGGGGTTTGGGCTCATACCACTGACAATATATATAATGTTAAATTTAAGCTTTACGAACTAGAAGAGCTTTTACCAGTGTATTTTATGCGTGTTTCAAAATCAACAATTTTAAATACAAATCATATTTACTCCATAACACATAGTTTAACATCATCAAGCTTGGTTGAATTTCAAAATACTCACAAACAGGTTTATGTTTCAAGATATTATTATAAAGCGCTTAGAATTAAATTGTTAGAAAAGAGGAAATGAGATGAAAAAAGAAAGAATTTTTTGGGGAGTTTTATTTGTACTAATAAGTATTTTCTTGATTATAAGTAAATTCGGATATGTTCCTAATGTGAATGTATTTAGTTTGCTGTTAACGGTTCTTTTAGTAGTAGTTATTGTAAAAAGTTTACCTCATCTTAATTTTGCAGGTATTTTATTTCCAATTGCATTTATTTGTATAATATACGATAAGCAATTAGGAATTACAAATATTACGCCTTGGACTGTGCTAGTTGCAGCATTGCTTGGTAGTATTGGGTTGTCCATGATTTTTCATAAACCTATTAAATGGTTTAACACTGGGTATAATTATGGAGATTTTAAGTTTGAAAAAAGTGATGTAAAGGACGGAAATTGTATTAGATTTAAAAATTCATTTGGTAGTAGTATAAAATATATTAATAATTTTGAACAGGGGGATTTTAACTGCTCGTTTGGATCTATGAAACTGTATTTTGATAATGCAACTATGAGTGGTAATGATGCTGTAGTTAGAATTAATGCTTCTTTTTCAGGAATGGAGCTATATATACCTAAAAGTTGGAGAGTTGCAAATAAAGCTAATGTATTTTTAGGTGCCATTAATGAAAAGAACAGGAACAGTGAAACAATAACAAATACTTTAACATTAGTTGGTGATGTTAATTTTGCAGGAGTAGAAATAATCTATGTCTAATTAGAGATAATCAGTATTTTTATTGATAATGTTACATTAAGTGGTGAAATAAATCGTGAAGCGACATAATCGCTTCACGATTTATTTTGTAAGTAGGTAGACAAAAGGTTATATCAATTTCTATTAAATGACTGCCTTAGAATTTTAAAGACAGGTGGACTGCTAATAGCAGAGGATACCTTATTCCTGTTTTGGATTTAGAGGAAAGATGGCATAATTTAATTGAACCAATTAAGGAGTTTAATGAATTAGTAGTCAATCGTTCAGATCTTGATAGCACTCTCTTACCTATTGGAGACGGTGTTGTTATTGCAGTAAAAAAATAAATGTAAGTAAGAATTAAAAAGTTCTGCTACACTATCATTTAATTGTATTATGCAGCAATAGTAACTTTTCTAATTAGCATCTCATATAA
>JAQUXS010000099.1 GCA_028692255.1 Clostridium sp.
GGCTGGGGAAATAATGAACTTTATGGAATAAACTATTGGGGTGGGAAAAATAGTTTAAAAGACCTTCTAACTAAAAATGGATATAAAGTTTTCACTCCTACTATAGGTTCTGTATCTAGTAACTGGGATAGAGCTTGTGAATTGTATGCCTACTTAAAAGGTGGCACAGTAGACTATGGTGAATTTCATTCAAAAAAATATGGACATGCCCGTTATGGAAGAACTTATCCCGGAGTTTATCCTGAACTTGGAACTTCTGATGCTAATGGGTTAAAAAAAGTTCACCTAATTGGTCACAGTATGGGTGGAGAAACAATTAGATTATTAGCTCAATTATTAGAGAATGGTGACCCTGATGAAATAAACTATAATAAGACCAATATAAGTCCTTTATTCACAGGGAACCATCATTGGATTGATAGTATTACAACTATAGCCACTCCACACGATGGAAGTCAAGAAGATGAAATGCAAGACAGTCTAGAACCTTTTGCTCATGAATTTTTTGCTGCTATGGCTAGTAATGCTGGAATAGTTAATTCCAGTAACCCTTGTTTTGATTTCAGACTAGATCAATGGGGACTAAAAAAGGAATCCAATGAATCCTATAAAAACTATTACAGTAGAGTTTTTAATAGTAACCTTTGGAAAGAAACAAAGGATTTAAGCATCTGGGATTTGTCTCAGGAAGGTGCGCAGCAATTAAACTCTTGGGTTAGAGCTCAAAAAGATATTTACTATTTCTCTATTTCTTGTGTGGATACACATAAAGATTTATTTACGGATCATCAAATACCTAACGTTAATATGAATCCCCTTCTTTTAAAAAGTTCTACCTTTATGGGACAATACACAAATTTTTCTCCGAACAAAGTTCAGGTTGATAGTAGTTGGTGGAGAAATGATGGTATTGTTAGCGTTAGATCTGCTATAGGTCCTCATGAGGGCTCTAACGATGAAATTGTAAGTTATAATCCTAATATTACCCCACAAAAAGGTGTGTGGAATTACATGGGAGAAATAAATGATGTAGATCATATTGAAGTAGTATTGCAACATAACCCTATTTATCAGAAGTGTCTTCAAAACAAGTTCATTGAATGGGCAAAAATGTTAACTAACCTTCCTTCTTAAAAGATGGAAGATTGTTAAAAGTAATAGCTAAGAAATTTTCATAGAAAGCGCTGCCACACTAGCATATTATTTATGTTAATGTGACGACTCTTCTAAAATTATTTTTTTCCACTTACAAAAAATCCACACGTAATTCTGCATAAACTTTCTCATAAAATAATGTTTCCATCTTTAATTTTAAATATCCTGTTACATATTTTCAGTGCTGTAGTTCTGTGAGTTATTATTATGCAGGTTGGTGGTGGATTTAAGTTTTTAATAGACTTTAACACCTTTATTTCAGTATCAGCATCCAAAGCGGAAGTCGCCTCATCCAATATCAATATTGCTTTTTTACGTAAAAGTGCCCTTGCTATTGAAAGCCTTTGAGCTTGTCCTTCTGAAAGTCCTACTCCTTTTTCTCCTAATAATTTATTAAACCCCTCTGGTGTGCTCTTTATAAAATTATATGCACAGGCAGCTTTTGAAGCTAATTCTATTTCACGCTCTGATGCATTAGGATTTCCAAACAATAAATTATCCTTTATTGTTCCTGAAAATAATGTGTTTCCCTGAGGAACATATGAAATAAACTGCCTTGTACTTGAACTTACATTAATGCTATTATTACCATCCTCAATAAGTACATTACCACTTTTCGGATATATTAATGCTAGTAACAAATTTATAAAAGTTGTTTTCCCCTCACCAGAAGGTCCTATTAACGCTATTATCTCACCACTTTTAATCTCTAATGAAACATTTTTTAATATAGGTTTACCTTCCTCATATGAAAAATCTACATTTTTATATAATATTCCTGCACTTTTTATATCATCATATTTTATATTATTGTAATCACTTCTTAAATTTTCTAATTCCTGCAATCTTTCTGTAGAGCCCAGTGCAGCAATTATTTGAGGTATCAACATGGCCATGCCAGAAATTGGTCCTTGAATGTTACCTATAAGACTTATCATTGCAGTTAATGAACCAAAAGTTGTAGTCTTATTATAGAGCTTAAAAGCCCCCCAACCAAAAACTAAAAAATAATTTATCCAAAAACCTGATATTAAAATAGTGTTAGCAAAGGATCCTATTTTTGCCCTTGCAATAGTTAGAGCTATTCTATCATTTTGTATACTTTTTAATTTAGCTATATTTTTTTCTTCCATGCAAAATGTTTTTACTATAATCATATTTTGAATAGATTCATTTATAAAAGACCTATATATGGACTCTATTGTTTGAAATCTCAAATACAATTTTTTTAATTTAGCTGAAAAATACTTGCTTAAAAATATAGTAGTTGGTGAAAGAATTATTATAATTATCCCTAAAACTGGTTCCAAATATAGGAACACAACAAAGGATCCTACAAGCATTACAGTTAATGATATTAGTGTAGGAATAGTACTAGTAATAATATTAGTTACAGCATCAACATCACTGGTCATTCTTGTTAATACATCACCGCTGTGGTATTTTGTAAATTCTGTCCATTTTGTTTTCAAAATATGACTGAAGATCTTTTGCTGAATACTATTTGAAATCTTAATGCTGCATTTTGAGGTTATAACATTAACAATTATTCTTATTATAAGTTCCAAAATAATAGTTACTGCAAATATAGATATCATATGAAACATTATTTGCAGCTGCCTTGAAGTAGCAGAATCAATTAATTGTTTTGAAATTATGGCGCGAAGAATCCCTATAACAGATGTAATTACCCCAGATAATATAATTATAAATAAATACTTTATAAAAGGTTTTGTTATATTCCATATCCACTTTATACTGCACCACAATTTTTTCACTATCCTACTGCTCCTTTTACTGTATTCTCAATAACTTTAATCTGATTTTCTATGGTAAACCCACATTTAGGTCTTAATATTTTGTATATTTCAATATTTTTTGCTACGTTTAAGCACTTTTTCAAGTATATGGGGTCTATTCCTATATAATCTACTAACTGAAAGCGATATATGTTCTTAAAAATAGTGTATAATTTTTCCCTACCTTTAACCTTATGAACTTCTACTTTATCTACATCCGAAGTACTCAGTTCATATATTGCTTTAAGGTTAGAAGCATTTTTTCTAAAATTATTTTCTATTGCAACAGAATATTTATCTCTGCCTTCATCAATTTTTTTTATACTTTTGTTCTTGTAGTATTTAAATTTTTCAACTGCATCTCTGCATAACTTTTGCTGTGGATATCCAGGCATAATTGTTAAATTATTATTTTGATCTTCGCCTATAACAGTAACATCATCTGCCAAAAATTCACAGTTTTTTTCTCTAAGTGCTGCTGTTAAGGTTGATTTACCTGCCCCACTGTCACCTGTTACTATTATTCCATTTCCATTTATAACTGCTGCTCCACCATGAATAGCAATACTTTTTCTTATAATTAACAGCATACCAAAAGCACTTCCTAATAAAAATGTTTTAACATTTTGTCTATTAGCACCTTTAAAGACTTCAACTTCAATGGCATTAGTATCTTTAATATAATAAATTGCTGTATTTTCTATACAAAACCAAATTTCATTTTTTTCAAAGCAGCATTTTTTCCCATTATTAATTTTATTTTTAATACTCTCTGGAATTTTCCTAAAAGAAATTGTTACATCCACCTTACATTCCCCTAACGTTTTATACACTGTAAGTTCAGATAATGGCATTTGAGATTTTACTATAAGCCCATACACCAAGTATGTATAATAGATAGCATTATTATCCATATCACCGTTCACCTCTATATTTTTAGCTTTCTTTATTTAAAATAATAAAAATATACCCCTAAAATACTGTGTATTCTTGGGATATATTTTTTAAATATTCATTTAAAATTAAGAATTAAATGAGTAAAAATCGTATCCGGTTTGCTGGAAACTAGCATCAACCTTTGTAGTAATTTTTGTTCCATATTCAGTATTCTCTACTCCTAGTTCATTAACTTCTGGATCAACCCACTGCTTCTTTTTCATATAACTCACCTCCTCTCGCTGCATTTTAAAAATCTATTAAAAACCAATATAATAAATAACCTTCTTAAGCTTTCTTCATTTTCATCACCTAGCTTATCACCTATTTTCTCTAACTCTTTTTTTACTTTGTCTAAATCTATGTATTTTTTAATTAAGTCACGAGAATTTATTATAGACTCTAATTCACTTCTTATATCCTTCCAATAAGGCTTAAGTCTTTGAACCCAATCAGCACTTTGAGCACCTCTTTTTTGTATATTTAATCTTACTTTCTCCGGTATTATCCCTTTAAGTGCCCTTCTTATAATTAGTCTTTCATTACCATTTCTTACAAACTGATCACTAGGAAGACTTAAACAAAATTCAATCATTCTCTTATCCCTTGAAGGATCCCTAATTGCAATTTTATTTTCCAGTGAAACTTTTGTTTCAATAGTTGAAATATGAGTAAATGCCAAATCATCTACTATGTACTTATGATTTTCATACAAATCATAATATTTTTCTAAAGGCTCATTATACCCTTTACTATCAAAACGCTCTTTAACTTTCCATTTTTTTAAAAGTTCTGCATTAACCATTACTGGAGAAAATTTATCATAATTTCTATTGGTAATGTTATTACTTATCATTTTCCTTATGCTATATGGTGCTATTACTTTTAAAATAACTCTTGCTATTTTTCTCCTTGGAATTTTTATTTTTTTGCTAAATGCATTAATTTCTTTACTAAGTGTAATAAACTTTCCTTTTTTAAAAAGAGTTTTTGCATGAACAGTAAAGTCCCCATAGGAAATTGTACTGTTACCAGATTGTCCATTTAATAATATACTGCAGCCTTCCTCTGCTGCTTTTTTAGCAAAATTATTGTACCAAAATAAATTTTGAAATATTTTATATGGTTGCTCAAGTATATTAACAAGTTCTTGAATACCAATATAGGAATTTTTATCCTCACTTTTGCAGTAATTTATTAAAATATTACTGTACAAATCACTATTGGCTTTTATATATTCGCTTTCATCAGGCAAAAAATATTTTGGCAGTTTGTTTTTATATTCATTTATTGGAATAGAGCTAAAGGCTTTAAGCTTTTCACCTTTTTTAGCTAATTTTTTTGCTGCAGTGCACGCTACAGCACTGGAATCTAATCCCCCACTTAACATTACCGCTGTCCCACCAGCACTTCGTACTCTACAATTTACCACTTCAAAAAATACTTTTCTAAAAGCCCTATCATATTCTTCATCTGTCTTTAGTTTTAATTGTTTTATGTTTTCAAGAGGTTTCCAATAATGCTTTTTAGTTATCCTTTTTTTATTTACTGTTATTGTATGTGCAGGTGGTAATTGGAAAATATTTTCATATGGCGTTTCCTTGCTTTCAACTACATGCAAAACTCCATTTAAAGCTAGGAAATCTGTAAGCCACCTTTCATTTAACACTTTATTGCTTACAGAAAAAAGGGGACTTATAGTAGTGCTAAAAGCAAAAATATTATTGTAACTATAATAATATAATGTCCTTTTTCCCACATGGTCTCTAGCACAAAATAACTGCTGTGTTTTTTCATCCCAAATTGCAAATGAAAAATCACCTATTAAATGTTTTGGACTATCCTCCTGCCACTTTTCATAAGCCAAAGCAATAAGTTTACTGTCTGTTGTTTTACTCCATAAATCCTCTGAAATTTTAAAAGCTTTAAAAAGTTCCTCCCTGTTATCGATAATTGCATCTGCTGTTACCGTTAAGCCTAGTTGCTTATAATATTTAGGGAGTTCTTCTAAGAGCGATTCCGGAGTATCATACTGTACTCCACACCCAAAATATATTTGCTTATTTTGCCAAGAGTCCAATTTATCCAAGGGATATTTGCTTAATTTTCCAATCATATTTGAACTATATTCACTTTTCACTTCACTGCCATCAACATTGTATATGCCGAATATAATTCCCACTACTTATCCCTCCCAGCGTAATTTGCAAATCTTGCTACTTCTTTAAATAAAACACTTTCCTTGGCTCCTGTAATTATAACTTGTCCACTCCTAAGCCAAGCATGTGCAACTAATTTATTGTAATTATCTTTAGCAACACCTAAGTACAAAGTACTGCTTATCTTTCTCCTTGTTAGCATAATTTGTGCTGTAAGGGCTTTAACAAGGCATTTACTTTCCCACGGTGTGTTGCAGCTTATCTTCTGAGCAGCCCATCCAACTCTATAAGTAATTTGTTTTTCAGTCTCTAATGCATCTCTAGCAGTTTCCCTTTTATACTTACCTATAAATCCTGCTAATTTTTTAAATGGTATAAACAAAATTGCAAAACGTACCAAACCTGAAATAAAGAAAGCTTCAATTAAAATATGCCTTTGCCATACTGGAAACCGGCACAACCTTATTAACTTTCTAAAAAATTTCAATAAGATCATCAGCCTTAAGCTTTTTTACAAACTCCATTACAGAAGTTCCACATTTATTTTCATCTATATCAAATTCACTTAACAGTCTATCTATTACTTCCTTTATTGGAATTGGTTCTTCAATAAACTTCCATATTCTACTTCCAACTGCATTGAAATTATAATACTTGCCTCTGTCCATATCCATCATAACTACCTCACCGTCTAAATCCGTCGTATCCAAGCCAACTTTTTGAACAATAACTGACGAAAATTCTAATGACATATAATATTCCCTCTCCTTTTTAAATTATCTTTTCTCAACATTATATCAAATATAACATTTTATACAATATTTGTAAACAGGTAAAATACTTTTATCTATTTACATTTTCACATAAAATACTCTACGATTAATTAACGGTATTTATCTTTGTAATTGCCAATTTTGTTTAAAGGTATAGTTTTAAAATCTGTTATTGGGAGTTTTAGCTTCAAATATCCACTTGAATAAATATAAAGCTTAAGTATAGTATAATCTGCTTTAGATATAACTTTATTTTCAGAAACATTACCATACTTAATTACAGCTGGTGCTATATCTGGTGCTTTTGAATTGTATATTGCATTTTTAGTTACAGTATTTCCACAAGGGTGTCTTGGATTGGGGTCAGAATCCATTTCATACAAGTTAGGATTACGTTTTTTC
>JAQUXS010000001.1 GCA_028692255.1 Clostridium sp.
CCAGCGTTCGTCCTGAGCCAGGATCAAACTCTCAATATAAAGTCTGATTTAGCTCATCGCTATTATTACTAATTAAATTAAATCCTCTTTCGAAGATCCAAAAGAATTTGCTGGTTTATTTTTCTTACCTCTGTTTAATTTTCAAAGATCACTCGCCACCATTAGACGACTTATATATAATAACATTTTGTTTTAGAACTGTCAATACTTTTTTAACAAAACTAAAACTTTTCTTTGTTGCCTCTCAAACCGGACAACGAAATATATTTTATCAAAATATCTAAGTTATGTATTTTTATTTTAAATGATTTAACGAAATTATATCTATATTGCTACATTTTTTAGCATATTTATTGATAATTCATATATTGATACACCAGGATAAGTTATTATTAATTTTCTTACTTATTATCTATTACTATAAAAAAATGCGGCTGTCACATTAGGCATCCTAATAAAATTAAATGCTAGTGTGGCAGTACTTTTTATCAAAATTTTAGTTAAAAAAGGGACTGATGCACTATTTTAGTGCATCAGTCCCTTTTAAAGCTCTTAAGTATTCTCTATTCTAATCTTCCTGTTTATTCTCTTCTTGTTTATTCTCTTCATCCTCTAAATCATCTTTAACATCAATATTAATTTTAGCTATAGCAACTACTTTTTCATTATCAGTAGTTTTCATAAGGGTTACCCCCATAGCATTTCTACTTGTAGTTGATATATCTGAAGCATTTATTCTTATTGCAACTCCATTACTATTAATAAGCATCAATTCATTTGAATCATTAACCATTCTTGCTCCAACAAGCTCTCCAGTTTTGTCATTTACCTTATAAGTAATGACTCCCTTTCCGCCTCTTCTTTGAAGTGTATATTGGTGAATTTCTGTTCTTTTACCAAATCCATTTTCACTTACTACTAGTAATTTCTCTTCTGGATTAATTATTTCCATTCCAACAACAATATCATCTTCCCTGAGAGTTATTCCTTTAACTCCTAATGCAACTCTTCCAAGAGGTCTAGCATCTTTTTCGCTAAATCTTATTGCATAACCTTGTTTTGTAAGCATAATTATCTCACTGTCTCCAGTTGTAAATCTTACACTTATAAGTTCATCGCCATCTCTTAAATTTATTGCATTAAGTCCATTTTTTCTTATTGATGAATACTGATCCAATGAAGTTTTCTTAATAATTCCATTCTTAGTTCCCATTATTAAATAATTATTTGGATCAAACTCCCTTAATGTTATTACTGCTTGAACTTTTTCACCTTGGTCAAGTTGTAATAGATTTATCAAATTAACTCCCTTAGCTGTTCTACCTGCTTCTGGAACTTGATAACCTTTTAAACTATATACTCTTCCTTGGTTACTAAAGAATAAGATATACTTATGCGTGGATGTTATAAATATATGCTCAACAAAGTCATCTTCCTTTGTTGACATTGCCTGTATACCTCTTCCCCCTCTTTTTTGTGCTGAATAGGTATCTGCAGGTATTCTTTTTATATATCCTGCATGAGTCAATGTTATAACAACATCTTCATCTTCAATAAGATCCTCTATTTCTATTTCGTTTTCTACATTTTCTATTATAGTTCTTCTTTCGTCTCCGTACTTTGCTTTTATTTGTAAGAGTTCATCTTTTATAATACTAAGAACTTTTTGTTCATCTCCTAGAACACTTGTGTAATATTCAATATCTTTCATTAGCTGTGCTAATTCATCTTCAATTTTTTCTCTTTCAAGACCGGTAAGTCTTCTAAGTTTCATTTCAACAATTGCTTCAGCTTGTTTTTGTGAAAGATTGAATTTTTCAATCATCCTATTTTGAGCATCGCTTACTGCTTTTGAAGAACGAATTATATTAATAACTTCGTCAATATTGTCTAATGCAATTTTAAGTCCTTCAAGTATATGAGCTCTTGCATTAGCTTTATCTAGTTCAAATTGAGTTCTTCTTCTTATAATGTCTTCCTGGAATTCCAAATAATAAACAAGCATCTGTTTTAAGTTTAAATACTGTGGCTTACCATCTACAAGCGCAAGCATTATAATTCCAAATCCATCCTGAAGTTTAGTATGCTTATAGAGCTGATTTAAAATAACCTGAGGATTAGCATCTCTTTTTAATTCAATTACCATCCTCATTCCGTCTCTATCAGATTCATCTCTTAAATCTGATATCCCTGTTATTTTCTTTTCCTTAACAAGATTTGCAATGGATTCTACTAACCTTGCCTTGTTAACTTGATATGGAAGTTCAGTAACAATTATTGAAGTTCTACCATTTACCTCTTCAATTTTTGATTTTGCTCTTAATACTATTTTACCTCTGCCTGTTTCATAAGCATTCCTTATTCCACTTTTTCCAATTATACTTCCTGCTGTAGGGAAATCTGGTCCCTTTATTTTGGTCATAAGTTCAAGTATTGAAATATCTTTGTTATCAATAAGCATGAATATTCCATCTATAACCTCATTTAAATTGTGTGGTGGTATATTAGTAGCCATACCTACAGCTATACCAGCAGAACCATTTACAAGAAGATTAGGAAATCTTGATGGTATTATAACTGGTTCTTGTTCCTCACCATCAAAATTTGGAATAAAATCAACAGTATTTTTATTGATATCTCTTACCATTTCCATGGCAATTTTACTCATTTTTGCTTCTGTGTACCTCATAGCTGCTGGTGAATCACCATCAACGGATCCAAAATTTCCATGACCATCTACTAATGGGTATCTTAAGTTAAAATCCTGTGCCATTCTCACAAGTGCACCATAAACTGATGAATCTCCATGTGGATGATACTTACCAAGTACGTCTCCAACTATTCTTGCACACTTTCTATATCCTTTTTCAGGAGATAAACCAAGTTCATGCATTGAATATATTATCCTTCTGTGAACTGGCTTTAAACCATCTCTAACATCAGGAAGAGCACGATCAATAATAACACTCATGGCATAATCTATATAACATTTCTTCATTTCATTACTTATGTCTACTTGTAAAACCTTGCCTTCATTCTTCATATACTACACCTCTTTTTACTACGATAAAAAACTATTAAATATTTATTTAAATGCAAATCATTAAATATCAAGATTTTCTACATTCTTTGCATTTTGCTGAATAAATTCTCTTCTTGGTTCTACCTTATCTCCCATAAGAATTGTAAAAATTTCGTCAGCTTGTCTTGCATCTTCAACATTTGCCCTTAAAAGTATTCTCTTTTCTGGGTTCATAGTTGTATCCCAAAGCTGTTCTGCGTTCATTTCTCCAAGTCCTTTGTATCTTTGGATATCCATGTTACTATCTTTTCCTCCGAAGTCAACAACTGCTTTATCAAGCTCATCGTCTGTATAACAATAAACTTCTTTCTTTGATTTTGCCACCCTATAAAGTGGAGGCTGTGCTATATAAACGTGTCCTTCTTTTATAAGATCTAGCATATATCTATAGAAAAACGTAAGGAGAAGAGTTCTTATATGCGCACCATCGACATCGGCATCTGTCATTATAATAATTCTGTGATATCTTATTTTTTCTATATTAAAATCTTCACTTATTCCTGCTCCAAAAGCAGTTATCATTGACTTAATGGTATCAGAGTTTAATATCTTATCAATCCTCTGTTTTTCAACATTCATTATCTTTCCTCTAAGTGGAAGTATTGCTTGGAACTTTCTATCTCTACCTTGTTTTGCACTACCACCGGCAGAATCACCCTCGACTATATAAATTTCACATTCTGAAGGATCTTTTGATGAACAATCTGAAAGTTTACCTGGAAGTGATGTACTTTCAAGTACAGACTTTCTTCTTGTTATTTCTCTTGCCTTTTTAGCAGCATCTCTTGCTCTTGAGGCTACAAGTGACTTATCAACTATTAACTTTGCAACTACTGGGTTCTCTTCAAGGAAAGTTTTCACATTATCTCCAACAATGTTATCTACAATACCCTTTACTTCACTATTGCCAAGTTTAGTTTTTGTCTGTCCTTCAAATTGAGGATTTGAAAGCTTTATAGATATTACTGCAGTCAATCCTTCTCTTACATCATCGCCTGATAGATTCTTATCATTTTCCTTTAATGCGCCATGCCTTCTAGCATAATCATTTATTGCTCTTGTAAGGGCAGTTTTAAATCCCGAAAGATGTGTTCCACCCTCAACCGTATCTATGTTATTTGCAAAAGAAAACAAATTTTCTACATAGCCGTCATTATACTGAATAGCAATTTCAACATCATAATCATCTTTTTTGCCTTCAATGTAAATTGGCTCTTTAAAAATTGGCTCTTTGTTTCTGTTTAGATAAGATACAAATGATTTAAGTCCTCCTTCATAATGAAAAAGTTCACTTTTATCATTTCTTTCATCTGTGAACTGTATTTTAACTCCTTTATTTAAAAAGGCTAATTCTCTAAGTCTTTGTGCCAAGGTATCATACTCAAATACTATACTTTCGAATATTTCACTGTCTGGTTTAAAAGTAGTTTCAGTTCCGTGTTCGTCAGTATCTCCTATTTTTTCAAATTCACTTGCTACTTTTCCTTTTTCATAGGATTGTTTCCAAATATGTCCTTCATTTTTTACCGTTACTTCACAAGTTTCTGAAAGTGCATTTACAACAGAAGCACCAACTCCATGAAGTCCACCTGATACTTTATATCCTCCACCGCCAAATTTTCCTCCAGCATGAAGAACTGTCATTATAACCTGTACTGTAGGTATTCCCATTTTATGATGTATTCCTACTGGCATACCTCTACCATCATCTGAAACACTTACAGAATTATCTTTATGAATTATAATATTTATATTTTTACAAAAACCACCTAATGCTTCATCAATACTATTATCAACTATTTCATAAACTAGATGATGAAGTCCTCTAAGTGAAGTACTTCCTATGTACATTCCAGGTCTTTTCCTGACAGCCTCTAAACCCTCAAGTACTTGTATCTGGCTTTCATCGTAAACTCCATTATTTTGTGACATTAAAATCCTCCTATCTAACTAAAAACAACCATCATGGCTCTAAATAAAACATTTTGCTTCTCTTACTCAGTGTAGAAGAAGATATTGGAGATAAATATACTTTACTTTTTTTATCAACTTCTGCAATTACAAAGGATTTAGGGTTATCTTTTGTAATTCTTTCAACAAATCCATCTTCTTCAGCCATTCTTAAAAATTGGCTTGTATCTGAACTATACATAGTAGTTTCCACATCAAAAATCCCAATAATATCTTTAATGGGAACAACAACATTTTCGCCTAAATGTAAAAACATATAAATCCTCCTTACTTTTAAATTCTCTATGAAATCTTACCGTCTTTTACACTAAATATTTTAAAATTATTATTTATATATTTCTCAACCTCATTTATTCCAGTACAAGTAATTATTGTTTGAATATCATCAATTGAATTCAAAACATATTTTTGTCTTGATACATCAAGTTCAGATAAGACATCATCAAGTAAAAGTACAGGACTTTCCTGTGTGTATTCTTTTAAAATATTTATTGTTGAAAATTTCATTGTGAGAATAGCAGTCCTCTGCTGACCTTGTGAACCATAGCTCCTAGTATCAATCCCGTTTATGCTTATAAAAAAATCATCTTTATGCGGTCCTAAAGAAGTCATTCTTCTTTCTATATCCCTTTTTCTATTTTTTTCATAATTTTTAAGCAAAGATTGTTCTATATTTTCAAAATCCTTAACACTTGAAATATACTTGAATTCTATATTTTCTTTTCCACCAGTTATGTCTGTATGAATTTTTTTACCAAACGTATTTAACTTTTTTAGATATTCGACTCTATATTTGATTACCGTGCTTCCATATTTTGATAGTTGAATATCATATACATCTAAAATATCAGAATTCATTTTATACATTTCTTTAAGTGCTGCATTTCTTTCTTCTAAAACTTTATTATATTGGACCAGTGCATAATAATACTTTGGATTTATCTTAGTAAGTTCAATATCAAGAAATTTTCTTCTATAACTAGGTGAATCCTTCACAATCCGTAAATCTTCTGGAGAAAAAATAACAGCATTAAATATTCCAAAAAGTTGTGAAATCTTTTTTAATTTTATAGAATTAACATTTATCCCTTTTCGACCTTCTTTAAAAATTTTTATTTCAATTTTTTTATCTAGTCTTTCCCTTGAAACATCTAAACTTATATATGCTTCATTCTCATTCCATAAAATAAGTTCCTTATCTCTCTTAGTTCTGTGTGACTTTCCTATGCTGCAATAATATATACTTTCAAGTATATTTGTTTTTCCTTGTGCATTATCTCCAGTGAAAATATTTACACCTTTTGACATTTCAATGTTAAGCTTTTTATAATTTCTAAAATTTCTAAGTTCTAATGACTTTATATGCATAATCAAACACCTTAATATATTATAACATAAATAGCTGTGCTTATGGAAAAACCAATATTATACTATTGTATAAGCCTCACCACTAAATTCAACTATATCTCCTTTTGAAAGCTTTTTACCTCGCCTTATTTCTACCTCTCCATTGACTTTAACCTGGCCATCTTTTATAAAGGCTTTTGCTTCTGATCCTTGACTTACTGCACCAGACCATTTTAAAAATGAATCTAATTTTATTATCTCTGTTTCAATCTTTATATTTTTCATATCAATCTCCTAATAAAAATTATAACCAATTTTTGTTCTTCTAACCATTTATTAACCTTACAGGAAGTACAAGATATGTGCAATTATTATTTTTAGCATCTTTTACAACACAAGGGCTAACACTGCTGGAAAATTCCATGTAAATTTCTTCCTCTTCCATTATTTTAAGAAGGTCGATCATGTATTTTGCGTTAAATGCAATTTCAAGACCTTCACCTTGCAAAATAATATTTAGTTCTTCTCTGACGTTTCCCAATTGAGAATTGGAAGTGAGAATCATATTTTCTTCATTGATGTCAAATTTAATAAGATTTGTATTACCATCTTTAGCAAGTAATGAAGCTCTCTCTATACAATTTAACAATTCTTCTCTTTTTACTTTAACTCTTAAATTATATTCTTCGGGTATTATAGAATTATAATTTATAAATTCTCCTTCTAAAAGTCTAGATATTATTTTAGTTGTACCTAGATTTATTAAAATGTGATTTTTAGAAAAAGTTACATCCACATTGCCTTCATCATCAAGTATTTTAACCAACTCATTAAGGGTTTTCCCAGGAATTACTGATCTTATTGAATCTTCACTTTCTATATCTTCACTTTTAAGAGCTAATCTATATCCATCAAGTGCAACTAAATTTATTTTTTTATTATTTATTTCAAACAATACTCCTGTAAGTATTGGCCTTGCTTCGTCTTGAGCAATAGCAAAAATAGTTCCTCTTATCATATTTTTAAGTAACTTTTGGTCTATAGAGAAAGTACTTTCTCCATCAACATTTGGCATATTGGGAAAATCATCTGCAGCCATGTGAATTAAATTGAATTTACTTTTTTCGCAAATTATTTCTATAGTTTTGTCATCTACGGTATTTATTTCAATACTGCTATTAGGTAGTTTCCTTACAATATCACCTAACAATTTTGCATCTACAACAATTTTTCCATTTTCACTTATATCAGCATCTATCTTACTTTCAATGCTTAAATCTATATCTGAACCTGTAATTTTAATTTGATTATTAGCTGCTTCTAATAAAAGACCCTGAAGTATAGGCATTGCTGCTTTACCGGTAACAGCTTTTTGAGTTATAGAAATAGCTTCTTGTAGTTTATTTTTTTGACATGTGAATTTCATTAAAGAACCTCCTTTTTGTTAACAAATATCAGTAATATATATATAGATTAGATAGTATATAAATAAATAGTAATAGTAGTAGGGGCTGTGGATATGTGGACAATATAAGCAAAGCTTTAAAAGTGCTTGTATTAGCTAAAAAATACCTGTTGATAATTTATTGATAAAAAATCATGGTTATCCACATTATTAAGAGTTGATAGAACAATGATTTTTTATCCACAGATACTTTTTTACTTATTATAAACAGCTGTTACTATTTCTGATTTATTTTTTTAGTTATGTCGCTTATAGCATTTTTTAAGGACTCATCTTTTTTTAGACCTTCAGATATTTTTTCGTAAGCATGAATTACAGTTGTATGGTCTCTTCCACCAAATTCTTCACCTATTTTTGGTAGAGACATATCAGTTAACTTTCTACTTAGATACATTGCAATTTGCCTTGGATAAGCTATATTCCTAGTACGTCTTGCAGATTTAAAATCTGCAATAGAAAGATTATAGTAATTTGAAACAATATCTTGAATGAGCTCTATTGTAACTTGTCTTGATTGTCTATTTGAAATTATATCTTTTAAAGCTTCTGAAGCAAGATCTACACTTATTTCTCTATTTGTAAGTGAAGAAAAGGCAACAATTCTTATTAGTGCTCCCTCAAGTTCCCTTATATTTGATTTAATTTTTGTTGCTATATAAACCATTACTTCATTTGGTATATCTAAATGGTCAACATCAGCTTTTTTCTTTAAAATAGCAATTCTAGTTTCAAAATCAGGAGCCTGAATATCAGCGATAAGGCCCCATTCAAATCTTGATCTAAGTCTATCTTCAAGTGTTGGAATTTCTTTTGGTGGCCTATCACTAGAAAGTATAATTTGCTTGTTGCTTTCATGAAGTGTATTAAATGTATGGAAAAATTCCTCTTGAGTACGTTCCTTTCCGCCTATAAACTGAACATCATCTATTAAAAGCACATCTACACTTCTATATTTCATCCTAAATTCTTCATTTTTGTCATCTTTAATTGAATTTATAAGCTCATTTGTAAATTTTTCAGATGAGACATAAACTACCTTTGCTTTTGGATTATTATCTAATATATAGTGTCCTATTGCATGCATAAGATGTGTTTTTCCAAGTCCAACTCCTCCATATATAAATAATGGATTATAAGCTTTAGCAGGTGCTTCTGCTACGGCTAAACAAGCTGCATGTGCAAATCTATTGCTATTACCTACTACAAAGGAATCGAATTTATATTTAGGATTAAGCATTGTATTCATTTCTTCATTATTAGATGAAGAAATAGAAGAATCGTTTTTTGCGTCATCTAGTTCTACGGTTTCTTCTGAAAGTATATTAAAGAGCACAGTATAATGTTTTGTAGTTACAATTTGAAGAGCATTTGAAATTAAATCTTTATATCTACTTTCTAGTATTTCTTTGGTAAATTGATTAGGGACACCAAGTTTTATGTAATCCTTATCTATAGACAGGGGAGATATGCTTTTTAGCCAGGTTTTAAAGCTTACCTCTGTCAGCTCACCTTTTATTATGTTTAAAGTTTTATCCCAAATATTTTTTATTAAGGTGTCCATTTTTATTATCCTCCAGTGAAAATTTTTATGTGCAATAAAAATTTTATGCACATAAATATCAACAAAAAACAAAATCTATTTTAAGTTGTTGACAATGTAAATAAAATTTATACACATGTTTATAATACAGTTGATAAACATTTTAAAAATAAGTTATCAACAAAAATAAAAAAATATATATTAACAGCTAAAAAAGTAAAGCAAATAGCTATATTTAAATAAAAAAAGTGATTGTTTATAAAATAATACCCAGTAATTAAACAAGTTATACACAATTTTGTCCACAGTCTGTGCATAACTTTATATATTCACAATTCTTTTTTAATCATATCAAAAGATAAACAGCTATTCAAGAAGTTATCCACAAAAAAATTTTAAAAGGTAAAACTATCAACAAAATGAAAGGATAGCATACAGTTGACATTACTATTACGTGAATATATAATATAAAAGTAAAACTAAAAATTAGTTAGTAAGTAATTGCTATATAAAAAGAATTGCACAAAATAAAGGAGGTGCATGTGGTATGCTTATGACTTATCAGCCTAAAAAGAAACAAAGAAAAAGAGAACATGGCTTTAGAAAGAGAATGAGCACACTTTCAGGAAGAAACATTATAAGAAATAGAAGACAAAAAGGTAGAAAAAAATTGTCAGCATAAGGGCCGCTTTTGTGGCCTTTTTCTGTAATTGCAGAAAAAAGGAGAAGTAGTATATTATGAAGGAAGACAAAATAAGAAAGAACTCTGAATTTAGAACTGTATATAGAAAAGGAAAGTCTTTCTCTAATCATCTTCTTGTTTTATATGTACTTAAAAATTCTAAAAATAAGAATAATAACCGAGTTGGTATTTCAGTAAGTAAAAAAGTTGGTAAGAGTGTAGTTAGAAGTAGAGTTAAAAGATTAATAAGTGAAAGCTACAGGCTTAATAATAGGCAATTAGTTAAATATAAAGAAGGTTACGACTTTGTGTTTATTGCTCGGTTTGCATGTAATAATAAAGGTTATAAAGATATTGAAGTTTCTATGAAAAATCTGTTTAAAAAGGCAGGTTTATGTAATCATGAAAAAGTTAATAATAAAGATGATAAAAATTTATAGAAAATATATATCACCACTAAAGAGGCCTTGTTGTAGATTTTATCCAACCTGTTCTCAATATGCCATTGAAGCGATAGAAAAATATGGCGCGCTAAAAGGTGGATTTATGGCAGCTAAAAGGATTCTAAGATGTAATCCTTTTTGTAAAGGCGGGTATGATCCTGTTAAATAAAATATTAGGAGGATAGGATTTTGTTTAAAATCGCATTTTTAAATAACTTGTTTGTTCAATTTTTCCAATCAATAAATAAGTGGATATTGTCTATAGTACCTGATAAGAATATATCTTATGGTTTATCAATAATAATTCTTACAGTTATAATAAGATTTGCATTATTGCCACTAAACTATAAATCTCTAAAATCTTCATTTCATATGACTAGAATTGCTCCAGAAGTAAAGAAACTTCAGGGCAAATATAAAGAAAATCCGCAAAAATTAAATGAAGAGACAATGAAACTGTATAAAGATAGGGGAGTAAGTCCTCTTGGTGGATGTTTACCAATGATAATACAGTATCCAATACTTATAGCATTGTATTATGTTTTTTATAGTCTTAACATAAAAGGTATAGGATTTTTATGGATACATGACTTATCAAATGCAGCTTCATTTTCAGATTGGACTTCTTTAATATTGCCAATCTTTTCAGGTGCTACAACATACATTTCAGGTATGCTTATGCAATTAGGAAATACAGATAAAGCACAAGTAAAGCAGACTCAGTCAATGAATTTAATTATGTCTGCAGTGTTTTTGTTTATGAGTTTAAAATTTAATGCAGCATTAGTACTTTATTGGACAGTTGGTAATATAATTCAAATAATACAGACTCAAATTGTAATGAGCTTTCTTTCAAAAAAAGAAGAAGAAGCTAAGAATTAAAATATAATATAAGGTTATAGTGATTAATACAAAACTTAAAGAGTGGATTATATATTAGGTTATATTTGAACCACCAAAGGGGGTGCCTTACGCCGTGAAGTGTGTTGAATTTGTTGGAAAAACTATAGAGGATGCTAAAGAGAATGCGCTTAGAGAACTTGGAGTTGGAGAAGACAGAATTGAGATTTCGGTTATAGATGAAGGCAGCAAAGGAATTTTAAGTCTTATAGGAAAGAGAAATGCTAAAATTAAAGTTACCGTAAAAAGGGATTATGCTTTAGAAGCTGAAGACTTTCTAAAAGAAATTTTAAGTAAGATGGATATTGATGCAAAAATTGAAGTAAAGCAAGAAGATAATGTTATAAATATGGATATAAAAGGTTCAAAATTGGGTATATTAATTGGTTATAGAGGTGAAACTTTAGACTCATTGCAATACTTAATAAGTCTTTTCTTAAATAAAAGCAAAGATGAAGGATATAAAAGGGTTGTATTGGATGCTGAAAATTATAGAGCAAAAAGAGAAGAGACATTAAGAAGATTTGCAGTTAAAACTGCTCATAGAGTTCAAAAAATAGGTAGGTTTGTAAAACTTGAACCTATGAATCCATATGAAAGAAGAATAATACATTCTGAGCTTCAGGGAGATAAATACGTAAAAACTTATAGCGAGGGTAATGAACCTCATAGATATGTCGTAATTGATTTGAAGAAAGCCTGATGGCTTTCTTTTTACTTATAACTATGGTAAAAGGAGGGAATGGTAAGAATTTATTGCCAAACTTATGAAAGAATTTGATACTATAGCAGCAATAGCAACTGCTTTAGGTGAGGCAGGAATTTCTATAATAAGAGTTTCTGGAAGCAATTCACTAAAAATTGTGAATAAAATATTTAAGGCTAAAAATGCAGAGGATATACTTAAAATGAGGCCTTATACAATGAAGTATGGTAAAATAATTAATCCAAGTACTAATGATATTCTAGATGATGTTATTATAACTTTCATGAAAGGACCTAAGAGTTTTACTAGTGAAGATACTGTTGAAATTAATTGTCATGGTGGAATATTAAGTACAAAAACTATTCTAGAAGAAGTTTTAAAGTCAGGCGCAAGGCTTGCAGAGCCTGGTGAATTTACTAAAAGAGCATTTTTAAATGGAAGAATAGATTTAAGTGAAGCTGAGGCTGTTATGGATATTATTACTTCAAAGACAGATGCAAGTATGAAATCTGCAGTTATGCAGTCAGAAGGTAGAGTTTCAAAAGAGATAAATAAACTTAGAAATAATTTATTGGAACTTATTGCACACATAGAGGCTACAGTTGATTATCCAGAAGATGATCTTGAAGAAATGACTTCTAAAAAAGCAGGAGACAAACTTAATAAAATTTTAGATAAAATTCACAGTCTTATAATTTCTGCAGAGGAAGGTAAAATTATAAGGGAAGGATTAAAGGTCGCTATTGTTGGTAAACCCAATGTAGGTAAGTCTTCTCTATTAAATACACTTCTTGACGAAAAAAGAGCAATTGTTACAGAAATTGCAGGTACTACAAGAGATATAATTGAAGAAAATATAAATATAGGTGGCATACCAATAAGGTTAATTGATACAGCTGGTATAAGAGAAACTGAAGATATTATAGAAAGAATAGGTGTTGAAAAATCAAAAGCTCAAATTGAAGATGCTGATCTTATAATTTTAATGCTTGATTCAAGTTCAGTGCTTGATTCTAAAGATAAAGAAATAATTCATTATATAAAAAATAAAAAATATATTGTTCTTTTAAATAAAATAGATATTGCATCAAAGCTTGATATTAATAGTTTAAAGGAGCTTAATTCGAAATATATATTAAAGATTTCTGCTAAAAACAAAATTGGAATTGACGAAATTAAAAAGACTATCGAAAATATGTTTTTTGGTGGAAAAATTAATGTTGATAATTATATTATAACAAATACAAGGCATAAAGCTGCACTTATAATGGCAGAGAAAAGCTGTAATGATGCTGTACGTGCGCTTAAGGATACTTCTGCTATAGACCTTGCGTCCATCGATATAAGAGAAGCATGGAATTGTCTTGGAGAAATTACAGGAGATACAGTTAAAGAAGATCTAATAGATAAGATATTTAGTGAATTTTGTTTAGGAAAGTAGGTGAAATGATGATTAAATATAATAGTGATAATTTTGATGTTGTAGTTATAGGTGCTGGTCATGCTGGATGTGAGGCAGCACTTGCATCTTCTAGAATGGGACTTAAGACGGGTATATTTACAATGAATCTTGATAGTATAGGTATGATGCCTTGTAATCCTAATGTAGGGGGAACGGCTAAAGGACATCTTGTAAGGGAAATTGACGCACTAGGCGGAGAAATGGGTGTAAATATAGACCATACCTTTATACAATCAAAGATGCTAAATACATCAAAGGGACCTGCAGTACATTCATTAAGAGCTCAAGCTGATAAAAAGAGATATTCAATGAGAATGAAAAATGTGCTTGAAAACCAAGAAAATTTATATTTAAGACAGTTAGAAGTTATAGGGATAGATATTGAAGATGGGAAAGTTAAAGGAATTCAGACGAAAAATGGAGCATATTTTGAAACTAAGGCTGTTGTTCTTGCTACAGGTACTTATTTAAGGGCTAGAATAATAATAGGTGAAGTAAATTATAGTGGAGGTCCAAGTGGACTATTTCCAGCTAATGAACTTTCAAGTAGTCTTATTGAAGCGGGGATTAAGCTTAGGAGATTTAAAACTGGAACACCTGCACGTATAAATAAGAGATCAATAGACTTTTCAAAAATGATTCCACAGCCGGGAGATAAAGAGATAAATCCATTTTCATTTATAAGTGAAAATATAGATAGAGAGCAGAAACTTTGTTATTTAACTTATACAAATGATAGAACACATGAAGTTATAAGAGAAAATATAAATAGATCTCCTCTTTATAATGGTTCAATTAAAAGTGTAGGACCAAGGTATTGTCCTTCTATTGAAGATAAAGTTATGAGGTTCCCAGATAAAGAACAGCATCAGATATTTATTGAACCAGAAGGTGAATATACAAATGAAATGTATGTTGGAGGAATGTCAAGTTCTTTACCTGAGGAGATTCAGTTGAAAATGTTAAGAACAGTTTCAGGTCTTGAAAAAGCAGAAATGATGAGAACTGCCTATGCAATTGAATATGATTGTATTGATCCAACACAATTGAAATTATCTCTTGAATTTAAGAGTATAAGTGGGCTTTTCGGAGCTGGGCAATTAAATGGAAGTTCAGGATATGAAGAAGCTGCTTGTCAAGGACTTATGGCAGGAATAAATGCGGCACTAAAGGTTAAAAATGAGGATCCTTTTGTATTGAGAAGATCAGAGGCATACATTGGCGTATTAATCGATGATCTTGTAACAAAGGGTACTAATGAACCGTATAGAATGATGACATCAAGAGCTGAATATAGGCTTTTATTAAGACAGGATAATGCAGATTTAAGACTTACGGAGCTTGGACGTGAAATAGGACTTGTAGATGATAATAGGTATGAAAAATTTTTGAGTAGAAAAAAGAGTATAGAAGATGAAATAAATAGAATAAAAAAACTTCAAGTAACTAATAAGAAAGAGACAAATGAGATTCTTGAGACTCTTAATACAGCACCACTTAGAAAACCTATGAGTTTATATGAAATTATAAAAAGGCCAGAACTTGATTATAACAAAGTTAAAATTATTGACACAGATAGACCTGAACTTCCAAAGAACATTGTAGATGAAGTAAACATCATTACAAAATATGAAGGATATATTTCAAAACAAATGGAGCAGGTTGAACAGTTTAAAAAATTTGAGAAGAGAGCAATACCTGAAGGTATAGACTACAATGATGTGAAAGGTCTTAGAATTGAGGCAATTCAAAAATTAGATAAACTTAGACCTGAGAATTTAGGCCAGGCTTCAAGAATATCAGGAGTATCTCCAGCAGATATTTCAGTGTTTATGATATATATGGAGCAATATGCAAAAATAAATTTAAAATAGTAAAATGAAAATATAAACGAAATTTATTTTAATTGGAGGAAATATGAAATATTTTGATTTAATGAATATCGCCTGCAGCAAAGAGGGAGTGTCTTTTGATGAAACTAAATACAATAAGTTTATAATTTATAAAAACTTACTTAAAGAATGGAATGAAAAGATAAATTTAACTTCAATATTAGATGATGAGGAAATTATAAAAAAACATTTCATTGATTCTATAAAGGCATTTAGGTTTGAATCTTTAAAAGATGCAAAGAGTATTATTGATGTTGGAACAGGTGGAGGATTTCCAGGAATACCCATAAAAATAGTAAATGAAAATATTAATTTAGTATTGCTGGATTCATTAAACAAGAGAATAAATTTCTTAAATGAAGTGGTAAAACAGTTAAAATTAAATGGCGTAAAAGCGCTTCATGGAAGAGCGGAAGATTTTGCAAGGGATGAAAATTATAGGGAAAATTTTGATATTGCTACATCAAGAGCCGTTGCTAATATGACTGTTTTAAGTGAATTTTGTATACCGTATGTAAAAGTAGGGGGATATTTTTTAGCATTAAAGGGTCCAAGTGTGGATGAGGAAATTAAAGAGTCAAGAAATGCTATTGGAACCTTAGGTGGAAAGCTTGAAGATATAATAAAAGTTGAAATTGAAAATAGTGATTTAAAACATAATTTAGTAGTTGTAAGAAAAGTAAAATCAACAGATAAAAGATATCCAAGAAAAGCAGGAATGGTTACAAAGAGACCTTTAAAATAGTATGAGTGTGTACTTTAATAAAAAAGAAGGATTTTACAAAATAATGAAGAAAACATTATATTAGTATATTGAAATATAATTAAGGGATGGGTTTTAATATGATTAATAACGATGTATTGTATATACCTGTAGAGTGTATTATTGCTAATTCATATCAGCCAAGAAAACAATTTAATGAAAAGACACTTAATGAATTAGCACAATCAATTAAAAATTATGGTATAATACAACCACTATCAGTACGAAAAAAAGATGAAAATATATATGAATTAGTAGCAGGAGAAAGAAGACTCAGGGCTGCTAAAATTGCTGGGTTAAAATCCGTTCCTGCAATAATTATAGATATTACAGATGATGATTCAGCTACAATAGCTCTTCTTGAAAATCTGCAAAGAGAAGACCTTAATTTTGTAGAAGAGGCAGAGGCATATTATGACTTAATAAAAGAGCACGGATATACTCAAGAGGGATTGGCTAAAAGTATAGGGAAAAAACAATCAACTATAGCAAATAAGATAAGAATTTTAAAACTAGACAGTTCTCTTAGAAAACTTATTCTCGAAAACTCACTTACGGAAAGACATGCAAGGGCTTTATTAAAGCTTCCTAATTTAAAGCTTCAGAGAAAAGTATTAAAAACGATAATAAAACAGGAGCTAAATGTAAAAAAATCTGAACAATTAATCGATAAAGAGCTACTTAAGCTTAAAATAATTGAAAAAGACATTGCAGCGGATGGTAAGAAACGTATTAAGGGGATTTTTACTCCAAGGATATATATTAATACAATTAAACAGGTATTTGATAAATATGGTATAAAGGCAAACTATAGATCTAAAGACGCAGATGAGTATATAGAGGTAATTATTAAAATACCAAAAAAATAGAAATGTTTCACGTGGAACATTGTTAATTTATTTGTGTATACTAAATTAAAATATTACTACTTTTTGATATATTATATTAAAAAGTAGTTTTTTTATAAATGTTTTGTGAATTCTATTTATAAACTGTGAGTATCAGATTATAATATTAATGTGAGTAAAAAGTATTTTTAATAAACGAAAAAAGATGTCATAATAAAATAAGTTGGAAAGGGGTGAAGATCCATGAAAGTTATAAGTGTTTTTAATCAAAAAGGCGGAGTAGGAAAAACTACAACGAATATAAATTTATGCTCGTATTTAGCTATGAATGGATATAAGGTTTTAACTATAGATATAGATCCTCAAGGGAATACTACAAGTGGATTAGGTATTGAAAAAAAATCTATTGAAAAATCTATGTATGATGTAATAACATCAGACGAAGATATAAATGATACGATTATAAAATACGAACTCATTGATAATTTTTACATAGCACCATCTAGTTTAGAACTTGCAGGAGCAGAATTAGAAATTATAGATAGAAACAGCAGAGAATTTATATTAAAAAGCAAGTTGGAAAAAGTTAAAGATGAGTATGATTATGTTTTTATAGATTGTCCGCCTTCATTAGGGCTTTTAACTATAAATGCGCTCTGTGCTTCACAAACTGTTCTAATTCCAATTCAAGCGGAATTTTATGCTCTTGAGGGAGTTGGACAGCTTGTAAATACTATCCACTTGGTTCAAAAATCTATTAATAAGGGAATTGAAATTGAAGGTGTGGTTTTAACTATGAGTGATAAAAGAATAAAATTAACAGGAGAAGTTTACTCAGAAATCACAAAATACTTCAATAAAAAGGTATATGATACGGTTATCCCTAGAAATGTAAGATTAGCAGAGGCTCCAAGTTTTGGGCTTCCAATATTATTATATGACGAAAAATGTAAGGGAGCAGAAGCTTATAGAATGCTTTCAGAAGAGTTTGTGAAAAGGCAGAAGAGGTGATATGATATATGATTAAAAAAGGAGGCCTTGGAAGAGGACTCGGAGCATTAATAAGTGAAAATCTAATTGATGATCCAGAAGATGATAAAAATAAAATAAAATTAGTATCAATAAATGATATTAGGCCTAATGATGAGCAGCCTAGAAAAAGTTTTGACAACGAAAAGCTTGCTACATTAGCAGAGTCAATTAAGCAACATGGCATAATACAGCCTCTTGTGCTTATGAAAAAAGAAAATACTTATGTTATTGTAGCTGGTGAGAGAAGATGGAGAGCTGCTAAACTAATAGGACTTAAAGAAATACCTTCAGTTATTATGGATTTAAATAACAGCGAATTATTAGAAGTATCACTTATAGAAAATATTCAAAGAGAAGATTTAAATCCAATTGAAGAAGCTAATGCGTATAAAAAGCTTCTTGAAGACTTTAAATTAACCCAGGAAGTTTTGGGAAAGAGAATTGGAAAATCAAGAACAGTAATTACAAACGCTATAAGACTATTAAATCTTGATGTTAGGGTGCAAGGATACTTGATTGATGGAGTTATAACTGAAGGACATGCAAAGGCTCTTCTTGGAGTTGAAGATAATAACCTCCAATATGAACTTGCTCAAAAGATAATTGATGAAGGGCTTAGTGTAAGACAAATAGAAAAAATTATTAAGGACATCCAAGCAGGCAAGAAAACAAATAATAATAGTAAAGATGAAAAAATAGACAGTTATATAACTGACATACGTAACAGACTTGAAGAAATGTTTGGAACAAAAGTAAATCTTAAAAATAACAAGAATAAAGGTAAGATTGAAATAGAATATTATTCAAATGATGATTTACAAAGGATAATAGATATTTTAAAAATATAAATGTTCCACGTGAAACATTATATATGCTGAAAGGATGAATATAAATGCAAAATTTAATAACAATATATAATGAAATTAGTATATATATAGTAGCAGCACTAATTTTGATTATAATAATATTATTTATAGTAACAATTATAAATGGAAAATCAATTGGAAGAGTCGAAAAAAGACTAAGAAAACTAACAAGAGGAAATGATAATAGTAATTTAGAAGAAATTATAAAGGAATATATGGATAAAATAGAAAATGCAGTACAAGAAACTGAGGACGCTAAGAAGCTTTATTTAGATGTACAGGGAAAAGTTGATGAATGTTTACAGAATGTATCAATAATAAGATATAAAGCATTTGAAGATGTTGGCAGTGATTTGAGCTTTTCTATTGCAATGCTGGATAATAATAAAAATGGAGTTGTTATCACAAGTATATATGGAAGAGATGAGAGCACTACTTATGCAAAACCAATTGATAAGGGTATTTCAAGATATGATTTATCAAATGAAGAAAAAACAGTACTTGAAGGTGCAGTAAATAAAATAAAATAAATTTGAATATAAAATCTTCCTGTGGAAATAATTATACATAGGGAGGTTTTTTTATGAAAATTTGTATACCGGATGAATTAAATAATATAAAGAAACAATTAGAAGATAGAGGATATGAAATAGTCTCATTTAAATCAAAAGAAAAATGCGATGCAGTTATTTGTGATTTAAAAAACGGTGGACTATCTAATTTGAATGGTGAAAATAATATTAAAAAAGATGGAATGTTAATAATAGATATAGGCAGCCGAAATATCGATGAAATAGAAAACATATTAAAAAATAGACTATATACATCAATATTTTAATATAGTATAAATTAATGTGAAAAATGCATCGATTATAAAACTTTTGCCTTCTAAGCTTTACGTAAAGAAGGTAAATTTTCTATTGAATAATAGATGCCACTAGAAATTATTTCTGCTAAATGCATTACTGTGAATAACCTTGTGTTTTGAAGAACCATGAATTCAAGATTGCCAGATATATTCACTATACCAGTTATGCTCATGTTCCCAATAGGCGGAAGTGATTTTTTAACTGCAGAACCTGGAAATATAGGTTTGTTTTCAATTATTATTTTACCTACGTTTTGAAGTCGTCCAAGACAAGCATCTATAGCAATAATATATGGATTATTATAGATTGTATTTATTTTTTTTAATGTAGAAATCAGATTTTTAGCGTGAACGGGATTTTCAAGATTACCATAAATAAATATATTATTGTTTGATAAAAATTTTAATTTATGCCCAATTAAAGGACCAAGAGAGTCACCTGTAGATCTGTCTGAACCAATGCATAAAAATACAATAGATCGGCCTTGAACTAATGCAGGAGAAATATTTTTACATAAAGTATCCTTTATTAAAAATATTGAGTGTAAATCTGTTGAATCAATAATTACCTTCATAAAAAAACCTCCTTTTAAAGTTTTAACTAAAAGGAGGTTTTTTATACTATAATACACCTATATTTTTAAACATTTTATAAAATAAAACAAGGAACATACAGAAGAAGATACCTTCAACTCCACCTGCTTCCAGTCCAATAAATAATGCTGCTAACGCTGCAACAGGATGAATACCCATTGTTGAAGAAACTATTTTAGGTTCAATAATTTGCCTTACTACTGAAATAAAAGCATAAGCTATTAAGAGTTCAACAGCAGTTAAATAATTGCCCATCAAAAAGTATATTATAGCTAGAGGGAAATATATAATGCCTATTCCAATAATTGGCAATATATCGCAAACAGCAGTTATTACTGCTAATAAGAATCCATAACTAATACCAAATAAAGCATATGCAATTAATGTTTCTACAAAAGTTATTGCTATAACTATAAGTTCCGATAATACATAATTAGCTAACATTTTTTTTACATGTTGAAGTATTTCAAAAAATCTATCAGATTTACCTGAAGGAAGCATTTTTATAAACTTATTTTTAGCAGATGAAAAATCTTTAGTGAAGAAATAAGTGGAAACAAAAGTAAAAATTACCACCATAACCACATAAGGTACGTATGATACAAGTCCCCATACAAATGACATAAATTTTCCTGAAACATTCATTGTAGCACTTACAGTTTTTGAAGCATAGTCCGAAAAATTACTTTCAATAGTATTGGAAATCGAGGGATCTAGGTTCTTATAAAAGCTCTCCAAATTTTTTATAAAAGTATTTATTTTTGGTGTAGCATATGAAACATAAGATTGAGCATTTTTAGTTAAGCTTATTATTTCATTTGTGATTGATGCGATACTTAAAATTGTAATTAATATTATAATTGCAGAAAATACCGTTGTCGTAATCAATGAAGCAATACTTACACTTAACTTAAATTTCTTTATTAACCATTTAGTTGGTTTCTGAAAAACAATTGATAAAATAAACGCTAAGACAAAAGGTAGAGTGTATCCTATTGTTTTAAAGAAAATCACAAAAGTAAAAGTATAAATAAGAAAAAATATAATGGCTTTATCTATATGTTGTTGTAAATTTTCCAAATAGTAAGCCTCCTTTTTCAAATATGTTAAAATGATATTATTTGAAATATATTAAAAAATTTAAGTATTCCCCATACTATAAACAAAAATCCAGTTATTATTATAATCCACATTAAAAATGAAATAGTTTTATTGGAATTGCTTGGTGACAAAACTTTAAAGCCCCTTACTGCAAGGAAATTTAAAAGAGCAAACCAAAAAACCATACCCAATATTATTGAGACAACAAAAACGTAAGAGCTAAATTTGTTTATTTGATACCATGTTCTAAAGAAAGTTCCACTCATCATAAGCCAAAGAGAAGGTGTTGTGGGATTTGTTGCTGTCATAATGAAACCTGTTATGTATGGATGAGAATTACCTTCTTTTTTCTCATATTTCGAAACTAAAGCATCATTTTGAAAATGGTGTCTCATTGAATTATAGCCAATAATGATCATTAATAAACCAGAAATTATCCAAAAAAGAGATTCAGTTTTTCTATTTTTACTAAGAACATTTAAAAGGCCTGCATTTATAATGAGAATGTAAAAAACATCTGCACTAATAGCACCAATAGAAACTTTAAAGCCTTCCCAATATCCTTTTGAAATGCTTCTCTTAACAGATTCAATACCACTTGGGCCTAGGGGAATTGACATTATAAAACCAAGTGCAATACCTGCTACAGCCGCTTGTATTAAAATTAGTAATACGCTCATAAAAGTACCTCGTTAATCATTTAGATTATTAAAAAAAGAAATCATTCTAAGCTGTATTATAACATATATGTTATATATTTTTGGAAATAAACCATAAAATATTTATAAAAAACGCTATATAATCTTTGTAAGTACTTGGATTATAAAATATTATTAAATCAGTATACTGCGAATTACTACTGACATATAGGTAGATAGCCCTTTAGTTAATTAAGAGACTTTAACTACATTTAAATATATGTTATATTAAAATAAAAAATTAAGGTGGTTTAATTATGAATGGGTTAACATCACTACTTGATAATGTTAATATTAAAATGCAAAGTAAAAGTAGTGAAATAAATTTTTATGAAATATTTAGCATTATTTTTAAAATAATTATTATACTTATTTTAATGTACGCTATAATTAAAATAGGCAGTAAAATTATAGATAAAACAATTAAAAGAAATCAAAATATGTTTTCAGTTGATATAAAAAAGGCAAAAACTTTAAATGCAATATTAAAAAGTATTCTGAGATATAGTGTTTATTTTTGTGGAATTATGAGCATTTTTGGTACGATAAGTATAACGGCAGCAAGTATTGGAGGAGTTACAGTAGGACTTGGTGCACAGAATTTAATTAAGGATGTAATCAATGGGGTGTTTATACTCGTTGAAAATCAATATTCAGTAGGAGATAATGTTACAATTGAAAATAAGAACGGCATAGTTGAAAGCCTTGAACTTAGGATAACTAAAATAAGAGATTTTAATGGTGACCTTCATATAATACCAAATGGATCTATTAAAAATGTAACAAATCATTCAAGAGGAAACCTTAGAATAGCAGTAAAAGTTTGCATAGATTACAGCGAAAGTGTAGATAAAGTTTTTTCAATTATAAACTCAGCCTGTAGTACATTCACAAAAAAACATAAAAAAGATATTATAGATTCACCAAAGGTTTTGGGAATGACGTCAATTGGATTAGATGGAATGGATATAATGATAATAGGTAAGTCATCATCAGCTATGCAAGGGCAAAATGAGATGGATTTGAGAAAAAGTATATTAGAGGAACTTTTAAAAAATAATATTAAAATTGCTAATAATAGATTAGGTCAAATATAGGAGGGGAAAATGAATAAAGATTTTGATTTGGGCGATATTGTAAAGATGAAGAAACAGCATCCATGTGGAACTAATGCATGGGAAATAATAAGGGTAGGTGCAGATATAAAAATAAAATGCACTGGGTGCAATAGAATAGTAATGGTGCCTAGAAATAAGTTTGAAAAAGGACTTAAAGAAATAATTGAAAAAAAATCTAAGACAGAAGAATAAAAAACTTGTATAATGACAATAATTGTGATAAAATATATTGTTGTAATCCCTGCTATGTAAAATCATAGCCAAAGACCAAGGGGAGGAGGTGAATCTAATGAGAAAGTACGAAACTTTATTTATATTAAACCCATCATTAGACGAAGAAGCAGTTAATGCTAGCGTTGAAAAGTTTAAGGGTGTAATAGAAAATGGTGAAGGTACAGTTGACAATATTGATTTATGGGGCAAGAGAAAACTTGCTTATGAAATAAATAAATTAAACGAAGGATACTACATACTAGTAAACTTCACAGCTGATCCAGAATTACCAAAAGAATTAGATCGTGTATTCAGAATTACTGATGGTGTTGTAAGACACATAATCATAAAAGATGAACAATAATTATTGATGGTGGTGTTAAAATGAACAAAGTTGTTTTAATAGGCAGACTTACTAAAGACCCTGAGCTTAAATTTACTCCGGGAAGTGGAAATGCTGTTACCACCTTTACTGTAGCAGTTGACAGAAGAGTTCCTAACAAAAATGGTGTTAGAGAAGCTGATTTTATTCCTATAGTAGTATGGGGTAAACAGGCTGAATCCACTGCAAATTATATGAGTAAAGGGAAGCTTATAGGAATTAGTGGTAGGATACAGACAAGAAATTATGAAGCTAAAGATGGCACTAGAAGATATGTTACGGAAGTTGTAGCTGACGAGGTACAGTTTCTTGAATGGGGAGGAAATAAAACTTCCTCAAACGGAGCAGATTATGGTTCTAATTTAAATGAAAATTCTAATTCTATGAAAGATAATATGAACGATTCAAATGTTGGAGAAGATATTACTCCAATAGATGACGGAGATATTCCTTTCTAAAAATTCAAGGTAAGGAGGATAATAAAAATGGGTAGAGAAAACGGAAATGCAAGAGAAGGAAGAGATTCCAAAAGAGGCGGCCAAAGAGGAAGAAGAATGAAGAAAAAAATTTGTTCTTTCTGCATGGAAAAGGCTGACCATATAGATTACAAAGACATAAATAAACTTAGAAAGTACATCACAGAAAGAGGAAAGATTCTACCAAGAAGAATTTCTGGAAACTGTGCAAAACATCAGAGAATGTTAACTGAAGCTATTAAGAGAGCAAGAAACATAGCTTTACTACCATTCACAACTGAGTAAAACAATATAAGAATAAAAGTAAAAAGATCTTCTCATAACGATTTTAATCGTTATGAGAAGATCTTTTTTTAATACATTTCAAGTATATATACATTGAAGTAGATGCTGTATTAATTTTTTAGAGTAACATGAAATTGAGTAATAATATATATTAGAAAAAATCATTTAGGAGTATAAATAGCAAGACCTATTTTGATTTATTCAATGAAAAAGTGTATTATTAAAGAGAGAGTATGCCTTATATTGTGTAATATAATTACGTTAGAATATTCTGAATATTCAATTTAAGAGAAAGCTGAATCTAAAAGCTATACAAATAAGTGATGAATACCTTTATAAATCCATAAAAGTAGTTTAAAAAATGTAAACGTGTTAATTGATAAAAGTTTGTAAGAATATTATTAAATATTAATTAAGGAACATAATTGCAACTGTTAAATTTTTTAAAAATTGATAAATAATAAAAATTAACATCATTGATGTTAATTTTTAAGTGAGGAATGGTGTTATGATAAAAAATATTGGATTTCCAATAAATCACAAAGAGAATGAAAATAGAAGAGCGTTATTACTAGATGATATTAAATTTATAAGAAATAAGAAAAATTTGTATTTTGAAAAGGGTTATGGTTTAAAACTAGGCGTAGAGGATGAGGAGTTTATAAGAGCAGGAGCTAACATTGCAGAAAGAGAGGAAATATTAAAAAAAGACATTATCTGTGATGCTAAAGCTGGGGATTCTGATTATATAGAGACTCTAACTGAAGGTCAGATTGTATTTGGATGGATACATGCAGTACAAAGTAGAGATATAACGGATAAATTTATAAATAACAAGCTTACGGGAATCGCATGGGAAGATATGTTTGAAGAAGGTAGACATGTTTTTTGGAGAAACAATGAATTGGCGGGAGAGTCGGCTGTATATCATGCATTTCTTTTATATGGGAAATTACCAAGGGATACAAAGGTTGCTATATTAGGCAGAGGAAATGTTGCATTAGGGGCATGTAAGATGCTTACAGCATTAGGTGCACATGTTACTATTTATAATAGAAACACTGAAAAACTTTTTGTTAAAGAAATTGGGAAGTATGATGTTTTAGTTAACGCAATTATATGGGATACTAATCGTAAAGACCATATTATTTATAAGGAAGATTTGAAAAGGATGAAAAGGGATTCTATGATAATAGATGTTAGCTGTGATGCAAATAGAGGAATAGAAACGAGCAAATTAACTTCTATAGAGCATCCAACATATTTTGTAAATGGTGTTCTACATTATGTTGTTGATCATACTCCATCAATATTTTATAAATCAGCATCAAAATCTATAAGTAGTGAAGTATGTAAATACTTAGATGATATTATGGAGGATAAACAAAAAGAAATAAAAGTTCTAAAAGATGCAATTATTATAGAAAATGGAGAAATTATTGATAATAAAATAAATATGTTTCAAAAAAGATAGAAAAGTTGTTATTGCATATTTACCATATTAGAATATAATAAATATAGGATAAGATATTAATATGGGTTAGTTATCTAAAATTTTATGAAATAGGAGTGGTTTGTTTAATGGACAGTGGCCCGGAAATTAGAATAACAAAATTAAAAATGAATATTATTAGAAGGGTGTACGTACATAAATAAACCATTTTAGTGCATTCTTTTAATATAAGGAGGATGCACTATGGAAATGAATAGTTTTTATTTAAGTAGAGTCCTTGGAAGGAAAGTTTATACTAAAGATGGAAATATTTTTGGAAAAATAAAAGATCTTGGTGTTACAAATAAGATTAAAAATCCAAAAATAGAAGCCATAAGGGTAAAAACTTCAAATGACATTGTAGATTTAAAGTGGAAAGATGTATTTGTAAAAAAACAAGATGGTCAATACGCTATAGTCTGCAATAAAATTGAAAATTTGGACTTAAAAAATGTTATGTTTCTAGCAGAACATGTACTAGATAAACAGATAATTGATGTAAACGGAAGAAAAGTTGTAAGAGTTAATGATATAAGGCTTTTAGATTTTGGAACAAGTGTATTTGTAGTAGCTGCAGACATAGGAACAGAAGGTATACTAAGGAGAATTGGAATAGCAAAGCCAATTGTAAAAATGGGACTTAAGGTTTCTAATAAACTTATATTGTGGAATGACGTGGAAGCTATTTTTAGATCTAATGAAAATATAATGCTTTCAAAAACATATAATAAACTTTCAATACTTCACCCATCTGATCTTGCAGATATAATTGAAGATTTCGATGAAAACACAGGTATGATGATATTTTCAAGTCTTGATAATGCCAAAGCAGCAGACGTACTTGAAGAAATGGAAGAAGGTAAGCAAATTACCTTTATAAGAAGCATGTCCACTGATAAAGCAGCAGATATACTTGAGGAAATGCCAGCAGATGAAGCAGCAGATATACTTGATGGGTTAGGTGAGTTTAAAGCTGAAGAACTTTTAAACAATATGGAAAAGGAAGCTTCAGAGGAAGTAAGAGGCCTTCTTGAATATGATAACGATGAGGTAGGAAGTCTCATGTCAACGGAATTTGTTTCACTTGAATATAATCTTACTGCAGATGAGGCAATGAGTATTTTAAGAGAAAGAAAACCTAATGAAGATGAAATGTATTATATATACGTAGTTAATAAGAATAATAAACTTAAAGGGACTATATCTTTAAGAGATATAATAGTTTCAGATCCAAGAGCAGATCTTGAGAGTATTATGCATACTGATTTTCCACACATAGTTGATAAAGATGACATGCATGACTTAGTAAAGATGATTTCAAAATACAATGTAATGGCAATTCCAGTTCTGGATAAAGAGGATACATTATTAGGTAATGTAATTATAAACGATGTATTATATGAAATTTTAAGAAAAAACAAAAGAATAGAAAATAGTTTAATGTAAAAAATAAATAAAAGGGATGTCCCCAAATAAAATTTTAAGGACACTCTTTTTTTATATATTATAAATTATAATAAGGGTGAGTACATGTTATTTCATATAAATATGAGTGGAAAGGCTCCTGAATACATACAGATAAAGGATTATTTTAAAGACATAATACTAAAAGGTATGCTCCAAAGAGATGAAAAATTGCCTTCTACAAGAGAACTTGCTTCAATGCTTAAAGTTAGTAGAAATACTGTTATAACAGCATATAATTATCTTGAAGATGAGGGGATTATTTATATAAAAAGAGGAAAAGGTGCATTTGTAAATCAAAATAAAGCTGAAACAAATGATACATGGAATATGGACTGGAGCAAAGAGTTAAATGAATATGCTGTCCTAGCAGATAAAATGGATATAATGAAACATGAAATGATATATAAACATGGAATGATTTCATTTAAAAGCATAGCACCGGATGAAAAACTATTTAATATTGAAGATTTTAAAAGAGCATTTTTAAATAGGATTTCTATTGAGGGAAGTAAAATATTAAACTATGGTTATGCTCAAGGATATAGGCCTTTAATTCAGTATCTTACTAGTTACATGCAAAGTAAGGGAGTTGATACAAAGAACAAAGATATACTTGTAACAAATGGTTTTACAGAAGGATTTGATATAATACTTTCTGCTATTACAAATCCAGGAGATAATATTTTAACTGAAAATCCTACACACAATACAGCAATCAAACTTATGAAACTTCATAAATTAAATATAATAGGTATAGGTATGGAAAGAGATGGAATGAAAATAGCTGATTTAAATAAAAAGGTCAATGAAAACAATATAAAACTCAGCTATATAATACCCTCTTATCATAACCCAACTAGCATAGTTACTTCTTCTCAAAAAAGAATTGAAATTTATAAAATATTTAAGGAGAAGAAAATTCCAATAATAGAAGATGGATTTAATGAAGAACTTAGATATTCGGGGGCACACATTGCACCTATTGCAACGCTGGAGGGCGATGGAAATAGCGTTATATACATAGGGAGCTTTTCAAAAATACTTTTCCCAGGGATGAGAATAGGGTGGATACTTGCAGATAGAAATCTTATATCAGCACTTGAAAGTACTAAGAGAAGCAGAAATATACATACATCTTTTTTAGATCAAGCAATACTGTATGAATATTTAAAAGAAGGAAACTTAGAAAAATATATTAAGACCATAAGAAAAGAATATAAAAACAAATATAATTATGCACTTGAATGTGCTAAAAAGTATATACCATACAGTTCAATATATGGTGAAGGTGGACTTAATATATTTATAAAATTAAAGGGTGTAAATTCGAGAAAACTGCTTAAAGAATGTGTTAACAAAAATGTAATATTTATGCCAGGTGACATTTTTTATATTGACGGGGAAGGCGAAAATACTTTAAGATTGGGAATTTCAAGAACGTCGTTAGGTGAAATAAAAAAGGGATTTAAAATAATTGGGGAAACAATAAAAAGTTTACAAAAAGAACCATTGGACTAGTATTGGAAAATTGTTATAATAAAGCTAAGCTAAAAAATTTTAGGTGGGATAAGCAATGAAAAAAAAACTAATGATTGTTATGGCACTACTGCTTAGTGTTTCTTTATCAGGCTGTGGCGTAGCACTTAATACCAATGTTAATAAAAATACACAATCAAAAAATATTGTACGAGTTAATAATAGTGACATTTTGAAACCAATTGAAGATAAGATAAAGGCTATGAATGATAAAAAAATGGATAATTACCTTTCATCTTATATAAAGGGTACAAGTACTTATAGTAATGAGCAGGCTTCAAAGGATGAATTCTTTAAATATGACAAGGTTAAATGTTCTATTTCAGATCCAGTTGTAATAGACAAAACAAATAGCACAGCACAAGTACAATATATAGTAAATACTCAAAGAATAACTGGAACGGCGGCCCTTGATAACACATCATTGTACTTAAGTGACGTGAAGAAAGTTCAAGGACAGTGGAAAATAGAAAGTGAAAATGTACTTAAAACAGAATTTAAGAATGATGTTTTCAATGTTATAAATTCCAACATACAGGCAATGAATAAAAAAGATATAAATGCTTATATGAATACAATAGATCCAACAGATAATAATGCTTTTACTAAATTTAAAAGTGACATGCTAGATCAATTTGATAAATATAGCTTAACATATTCGCTTGAATCTGCTGATGTTATTGGATCTAATTCAGATAATGATACTGCAGTTAAAATTGTTATGACGGTAATAAAAAATGATAACTCAGATTTTCAGAATGTAAGAATAACTGAAAACGTGCAAGTTAGAAAAGTACAGGGACAATGGAAAATTTTCAAAGTAGAGCCTAAGAAAACAGAGAATTTAAAGTAAAGTTTGGTTAGAACATAAAATTAATACAATTATATTTGCAAGATGATCAATTAATGATAATTATTATTAATTGATCATCGCTATTTATACGATTAATTTACATATAAGGACTATATTTAGGAATATTACATAGTTGCATAAACTTATAAAAATAATTAAAATATAAATATAGGGTTAGGGGTTGAGGTTGAATGAAACGAGAGGATTTTAAAATAATGTCTAATGTAAAAATAATTGAAGGCATCAAGGCAAGTATAATATGTGTTATAGGAGATTTATATAGATTTCTAGCAAAAGGAAGTAGTGCTGCACAAGATGATGTGCTAGAGTGTATTTCCGGGGCAATAATTTTATTATACGTGCTTGGACAGAGACTAGGATATTCTCATATTGAAATAGATGAAGAAATGAAAAAAAAACTGAAATTGGGTATAATTGAAGAAGATGATATAGAAAAGGATGGTAAGGATTTAACAAAATTATATAATCACTTAAAAAAGAGGGAGTAATAAGGGCAACTATTTATTCCAGGAGGAAGATATGCAAAATAAAAATTTCAATACAAAAGCTTTTGTTGAAAGTAGTATATTATCAGCATGTATGATAATTACAATGATTGTATCAGTTTATCTAGCAGGAGTGAATATTATAGCTTCTTTAGTATTACCTGCAATAGTAGCGCTTATTTATATAAGAAATGGATTTAAATATTCACTTATGGCTTCAGTTATAGCTTTAGTAGTAGGCTCAATTTTAATAAGCCCAATTGAAGGATTAAGTCTTGGAATGGTTTCTATTTTTGCAGGAACTATATCTGGAGTTTGCATTAAAAAACAAATGCAACCAACAAAGGCAGTATTAATGAGTGGTATAGGATATGGTATTTCTACTGTGGTTAATTTGTTTTTAATTTCGTATTTAACCTTCCCAAATGGGTTTATAGGAGTTATTAAAAGTATGGTTGACAACCTTAATTATTCAATGGATTATGCTAGAAAGTTTTATATAAGTGCAGGTATCAGCACTGAAAAAATAAATGAAGTAATTCCACAGGGATTTATTGTGACTAACAGAATGATTTTTGAGTGTTTGCCATTGGCTTTAATTTTATCAAGTGTGGTATTTGGTTTTCTGAATTATAAATTAACTCAAATGATTTTTTCAAAAATTAAAATTCCTATAAAAAAGATGGAGGGAATTACAAAGTTTTATATTCCAAATATGCTTTTAGCATTGATAATTGTTTTAATATGTGTAGGACTTCTTTTTAGAAATAAAAATATGGAAATAGGCAATTATATTTTTATAACATCATGGTGGATTTTTCAGGCCCTACTATTTTTAGATTCCATAGGAGCTTTGTTTTTTATTTTAAAGGAAAAATTAAAAATGTCGAAAGGGACCGCTGTATTAACTGTTATACTTTGCATTTTTGCACTTAATCAATGGTTTATTATGTTTGGTATTGTAGATAGTGTAGCTGATTTTAGAAAACTTGATTCAAGTAGAATCAGAAAAGATTAGGTGAGGAATATGGAAAAGAAGTATAAGAATCTTTCTCTTGAAAATATACTCTATGTTTTTGCAATAACAGCGATGATATTAATGTTTGTATATTATGGACATTATATTGCTGCAGTAGCTTTTTTATTGTTTTTTTTATTCGTTTTAATATATAATGTTAAATACAGCAGGGTAAAAGATTATATGTGGGAAGATATAATTGAAAAAAATTTTTCAAAACTTGATTCAGATACAAGAAATGTTTTGACAAATTTGCCTTTTTCACTTGTTATAATAAGCAATGAAGGTAATATTGTATGGCATAATAAAAAGTTCACACAGATAATAATTAATCCACAGCTTACTGGGAAAAATATAAATGAATTTATAAAAAGAGTAAATGTTAAAGACATACTAAAGGACAATAAGAAATCTTATAAATATATAAAGCTAAATAATAAATATTATGATATTTATGCAAATAAACTTAGTTCAGGTGACGAGAATGATAGCTTTTATAATATGATAATACTTTATTTTAGTGATGCAACGGACAAATATAACATTGTAAATGAAATAGAAAACTTAAGAGAGTCTGTAATTTTAATAGAAGTAGATAATCTAAGTGAAGTTGTGAAAAGTACACCTGAGGACAAGAAACCTCTTTTAAAAGCGGAAATAGAGAGAAATATAAATTCTTATGCTCAAAGTGTAAATGCTATGTTTAAAAAGTATTCCACAGGGAAATATGTACTTGTAATTCAAAATAAAAATCTTCAAAAAGAAATGGAAAAAAAGTTTGAAATTTTAGATGTTATGAGAGAAATAAATGTTGGTAACACACTTGCTGTAACGCTTAGTATTGGTGTCGGAAGAGGAAGTGATACACCAATTGAAAATTACAATTCAGCAGTATTTGCCAAGGAATTAGCACTAGGAAGAGGCGGAGACCAGACTGTTATAAAGAAAAATGAAAAGCTATTTTTCTATGGTGGAAAGACAAAGGAAGTAGAAAAAAGAACAAAAGTAAGAGCAAGGATAATCGGACAGTCATTAGTAGATCTTGCAAAACAAAGTAGCAATGTTATTATTATGGGTCATAACAACCCAGACATAGATTGTTTTGGTAGTGCTATTGGAATATATAGTTCAATAAGATTAATTAACAGTGAGACTTTTATATTAGTAGATTCTTCAAATAGCAGTATAAAGTATATATATGATAAAATAAAGTCTGACAAAGGATATCAAAAAGCTTTTAAAAATAGTAGAGAGGTATTTGAAATTGTAGATGATAATACGCTTTTAATACTTGTAGATGTAAATAGCAGAAATTATGTTCAAAATCAAAAGCTTGTTAATCTTGTTAAAAAGACTGTAATTATAGATCATCATAGAAAGTCAGCTAATTATATAGATGATGCAGTGATTAGTTACGTTGAATCTTATGCATCTTCAACTTCAGAACTTGTTACTGAAATGGTACAATATATGAATGAAAATTATGTGATGAAACCAATTGAAGCAGAAGCACTTTTAGCTGGTATATGTGTAGATACTAAAAACTTTTATTTTAAAACAGGTGTAAGAACTTTTGAAGCAGCAGCTTACCTTAGAAAGCATGGAGCTGATACTATTGATGTTAAAAAATTATTTTCGAGTGATTTAAACAGCTATATAGAAAAATCACAAATTATAAAATCTGCCACAATAATTAACAAAAATATTGCAATAGCTGTCTGTCCAAGTGAAATAAAAGACAGTGTAATTGCAGCTAAAGCTGCAGATGAACTTTTAAATATTACGGGTATAGAAGCATCTTTTGTACTTATTAGAATAAATAATGATATTTTAATTAGTGGAAGATCCTTTGGTGATATAAATGTGCAGGTTATACTTGAAAAATTAGGTGGAGGTGGACATATGACTATGGCAGGTGCTAAAGTAGAGATTCCGCCTGATAAGAGAAATGCTAAAAATGAAAAGATTGAAATGGATGAAACAATTATTAAAATAAAAAAATCCATTGGGGATTATTTAAAGGAAGGGGATTAATTATGAAAGTCATACTATTAAAAGATATAAAGGGAGTAGGTAAAAAAGGAGAGGTAATAAATGCATCAGATGGATATGCAAGAAACTTTTTGTTACCAAGAAAATTTGGTGAAGAGGCTAATACATCAAATCTACATATTCTAAATAAAAAAAATGAAGCAGTTAGAAGAAAGAAAATAGAAGAAACAGAAAAAGCACAGGAACTTGCAGATAAATTAAAGGGAAAAGAAATAAAAATAATAGCTAAAGCAGGGGAAAATGGGAGACTATTTGGTGCTATAACAAGTAAAGATATAGCTCATGAAATAAAGAAACAATTTAATGTTGACATAGACAAGAAAAAAGTAATAACTGAATCAATAAGACAACTTGGTGGATATGAAATAGAATTAAAAATTTATCCTGAAGTTTCAACTAAGATAAGTGTATTTGTAGTTGAACAATAGAAAGGAGAAAAATTTTGAAATTACAATTTGATTCTAATCAGAAAAATGAAGATAAAGATATACCTTGGGACGTTAAAGTAAATATACTCTTAACGACAATTAAAAACATATATGATCAGGGAACAATTAAAGCAAGAATCGTTAAATATAAATTAGATAAATATATGAAAAGTAAGGATCCATATGAAAAGCTGTATGCGCTTAATAAAATAGTATGTGATACGAAAGGCATAGAGGTAGTTCCAACAGAGAAAAATGCTGGAAAAGTAATTGATGATACAAATAGTATGCTTGTTGACTACATAGCAAAGAAATATGTTGAGAATAAGCTTCAAGGTGAAGTTGAAGAAGCACTTATGGAAAAGCAGGATAAATATGTTGAAGATGTAAAACTCAGCATTATAAAAAAGAAAAAAGGTGTAGAGAATTCTGCAACATTAAAGAAATTAGAGCATCTTAAAAGCCTTGATAAAAATAAACTTTCAAGAAGTATTCAATCAATGCTAAGACCTGAATCGTTTAATGAAATAATAGGACAGCAAAGAGCTGTAAAAGCAATACTTTCAAAAATTGCTTCACCATATCCACAGCATATTATATTATACGGACCTCCTGGAGTTGGAAAGACAACAGCGGCTAGAATCGCTTTAAATGAAGCTAAAAAGTTAAAATATACTCCATTTAAAAATGATGCTAAATTTGTTGAAGTAGATGGTTCAACACTTAGATGGGATCCAAGAGAAATAACCAATCCGCTCTTAGGTTCTGTTCATGATCCTATTTATCAAGGAAGTAAAAGAGAGCTCGCTGAGATTGGCGTACCTGAACCTAAAACAGGTCTTGTAACTGAAGCTCATGGTGGAGTGTTATTCATTGATGAAATAGGAGAACTTGATAATATACTGCAAAATAAGATTTTAAAGGTACTAGAAGATAAAAGAGTTGAATTCTCATCATCTTATTACGACCCTGAAGATGAAAATATACCTAAATATATAAAATATTTGTTTGATAAAGGAGCTCCTGCTGACTTTGTGCTTATTGGTGCAACTACAAGGCAGCCCTCAGAAATAAATCCAGCTTTAAGATCAAGATGCACAGAAGTGTATTTTGAACCTCTTTCATCAAAGGATATAGAAAATATAGTTGAGAATGCGGCGGAAAAATTGTCAGTAGACCTTGAAGATGGAGCTGCAAAGCTTATAAGTGAATATACAATTGAAGGAAGAAAAGCAGTTAATATATTATCTGATGCCTATGGATATGTGCTTTACAGCAAGGATCTTAACCCAAAGGATAAAATTGTTATATCTAAAAAAGATATTGAAGATGTTATCGGAATAGGAAGGCTTATACCTTTCGAAACAGTTGAAAAAGAAGGAAAATTTGAAGTTGGTCATGTTTTTGGTCTCGGAGTAAGTGGCTTTGTTGGTTCAACTGTTGAAATTGAAGCTTCTGTTTTTAAAGCAAAGCAAAAAGGACATGGAACTGTAAGATTTAATGATACGGCTGGTAGTATGGCAAAGGACTCAGTATTTAATGCTGCATCTGCTATAAGAAAAATAACAGATAAGGATATTAAAGATTATGATATACATGTAAATTTTGTTGGAGGTGGAAAAATAGATGGCCCTTCAGCAGGATCAGCTATAACCATTTGTATAATAAGTGCACTTTTAAATAAACCGGTGAGACAAGACGTTGCTATGACAGGAGAAATTTCGCTAAGGGGAAAGATCAAACCTGTTGGTGGAATAATTGAAAAGGTATATGGAGCTAAGAGAAATGACATAAAACTTGTAACTGTTCCAAAGTATAATCTAAGAGAAGTGCCAAGAGATATAACTGATATTGAGGTTAAACCTGTTGAAACTATAGAACAGCTTATGGATATAGTATTTAAAAAATAAATTTTTGTGTAAAATAGGAGAGATTGTTTTATGGACGCGTCACTTAAAAGTCTGCCACAGAACATAGAAGCAGAGCAATCTGTAATAGGATCTATGATACTGGATAAAAACTCAATAGCCCAGGTATCTGAAGTATTAAGAAGTGAAGATTTTTATAGGGAAAACCATAAGGTTTTATACAGCTCTATAATGGAACTTTTCCAAAAAGACATACCAGTAGACATGATTACTCTTATTGAGCATTTAAGGTCAACTGAAAAGCTTGAAGGTGCTGGTGGAATAACGTATATAACACAGCTTTGTGATTCCGTGGCATCAACTGCAAATTTGCATTCATATATTGAAATTGTAAAAAACAAATCTACTCTTAGAAGACTTATAAAATCTTCTAACGAAATAATAGAGGAGAGCTACAGTCAGCAAGATAATGTTCCAAAGGTATTGGATAGTGCTGAAAAAAAGATATTTGATATATCTCAAAATAAAACAAGTAATGATTTTGAAAAATTAAGCTCAGTTCTTGAAAGAGGTTTTACTGAAATTGAAAAACTTTTTAATAATAAGGGTGAAGTTTCAGGAATTCCATCAGGTTTTCCAGAGCTTGATGAAAAAACCTCTGGATTTCAAAAGGGTGATATGATACTTATAGCTGCAAGACCATCTATGGGAAAAACAACTTTTGCTCTAAACCTTGCTGAATATGCAGCATTAAGGGCAAGTAAAAGTATAGTTGTATTTTCTCTTGAAATGTCAAAAGAACAGCTTGCATATAAACTTTTGTGTTCAGAAGCAAATGTTGATATGTTAAAACTTAGAACAGGAGCCCTTGAAGATAATGACTGGGACAATATTGCAAAAGCATCAGGACCTCTTGCGGAGTCTAAGATATTTATAGATGATACAGCAGGAATATCTGTAATGGAAATGAGGTCAAAGTGCAGAAGAATAAAAATAGAACATGGAATTGATATGATTATAGTGGATTATTTGCAGCTTATGTCAGGCAGTGGTGAAAGTAGGCAGCAGGAAGTTTCTGAAATATCAAGATCTATAAAGTCACTTGCAAAGGAAATGCAGTGCCCTGTAATTGCACTATCTCAGCTTTCTCGTGCACCAGAGCAAAGAACAGATCATAGACCTATGCTTTCTGACCTTAGAGAATCAGGATCAATAGAGCAGGATGCCGATCTCGTAATGTTTTTATACAGAGATGAATATTATAATGCGGATACAGAAGATAAAAATGTTGCTGAATGTATTATAGCTAAACAGAGAAATGGTCCTACGGGAACTATAAAACTGGCTTGGCTTGGACAGTTTAGTAAATTTGGAAGATTGGATGTTATCCACAATGAATAATTTTTGTTATTAACAATGTGAATAATAATTTATAAAATAAATAATAAGGCTGTGGATAATTTTATTAAAAAATTTATCCACAGCTGTGTAAAAAAATGCTGCAGAGATTTTCTGCAGCATTTTTTAGAAAAAACATCTATTATTAAAATTAATGAATGTCTATTCTTTTTTTCTGGACACCCTTATCTTTTTTAGGAAGAGTTATTTTAAGTACACCATTGTTAAATCCAGCATCAACGGTATTTTCATCAATATTATCTATATAGAAACTTCTCTTAAATTCTCCACATCTTCTCTCACGTCTTACATAGTTTCCATTATCTTTATTTTCTACAGTTTCATCACGTTTTGCTGAAATAGTTAAATAATTATTTTCGTAGCCCAGTGAAATATCTTCTTTCTTAATTCCAGGTAAATCAGCTTCAACAGTATAAGAGTTTTCATCTTCTTTTAAATCAACTTTGAAATTGCCACCATTGTTAAATACCATAGGCGCAAAGAAATCATCGCTGTCATCAAAGAAATTATCAAATAAATCACCAAATCCATTGCTCCTATTCCCAACATTATCATTTTTTCTAAATGGAATCATACCAAACATAATAAAACCTCCTTAATTTTAAATACTATATTTTTAATTTAGTACTGGGAACTGCTTTCTTATTGATATTCCTTAGTACAGTTATATAGTACAACTAAGGTCAAAGAAAGTCAAAGTATAAAACATTTGATTTTTATAGAAAATTAAAGAAATTAATATAATTGAGATATTAATTAATGATAATGACAATATTTAATTAATTTTAATAAAATATGAGCAGATTTAGATATTTATTAAAATTAATATAAAAAATATATAATTTTTTTGATCTTATAATAAAAGATCTGAATATAGCATATGAAAAAATAGGCTTTTTTATTATTGTAAAATGATAGCTAAGAAATTGCATAAAATATGTTAAAATTAATATTGTATAGAGCAGAATGGGATTTCACTTTCCAAATTTTTTGTAGTATAATATACAAGTAAAATTTAATTATGCTTCTGTAGCACAGTTGGTAGTGCAACTGATTCGTAATCAGTAGGTCACATGTTCAAATCATGCCAGAAGCACCAAATGAAAATCAAGGGTTGAGCAAATTCAATTCTTGATTTTTTTAATTTGTAGTAGGAATTAGAGTTTAGTACAATAAAAAAAGACTGCATAGCAGCCTTTTTTTATTAATTTATATATTTCAAATATGTACTTGAAGCCCAGCCAGTAATACCATTTATGTTAATTTTATACCAAGTTCCAGTAGAATTTTGATCAATCTTTTGAGCATACTGTCCACAAGAAATAGTTCCAATAATTTGAGCTGTGGAAGATGCAGAAGCTCTTATATTTAGCATATAAACTCCATTAACTGTTACGTATTGTTTCGCTGGAACTAAGCCAAGGACAGTTTCTGAAATCCAACCAGAAATACCTTTGTAAGTTACTTGATACCAACCATTTGAGTAATTTAATAAGTTTAAAATAGTTCCTTTTGGAATTGTAGTTAAAATAGCATAATTTGTTCCAGCATTTTGTCTTAAATTTGCATAGGTTGTTACATTTGAAATCATAGCATAACCAGGAGTAGTAAATTTAGCTGTGGCTGAAGTAGTAGGACTAGAAGAACTTGTAGAGGAACTTCCTGAAGTAGTTGTTGCCATTGAATCATCAACTATATTTACATAACGTGCAGGGATATAGCCGCTATTTATTGTATTCATGCTAATAAAATATCTTTTAGTTCCTTGAATACCTCCATAAGTTTGATCAGGTGTGGATTCATATGTGTAAGCACCATTAATTCCATTTAAAGTTCCCCACTTGTCAAATATAACTATGTGAGATCCAGGCTTATCCAAAACATCCATGTGTTTTAAATCACTAAGATTGATTTTAGTAAAGTAGCTATTTAATAATGAGGTAGTTGATTGCTTATAATCAGAAATGTTAAAGGCAGTTTGTACAAATCCAGAACAATCCATCCCAGCAGTTCCAGGTATATACCCCAAACCAGAACTAAAGTTTATATTTCCAGCAAATGCCCCCTTCTTAACTGCATCTAAAAAGTTTATCCAAGGAGCATTGTAGGAGTAAGTATCTATTCCATCAATTCCACCCCAGTTGTATGGTATACCTGTAAAATTAGCAGTTGTAACACCTTGAAATTGTTTTGGAAGTGTAACATATGAGGCATATTTAGAGTCTATTTTGCTGCTATTAGAAGAATAGGTCCATGTTAAATCCATTAATTTAGTTGCCCTTTCAGCGACCTGATTCCTTGTAATTGGAGCTTGTACAGCTGCGTTGCTTTTAAATGCAGGTACAGCTATAATTGAAGTTAATGTAATTAGTGATGATAAAACTACATATAAGCTTCTTTTCATCTACTTTTCCCCCTTAAATAGTATTAGTTTGTAAAACATTTAGTATTGTTGATAACGATTTCTAAGTGCAAAAAGATACTCGGAAATATATGTATATAAGGTAATTATATAGGCATATAGTAATCTAAACAATAATCAAAATAAGCCTAAAGGTGTATTAAATTCCTTTTAAAAGAGGAACTAGATTTTTTGGAATTAGAACTGCAATTGATACATTAAGAGCAGCTGAGGAACCCCTTAGGGTATTTTTTTATAATTATAGGCTTTTATTTTTAACACTATTAACATAAAATTAGGATAAGAGGAAATTATATGTTAATGGTCATGGGAGGATGATTGAACTTGCATAGTATTATGATTATAGAAGATGATAAAAAAATAGCTAATTTAATAAAAAATCATTTAGAACGCTATGGATATAAGGCTTTTTTAGTTGATAATTTTTATAGAATTATAGATGAATTTTTAGAATATAAGCCTGAGCTTGTTTTAATGGATATAAATCTTCCTTTCTTTGATGGGTTTTATTGGTGTACTGAAATTAGGACAAAGTCAAAGGTGCCAATAATATTTATATCTGCAAGGGATTCTGACATGGATCAGGTTATGGCAATAGAAAATGGAGGAGACGATTTCATAACAAAGCCATTTTCCTATGAGGTACTTCTTGCAAAAATTAAAGGTGTATTTAGAAGAGTTTATGGAAGCTATGCAAAAGATAATATTGATAAATTTAATGTCAATGGATTAATACTGCATTCAGATAAAAATATAATTGAGTTTAGAGAAATAAAGATTGAACTCAGTAAAAATGAATTCGCATTGTTATCCTGTCTTGTTAAAAATATGAATAAAATTGTTTTAAGGGATACTTTACTTGAAATTCTTTGGAACGATACTGAATTTATTGATGACAACACATTATCTGTTAATGTAACAAGAGTGAGGAAAAAACTGGGGGAAGCAGGCATTAATGACGCTATTAAAACTAAAAGAGGACAAGGATATATGCTTGTTAACAACTGGAAGGACAAGAAGTGATACATATTTGGTAGAATAATAATAAACTGCTTTAAAATGGAGTGGAGTTATGAAAAAAGTAAGATTTATGATTTTTTTAAAAGACAAAGTAGCATTTACAGCTGCGTATTTTATAAGTACATCACTAGTGATTTTAATCATGTATTTAACTGTATATATTAAGACTTCAGATTTACCTATTGTGAATACATTGTATGCATATTTAATTTCAGCGGTTATATATATTATGATTCTTATATATGAGTATTCCAAAGTAAGAAGTTTTAATAAACAGCTTTATGAGGCATTAAACTCCGAGAATATTATAGAAAGTATAGTAAATGTTAGTCAAATTAAAACTGAAGAGCAGCAGCTATTTAATAAAGTTCTTATAAATTTACATAAGGCATTTGAAAAGAATATTATTAAGTATGAAGAGGTACAAAAACATAATATGATTTTTATAAATCAGTGGGTGCATCAGATGAAGACTCCTGTATCTGTAATTAATTTAATATTGCAGGAGGATGACATAGGGGGACTTAAAGATAGCATAAAGGAAGAGAATGAAAAGATTTCGCAAGGGTTAAATATTATGATTTACAATGCAAGAATGAATGAATTTAATCATGACTTTGTAGTTGAAGCTGTTGATTTGATGTCAATATTAAGAAATGTTGTAAATGATAATAAAAAGTCACTTATAAGATATAGAATATTTCCTAAAATAACAGGCGAGCCTGTTATGGTTGAAACAGATAAAAAATGGATATATTTTGTTATAAATCAAATTATAATCAATGCAATAAAATATACGAATGCTGCAAAGAGAGATAAAAAGACTATAAATATTAATATTAAAGATGAAGATAAAAAGACAATTCTAAGTATTAAAGACAATGGAATAGGAATACCAAATGAGGATATTGGACGCGTATTCAATGCTTTTTTCACAGGTAAGAATGGTAGAAAAACTGCTGAATCTACAGGCATGGGAATGTATTTAGCAAAGCGAATCTGTGAAGAACTTGGGCATGGGCTAGCGGTTAATTCTAAGAAAGAAAAAGGAGCTGACTTTATTATTGTGTTTTTCAAAGGAAAAAACATATTTAAATTGTAAGCTTTCAAAATTGTAAGGTTTGTGTGTAAAATGAAAGGGAAATCGATACAAAGGTTTCCCTGTTTTTTTTATAATAAATCTAGAAGCTTCATAAAAAATGTTTAGAAGGAAGGTATAACTTATGTCAGTTTTAAAAGCTGAAAATATAACAAAAATATATGGCGGCAAAAATGGCGGAATGATGGTTAAAGCTTTAGATAAATTTAGTTTTGAAATTAAAAGCGGGGAGTTTGTAGGCGTAATGGGGCCATCAGGTAGCGGGAAAACAACTTTATTAAATATAATGGCAACTATTGACAGCCCTACATCAGGAGAACTATATATTAATGGAACAAATCCAATGAAATTAAATGAAAAAGAGACTGCAATATTCAGAAGAAAAGAACTTGGTTTTATATTTCAAGATTTTAATCTTTTAGATTCACTATCTATTAAGGAAAATATAATATTGCCGCTTGTATTAAGTAGAAGCAATGTAAATAAAATAGAGAGGAAGGTAGTGGGGATTGCAAGACTTTTAAATATAGAAAATATTTTAAATAAAAAACCTTATGAGGTTTCTGGAGGACAGCAGCAAAGAACAGCATGTGCAAGAGCACTTATTCATAATCCTTCAATAATTTTAGCAGATGAACCTACTGGAAATCTTGATTCAAAGGCGTCTGAAGATGTTATGAATACTTTGACTGATTTAAATGAAGAGAAAGGCGCAACTATAATGATGGTCACTCATGATCCATTTTCAGCTAGCTTTTGCAAAAGAATAGTTATGATCAAGGATGGAAAGTATTTTTTAGAAATAGTAAATCCAGGTAATAGACAGGCTTTCTTTAAGGAAATTATGAACTCCTTAACTCTTTTAGGTGGTAGATCTGCAAATAAATATTCAGTGTAAAGGAGGAATTTTGATGACCATTGCTAATATAGCATTAAAAAATATTAAAGGAAACTTAAGCAAATATGCTATGTATTGTTTAAGTAACATAATTGTTGTATTAATATTTTTTATTTTCGCAAATTTTATATTGAATACAAATTTAAATGATGTACATGCAAGCAGTAAATATATGGGGGAACTTGCAGGTAATTTAATGTATGCATGTGAAATTGTAATAATAATTTTTACGTTAGTATTTACAAAATATTCTTTGTCTAATTTTTTAAAGTCAAGAGAAAAAGAGTTTGGTTTGCTTTCTATGTTTGGATTAACAAAAAGCCAGATAAGAACTTATATTATGTTTGAAAATGCAATAATTTCAACAGTTTCTATTATAATAGGTATTATTTTTGGTATACTTTTTTCAAAAATATTTTTTATGGCAGTTACTGCAATTTTAAATTTAGATTATGAAATTCCCTTTGCAATATCAGTTAAAGCAGTAGAAGTCACTGTTGTATGTTTCTTTATACTTTTCCAACTTATAAGCTTTTTTACAAGTTTTAAAATAAAGAACAATAATATTGCACAGCTTTTAAAAGGAGCTAGAATACCTAAGGCAACGCCGAAATTTTCTGCAATAAAGGCAGTGCTTTCAGTAATATTAATAATTTCAGGATATATTGTGGGTATATTTTCACAATCTGCTATAATAATTACCATGTTTCCTATACTTATAGTTGTGATAATAGGAACTTATTTTCTCTTTTCACAATTTAGTGTTTATTTTACAAATAAGCTGCAAAGTAATAAAAATATTTATTATAAAGGAACGAATCTTATAACAATTTCAGAGATCATATATAAACTAAGGGATAATGCAAAAGTATTATTTATTACTTCTATACTTTCAGGAATCACAATAGCATCAGCAATAGCGGTATATTCTTTACAGGCAGTAAGCATAGATGCAATGAAGGAAAATGTTCCACAGGATATAAGTATTGTTGAGCATGATATAAATAAACATAATGTAATTTCACTAGGAAAAGTTGAAGCTGTATTAAAAAAGTATAAAGTTGACATAAAGTATAAAGATGAAGTTCCGCTAATAAGCGCAAAAAATATGGATAAATCACAGAAAAATGGAACTAAATATGATTTGTTACAAAATAAAGAGGATTTTAATATTATGTCAGAAGGCAGTTATAATGAACTTGCAAAGCAGTACAATAAAAAGCAGGTGGATTTAAATAGCGGCGAAATTATTATATATACTTATGATATGAATGATGGCGTGATGAATCTGAAAACAAAGCTTCCATTTATTAATCAAAATCAGCTGAAAATTAATACCAATGATATAGAACAAAGCTTTAAGATAAAAGGCAATTTTGCTGGTGGAATTATTAATGCAGACAGTAAGCAATCTAATATTGCTGTTGTCAGTGATAATGATTTTAGAAAGCTGTGGAAGAAAAACACTAGTAAATGTATTTATTATGGCTACAATATTAACCATTATTTAAAGGCATCAGCCGCTGCTAATGAGATAAAGAAATCAGTAACTAAAGGACAAGAAAGTTATTTCTATGAAAGAGTAACAGAAGCAGTACAAGTAATGCAGATTTTATCAATATTTTTGTTTATAGGTACGTTTATTGCTGTAATATTTTTTATAGCTACAGGAAGTATACTTTACTTTAAGATGTTTAATGAAATTCAAAAGGATAAATATGAATTTATAGGTTTAAAGAAGATAGGATTTACAGTTGAGGAAATAAAAAAAGTAGTAAGTATACAGAGTTTTATAATGTTTTTTTTACCACTAACTATAGCACTTTTGCATGCAGCTTTTGCTGTAAAATCTGTAGGACTTCTATACGTACAATATTTTGCATTCATTGGTGGTATATACTTAGTTTTGCAGATAATATATTATTTATTTGCAAGATGGATGTATGTAAAACAAATTAACAGTTGGAGTATGAAGTAACATTTGAATAGGAACGTATATAGGTTGTGCAAATCAAACCTATGTACGTTCTCTTCATGTATATATAAAAGCGTCTATATTAAATTATGGTATAATAATGATAACTTATGATTTATTAGCAAGATCTACAAGTACTATTGAAGGACATAGTGGAAATATTTTTTACTACTTAATATATTTTATAAAAAAATGATTATTATCTTGCTTTTTTTATGGCTATTATAATAGGATGCTATTTAGTTTTTAATATTAGTAAGATAAAATCTTTACATAGAAAATTTTTAAAAGTTTCTGTAATAATTTGGACAGTAATTCCTTTTATACTTTTTAGTTTATCAAAGTCAAAGTTAATTTGGTATATAAATACTACATATCCTGCATTAACTATACTAATGGCATGGATTTGTTATAGTATATTAAAAAATAAAAATGTAGCTGATAAAGCAAAATGTTCAATTTTAATCGTACTTATTTTATCAACTTTATGTGGTGAAGTGTCCATAATACATAAAATAAAAGTTAATACGCAGAAAGAAGCTTTCGTAAAAAATAAGGTAAGAGGATTATATTTACTTGATAACAATGATGAAAATAGGAAATTTTTAAATTTAAATAGTTGCAAGGTGGTTGTAAAAAATACGAATTTTATAATTATTAAACAGTAAGAGCTATTTTAATTTATTATAAATAGTTATAATAAAAAGAGAGATGCACTAGTTAGTGTAATCTCTCTTTTTATAGTAGGCTATAAGTTATTATTTATTAATATGTTTTACTTTAAATAATTTAAATTGGTTGAAAGTTTTTTCTAAAGTACACCAAGTTTCGCCCTTTTTGTAAAGTTTCGGATATTTTATATTTATGGCATCTGATTTACCTAAATTAGTTTTAGGATCAGGTACTACTATATAATTTGCACTGCTTTTTTGAGGGGTATTCACTGCAGAATTAAAGTTAGAGTCGCTAGTTTTTATTATATTATTTTGATTATTGCAGTTAACGATAGTGCTAAACGTATCAAAAGAATCCATTAATATAATTGAATTAGGAAGCTTTTTATTTATATAATCAGCTATAGTATTTTGTGATTGAATAGTTAAATCCATCTTGTTATGTCCTAAAACATTAAATTGATCAGGTATAGTTTGACTGTTTAATAATACAAAAACAGCTAAGACAGCGGATAAAATAGCAGCTATAAAGTTGCTAGAAAACTTCCATACCTTATTTACATTCTTCATTTCATAAGGAATCCAAGCTATGGATATTGGAAGGGCGTAAACAAAGTATCTAATCCACCCTGCAGATAGTCCTTTTAAAATTAATCCAAACTGCATTATATAAAGAGAAGATATTAATATTAAAAAAATTAAAGTGTCCCTCTTAAATAGTTTCCTATGTATAATTCTATTTAAGATTACAAGAAAAAATGGAATTAAAAAATATATACTTTTATTAAACATAAAGGAAATCGTCAATAGAGGGTTTCCTATTGATTTAGCTATGCCTAAATTACCTGTAATGCTTCCAGACTGACCTACATTTGAATAAGCCGAATTTAAAAAATAAAGCCCATTTCCTTGTATAATATAATTAACTGCTATCCATACAATTACAACAAAAGCTCCCGGGGTAAAAAGCATTATAAAAATGCCCTCTATACGCTGAAGTTTATCCTTTAGATTAGATTTCTTGACCAAGGAGTCTTTATTGTCAGTAAAAATTAAAATTACTATAATAATAGCTATGCCAATTATTAAAGGTACAGATTCATATCTTGTTAAGAAGGCAAAGCATAGGGAGAAGGCTATTTTAAGAAAGTGTTGGTATTGCCCATCATCCATAAATTTAGTAAGATTTACTATGGTCCAAATAATGAAAAAGATAAAGATCATTTCACTCATACCATTTGCACCATATAGAAATATGTATGGGTTAAAAGCATATAATAATACTATGATTATAGACATCCATATTGATGTTTTAAATTCCATAAAGCTTCTGAAAATAAGAACAGCACTTCCTGCCGCAAAAATAGATGTTATTATAACACCTGCTAATGCTGATGTTACAATAGGCTTGTAAAAAGGCCACAATAATGTAAAAGGCAATTCTAAAAAGCTTGGAAGTGGATTCCAAACGAAGCCTAGCGCAGCTAAATGAGGAGGCTTTGAATATATTACGTAAAATGCATTTGTTACTCTACTTAAAGAATCTCCACTTATAAGCTGTTTAACATGATTTATATAATATCCAAATATAAACTCTGATATAAATATAAATATAAAAAGTATTCTCTGAACTATTTTTTCTTTTTTCAATTTTGTTTCCCCCATAAAATATTAATTGTCAGATTTGTTTTCATTTTTTAAAGGAATATTGTCTATGCTGCTGCCGGAAAGTCCATGGTCTGTTTTTTCCCAGTGGAAGGGGTTATGAATAAGTTGCCATAATGCCTTAATGGCTGCTAGACTGCTAAATGACCAGTATATGGGAGTTAACAGAGCATATTTTAGCATTCCATAAGAGAATACTTTTTTATCCTTCTTTTCCATATCATTAATAACCCAAAACATTCCAACTACATTTGAATATACAAATATAAAATTTCCTAGTATAAGTAAAAAAGCTGATATATAATAAGTTGGTCCGGGAAATAATTGTGGAATCCAAGAAGCTTTAGTCATATACCAAAGTATAAGCATAAGCCACAAGAAAGGATTGGCTAAGGGAAGTAAAAAAGAAGCACCAATCATGGCTTGAAAGCCCCAAAAACCTCTAAGGCCAAGTTCTTTAAATAGATTTATAGGATTTCTCATGTGTACTAACCAAGTTTGCATATATCCTTTAATCCATCTAGATCTTTGTCTAATCCAGTTGAAGAATCTGCTGTTTGCTTCTTCCCAAGTGTGGGAATCTAATACTGAAGTAGTATAACCTTCTTTAAAAAGTCTAACACCCAAGTCGGCATCTTCTGTTACATTAAATGGGTCCCAAGCACCTACTTGTTTTAAATAATTTGTTTTAAAATGGTTAGAGGTACCACCAAGAGGAACTGGTATATCTAGATTTACTACACCAGGAAGGAGCATTTCAAACCACATACTGTATTCTTGAGTGAACCACTTTGTCAGTATATTTTGATTGCTGTTAAAGTAATTAAGTTTACATTGAATACAAATATTTTTTTCGGGAAGTTTTTTAAAACCTAAGTATACTTTCTTTAACTGATCAGGGTCTGGTATGTCTTCTGCATCATATATAACAACATATTCTCCTCTAGCTCTAATAAGTCCGTAGTTACAAGCTTTAGGTTTTGTTTTAGGGAAACTTTCAGGTACAATTAATACTTTGTAGTATGCAGGAAGGTCGAGAGAATTTATAACTTCTTGAGTTTCTGAATCGTCTTCTTCCAAAAGAAGTCTTACATCTAATTTTTGCTTTGGATAATTTAATTTTTCTATGCTGTTACAAAGTTTTCCAGCTATATCTTTTTCTTTATACAAAGGAATTAGTATTGTATAAATAGGTAATTCTTTTTCATCAATTTTATCGACCTCATTATCGTCTATATAGATCTGAGAACTTTCTTTTGTACCCTTTAACAAAATAGAAAATTTCATTAACGTTATGGAAAGATACACTACTTGTAAAAGTATATTTATTACTATAAAGGTTCTGACCCAACTAATTAAAAAACTAAGTAGAAGTAGAACTGCTATAACTCCTACTGCGGTTAATTGAGGTACTGTGAAAGTTGTTTTTGCAGAATTTTGAGGTTGATCTTCATTTAATTTGCTTACGCTTTCTTCTGTAAGGTCATTTCCATAAACCATATTCCAATAATTGTCTAGCTCATATTGAGATGCTAATACTTGTTCTACTGGTTTATCTAAATAAGCTTCCACATCTTCTATTTCTACTTCTGAAAGTTTTTTAACAACAGCTAATAGATATCTATTGTTTACTGTGTTAACTATGCATAAACCATATTTTCTTGCAGTTACAAAAGGTAATTTGCTTGCGTCATTAAAGTTTAAAATATCTCCCATTCTTCCAAGTTGTTGTTGTGTTGCAAGGTTACTATATATATCCTTAGGTTTAACCATGTTAAGTGAGAGAAGTATGTCACCTATAAGACCGCCGCTTTTTTCTTGAAAGGCAAGTGCTTCTTTCAATTGTTCTTCAGTAATAATACTGTTATCAACAAGCATTTTACCAAGAGGTTTTTTCTTATTTGAATTTTCAATAAACTTACTTAGATTTTCTTTTGTAATATAATCAAAAGATATCAGTACATCACCTAAACGTCCTCCATATTTTTTTTGGTAATTTAAAGCAAGCTCAAGTTGTTTCTCTGTAATTGCATGTTGCTTGACTAATTTATCGCCAAGTTTATTTGTAGAAAAATTCTTGTTGTTTATGTTGTCTTTTGACAAAAATAACACCTCACATATTATATGTATAAAATAATTATATAGTATAATATTATAAATTCAATACAAACAGGAACTATTTCGACATTAATCATACAAATTAGACAAAAGGAGTACAGCAGCAACAATAAAAGTATTTTGAAAAGAAATTTTGGTGATATAAGCAGTTTAAGGAGTATCAGTACTGTACTAGTGATTAAAAAATATGCACAATCTGTATTGATACACATTGTGCATATTTTTTGATTGTTTTCTAATAATAACTTAGAAAAAATGTGTTATTTAAAATTTATAGTGTATTTACAAAGCTATTTTCAATATGATATACTATATCTGTGCTAATTTTTAAAGCATTCAAAATTAGTATAATGATACAGATTTATAGTTTGAAATATTTTTAATAAAAAGGCCATATACTAATTTTAATTAAAATGAATGAAGAAAAAATAATTTTTAAAGGGATGATTATTATGGAGATAGCAAAAAGATATGGTGCAGATGCGGTTGTAGATACATTGACCAATCTTGGTGTAAAATATATTTTTGGAATTCCAGGAGCAAAAATTGATAGAGTGTTTGACACGTTAACAGATAAAGGACCTCAATTAATTGTTACAAGACATGAACAAAATGCAGCGTTTATTGCAGCTTCAATAGGGAGACTTACAGAAAAACCAGGAGTTGTTCTTGTAACAAGTGGACCAGGAGCAAGTAATTTAGCAACGGGGCTTGTAACAGCAACTGCTGAGGGAGATCCTGTGCTTGCTATATCAGGACAAGTAAAACGTTCGGATTTATCAAAATTAACACATCAGAGTATGGATAATGCGGCTTTATTTGCACCAATTACAAAATATAGCGTAGAAGTTCAGGAGCCAGAAAATATTTCTGAAGTGCTTACAAATGCATATAGAGCAGCTAACTCATCTAAAAAAGGAGCAAGTTTTGTAAGTATTCCTCAAGATGTAACGGATTCACCAGTAAAAGTTTCAGCTATAGCAGCCATGGAACCGGCGATACTTGGAGGGGCTAGTTTAGAGGAAGTTAAAAAATTATCTGAATGTATTAAAGAGGCAAAACTTCCAGTATTTTTAGTTGGAATGAGGTCTTCAACGAAGAGTGTAACAAGAGCTCTTCGAAAACTTATAGCTAATAATGATATACCTGTAGTGGAAACATTTCAGGCAGCTGGTGTAATTTCAAGGGGATTAGAAAAACATTTTTTTGGAAGGATTGGATTGTTTAGCAATCAGCCAGGGGATATATTATTAAAACACAGTGATTTAATAATTGCAATTGGATATGATCCTATTGAATATGAGGCTAGAAATTGGAATGGCGATAAAGATGCCAATATAGTTGTAATAGATAGTAAGATAAGTGAAATTGATACTTATTTTCAACCCCAAAAAGAACTAATAGGTGATATAGCACAGACTTTAGGTTCTATTTCGCCTTACTTAGATAATTTTACAGTTTCAACTGATTCTAAAAAATATTTAGGAAGTCTTAGAGAAAAATTAGAAAAAAGAGATATACCACCAGAAAATAAAGACAATGAGAGGTCACATCCACTGGAAGTTATTTCTGTTTTACAAGACTTGGTAACAGATGAAATGACCGTTGCAGTTGATGTTGGAAGCCATTATATTTGGATGGCAAGGCATTTTCGCTCATATGAGCCAAGACATTTACTTTTTAGTAATGGCATGCAGACTCTTGGAGTAGCACTGCCTTGGGCCATTGGAGCAGCATTAGTAAGACCTAATACAAAAATCGTTTCTGTTTCTGGAGATGGGGGATTTTTATTCTCTGCACAGGAACTTGAGACAGCGGTTAGACTTAAATTGAACATTGTCCATATTATTTGGAATGATGGCAAATATAATATGGTAGAGTTTCAAGAAGAGATGAAATATAATAGAAGTTCAGGAGTAGAATTTGGGCCAGTTGATTTTGCTTCATATGCTAAAGCTTTTGGAGCTAAAGGATTAAAAGTGGAAAAGCCTGAGGAACTTGAGAAAGTTTTAAAAAAAGCATTTAAAGTGGATGGACCAGTAGTTGTTGATATTCCAATTGACTATAGTGGAAATAAGGAATTAGGGAAAATTATTTTACCAAATCAATTTATGTAAAAAATATATTGCTTATGTTAATCATTTATTGAAAAGAGTTAAAATGCAGGATCAATGCTTTATAATTGGTCCTGCATTTTTTAAATCTGCTATTAATACATTATTCATAAATAATACATGTAAATGCCACTTAAGTTAATTAATATTAGCTTAAGTATTATTCATTTGGGGAAAACTGTAATTTATAAAAACCAGATGAAAAAAATAATAAATTAGGTGGTAATAGAATGAAAGATAAAATCAAATTATCAAAAGAAAACTTAGGGATATATTTAATTTTAATATTATCTGCAGTATTGAATTTTGCTAATTTAGGTATAGAGGGGAATGCCAATACATATTACTCAGCAGGAGTAAAAAGTATGATGATGAACTTAAAAAATTTCTTCTTTGTGTCTTCTGATCCATCAGGTTTTGTAACTATTGATAAACCACCAATAGGTTTTTGGCTTCAGACTATATCTGCAAAAATATTTGGTTTTAGCGGGTGGAGTGTCATTTTGCCACAGGCGCTTGCAGGGGTTATATCAGTTTGGCTTATATATTACATTGTGAAGAGATCATTTGGAAATTTAGCAGGATTAGTTTCAGCATTATGCCTTGCAGTAACTCCAATTTTTGTAGCAGCAAGTAGAAATAATACAATAGATAATTTACTTGTTTTATCATTACTAATGGCATGTTTAGCTATTTCATATGCAGCTGAAAAAGGAAAGTTAAAATATCTTATATTAAGTATAGTGTTAATAGGTATAGGATTTAATATAAAAATGGTAGAGGCATACATGGTGGCACCAGCAGTTTTTATAACATATTTCTTTTCATCTGCATTGTCGTATAAAAAGAAAACAAAACATCTTATTATAGGATTGGTAGTTCTTCTTGGAGTATCGTTGTCATGGGCAATAGTGGTAGATCTTGTGCCATCAAGTGATAGGCCTTTTATTGGGAGCAGTACTAATAACTCGGTTATGGAATTAATAGTAGGTCATAATGGATTACAAAGAGTAGGCATAGGAAGCAAATATATAAGTAGAGGCGGTAAGAATAAAACAAATAAAAAGAATTTAAATATATTACAAAATAATAGTTATAATAAGTACAGAAAAACTCAAAATAATAAAAATAATAATCAGTATAAAATGCAAAATAATTCAAACACAGGAATTGCAAGGCTATTTTACTATAATAATTTGTCCGACCAAATATCCTGGCTATTACCTTTTGCTATAATAGGATTTATAGTAGCTGCAGTAGAGGAAAAGTTTAAGCTGCCATTTAATAATAAGAGAAAATTGGATCTTTTATTATGGGTTACATGGCTGATTCCTGAATTTATATACTTCAGTTTTTCAAAAAATATAACTCATACTTATTATTTAACTACAATGGCACCAGCTATTGCAGCACTTACAGGAATTGGGCTAGATGCTATGTGGAAGCTTTATAGTAAAGGCGAATGGAAAAAGTGGATTTTGCCTTTTGCATTTGTTATAAATGGTATCGTTGAAATGTCTATGCTTTATTATAATTATAAAAAGTCTTATGATTATAAAATCACATTTGTAGTAACAGTAGTATTATGTATAGGAGCATCAATATCTCTTATTATAAGAATTGTTTTTGGAAAAAATAATAATTTTGAGTTAGGTAAAAAGTCAGCAAGAAAATTAAACACAGTATTTGTGGCTGCAGCATTTATTGGAATATTAACAGCACCTACAGTTTGGTCATTTGCTACACTCTTTTATCCAATGAACTCAAGCAGCCCATCTGCAGGACTAGAACTTGCTTCAAGTAAAGAGAATAGGAGTTTTAATAATAGCAGCAATGAAAAACTAATACAATTTTTGCAAAAGAATAAGAAGAATAAAAAATATTTAGTGGCAGTACCATCAGCAATGAATTATGCATCTGACCTTATACTAAAAACAGGTCAGCCGGTTATGACTATTGGTGGGTTCAGTGGATCAGATAAAATAATTACACTTGAAGAGTTTAAACAAGTAGTTTCTAAAGGTGAGTTGAGATATGTAATAGTAAACAGTGGCACAGGCATAATAGGGGGACAAAATAAAGAAAATCCAAATAATGATATTATGAATTGGGTTAAGTCAAATGGAAAACTAGTTCCAGATAATCAGTGGAATGATTCATCTACATTAAAAATATCTAATAATAAAAAAACTAGAAATAACATGAGTTCTGCTAAATTATATGATTTATCAGGTATAACACAATTTTAAATTAATATAATTTAAGAATAATGCCAGTAGAAAAATTCTGCTGGTATTATTTTAATGTAAATTTAATATTTAAGTGGATAATATAAATATATAAATTAAAATGCTTATTTTTACAAACAATATGAGTTGTTATATAATGAAATGATTTATAGGTGTTAAATGATAGTGGGGCGAAAAATGATTCAATTAATACAACAATTTGATAATTTAATTTTAATTAGTATTAAAAATAATATGCATGGTTATATTGCGGATAAGATTATGATTATGAGTACTGATTTAGGAAATATGGCTATTGCATGGGTTGTAATTGCTATAGCACTTATTATAAGTAAAAGATATAGGAAAGTAGGGGTTATGGTTTTAGCAGCATTACTTTTAAGTACAATTTTAGGTGAAGTAATATTAAAGAATTTAGTTAAGCGGCCAAGGCCATGCTTTTATATTCCACAGGTGGATATGATTATAAAAAAGCCAACATCTTATTCATTTCCTTCAGGTCATGCTATGTCATCTTTTGCAGCAGCAGGGGTGATTTCAAAGTATTTGAAGAAATATGCAGTTGTGTTTTATGTATTAGCCTTAGTGATAGCTTTTTCAAGGTTATATTTGTATGTTCATTATCCTACAGATGTTATAGTAGGAATAATTTTAGGGATAATAGTAAGTAGATTTGTTATCCACATATTTAATAAAATTAAAAAAATAGAATGAAATATTGATTAAATATTAAAAAATTAGTAAAATTGATAGATGTATTCAATAAAATAACATTTTAATCTAAAAGATTTCAGAAAGAGAGATAACATAAGATGAATTTACAAGTTTTTAGAATGATAAACGATTTAGCACACAAAAGTTCCATTTTGGATAAAACAATGATTTTCTTTTCAAAATATGGACCACTTATATTTATGGCAGTTATAGTATTTATTTTTATTTCAGGAATTATCAATAAAAAACAGCAATATAGGAAAGTGGCTGTGAGTACAGCTGTATTTGCTGGTATCAACTTATTTATAAACTTTTTAATAGGAAAAGTTTATTACGTAAATAGACCATTTGTAGATCATAAAGTTAACCTTCTTGTAGCACATAAGGCTAATGCATCATTTCCAAGTGATCATGCAACAGGAACCATGAGTGTTGCTTTAGGAGTGGGCAGATACAATAAATTACTTAGAACTATAATGGTAACATTATCTTTAATTGTAGGTTTTTCAAGAGTGTATGTTGGAAACCATTATCCTGCAGATGTAATTGGAGGGTATGTACTGGTTTTTATAACTAATATTTTATATAATAAATTTTTTAGAGATGGAGTAGAAAGAATTTACATAAAAATGGAAAATAAATTAATATAAATTTATGGTGTGGTATAATATAAATATATACTAAAATAGGAGACAAAATGAAATTATTTATCTTTGTTGTTATATTAAGTTATACTGCAATTCCCAATCTATACTATCGTAAATTTTCAAAGAATATACTTAAGAAAATCCCTAGTAATAAGAAAGCAATTGCACTTACATTTGATGATGGACCTGATCCGAGATATACTGTTAGACTTCTTGATTTGCTCAAAAAAAATAATATAAAATGCACATTTTTTGTGCTTGCTGAGAAGGCTGAGGAATATCCATATATAATAAAACGTATCAAAGAAGATGGGCATTGTATAGGGCTACATTCATTAGAACATGATAATGATATTTTTAAGATGCCTATTAAAACAAAAAAAGATTTTTCAAAGTCCTTAAATATTATGCAGCACCTTGGATTGAAAGTTAAATTATTCAGGCCTCCCTGGGGCATATTCAATCCATTCACATTTTATTGTGCTAAGGTAAATAATATTAGAGTTGTACTTTGGTCTAAATATGCAAGAGACTGGAGCAGATGGGTAACTGCAGATTATATAAAAGATAGACTTATTAATAATGTAAGACCTGGAGATATAATACTGCTGCATGATGGAAGAGGTGCTAAAAATGCTCCAGAAAGAACTATTAAGGCGTTAAATTTTGTTTTACCAAAATTAAAAAAAGAAGGATACAACTTTGTTACGTTAAATGATAGTTATTTTAAATCAAAGGGTTGTTAATGATTAAAGAGTATAGGACTGCTGCACAAAATAGTGCAGCGGTCCTGATTTTTTGTTTTGTTGACAAATAAAAAATGAAGATGTACACTAAATGTAAATGCAAGTTAGTTGCATTTACATGTTAAGGGGTGAAATAATGAAATTATTAAGGTTGAATAAAAAGAGAAAGAAAAAATTACTATTTGCAATGCTTTCTATCACTATAATCATGGCTGTAACTGCGTGCAGTCCACAAGCAGCAGGCAGTTCATCAGATAAGCTTATATATGCAGTAGGTGCTGAAAATGAATACGCAGATGTTGTTAGTCAAATTGGAGGAAAGTATGTTTCTGTTACTTCCATTATGAGCAATCCAAGTACAGACCCGCATTCTTATGAGGCTAATACAAAAGATGCATCTGCAGTTGGAAAAGCAACTTTAGTTGTGCAAAATGGTCTTGGATAAGACGATTTTATGGATAAGCTTCAGTCAAGCTCACCAAATTCAAAGAGAAAAGTTATAGATGTTTCAAAAGCTCTTGGATATTCTAAAAATACATCTAATCCTCATCTATGGTACAAACCAGGTACTATGGAAAAGGTTGCAGGACTTGTTGAGAAAAATCTAGAAAGTCAAATGCCAAGCCAAAAACAATATTTTAAAAATAGATTAAAGACTTTTGACAATTCACTAAAACTTTGGAATGATGATTTAAATAAACTTTCACAGGCCTACAAAGGTACAGGAGTTGCAGTGACAGAACCAGTAGCTGATTATTTACTTGAAGCTGCGAATCTCAATGTTAAAACTCCATGGGGATTTCAAGCATCAGTTATGAATGGAACGGATCCTTCACCACAAAATGTTCAAATACAGGAAAATCTTTTGAAAAACAAAGAAGTAAAAGTATTTGTTTATAATCAGCAGGCAATTGATGACGCTACAACAAATTTAATGAAACTTGCTAAGAAGAACAATATACCTGTAGTTGGCGTTTATGAGACAATGCCACCAAACTACAATTATGCAAAATGGATGGAAGAAGAGACAAATAATATTTTAAAAGCAATAAAAAATGGAACTTCAACGGAAAAGATATCATGATGAAAGAAAATAATAATGTATTATCCACTGAAAATATATGTGTAAAGTTTGATAATAGATATGTACTTAAGGATGTTAATTTTAAAATTAATGAGGGAGAATTTGTAGGGCTTATTGGTTCAAATGGGGCTGGAAAATCTACTCTTCTTAAAGTTATTTTAGGACTTTTACCTGCTGATAAAGGTTTTGTAAATATGTTTGGGAAAAAAATTAAAAAAGGAAATAGAAGTATAGGATATGTTCCTCAGAAAGTATTTTTAGATGATAATATTCCATTAAGGGGTAGAGATCTTGTTTCACTTGGACTAGATGGACATAAATTTGGAATACCCTTTCCAAGTAAGGAAAAGAAAAGACGTGTAGATGAAATATTAAAGGCAGTAGATGCAGAAAAATTTGCTGATTCACCAGTTGGAAAGCTGTCTGGTGGAGAGCAGCAGAGACTTTTTATAGCACAGGCTCTTTTAACGGATCCTAAAATACTTTTATTAGATGAGCCACTGTCTAATCTTGATATTAAAAGTGCCTATGAAGTTGTGAAATTAGTTTCACGTATAGCAAGGGAAAGAAAAGTAGCTGTTATATTAGTAGCACACGATATGAACCCACTTTTAGGAGTGATGGATAAAGTATTATATTTGGCACAAGGAAAAGCTGTAATGGGAACAACAGATGATGTCTTTAAAGATGATGTTTTAACTAAGCTATATGGTTATCCGGTACAGGTTCTTCATGTAAATGGAAGGATTATGGTTGTAGGAGGTCAAAACTCTATGGCAGAAGGATTTCCATTAGAAGATCATTGCCACGCATCGGAGGTTACAAAATGACACATATATTAGAAGCTTTATTTGCACAAGGCTTTTTTCAAAGTGAAGAAGTAATTAATGCCTTGGTACTTGGCAGTATTGTTGCCGCTATGTCTGGGGTTATTGGTGTGTTTGTAGTAATGAGAAGTCAGTCTTTTGCAGGACATGCAATTTCAGATTTTGGAGGGGCAGGTGCATCTATCTCATTTTTGATGGGATTTAATACACTGTGGGGATTTTTGAGTTTTGGAGTTTTTGCAGCGGTGGCTATGGAGTTTTTAGGGAATCGAGCTAGAGAAAGAGATTTATCTACAGGAATTATACTTTCTATTGCACTTGGACTTCAATCATTATTTTTATATTTGGATACACATTTTACAGGAAAAGCTTCTGCACCTATGCTCATTTTATTTGGATCAATTTTTGTTGTAGGACATTCTACTGTTAAAATAGTAGTGCTTTTAACAACTATGTCTGCAATTATAATAGCTTTAATTTATAGACCTCTTTTATTAAGTTCAATTGATCCTGAACTTGCAAGCACTAGAGGAGTATCAGTACGAACGATTAATATTATATTTATTATAGTATTAGCACTTATAGTTGAGGAATGTTCTCTTATTACAGGGTCACTTTTGAGTACCGCACTATTAATTGGACCGGCAGCAGCAGCACTTCATTTTACAGATAAAATTAGATGGACCATGTTGTGGGCTGCACTTATTGGAATAGCATCAATGTGGATTGGAATTATACTTTCTTATGACAGTTACAAATGGCCTCCTTATGGAAAAGGATGGACGGTAAGTTTCTTTGTTTCTATTCTAGTTCTTATTTTCTATTTGATTTCAAGGTTAGTAGGACGAATCCTTAAAAACAGAAAGGTGGCTTATGATGCTTAGCTTAGGAATGTTTACAGATTCATTTATGATCAATGCATGGATTAGTGGAACTATGGTAGCTATTATATGTGCCTTTGTAGGTTTTTTTGTGGTTATTAGACGTTCTGTTTTTGCTGCACATGCATTACCTCAAGCTGGGTTTGCAGGTGGGGCAGGTGCTGTTTTATGGCAATTTGATCCTATGTATGGACTCCTAACTTTTTCTGTGCTTGGAGCTCTACTAATTGGTTATCTTTCAAAAAAAGAAAAAAATGATGTTACTACTGCTCTTATTTTAGTTGCAGCACTTGGAGTTGGAGCACTTTTTCTAGGGCTTACTGATAAGTATGCAATGGGTGCTTATGTTCTTCTATTTGGTCAAATTGTAGGCGTAAGTTTTAATCAAGCAATTGAAACTGTAGTTCTTGGCACAATTTGCATTTTTGTTCTTTTGTTTTTATATAGACCGCTAGTACTAACGTCTTTATCAAAAGAAATAGCAGAAGCTAGAGGAGTTTCAACATCATTTTTTCAGATGTGTTTCTTGGTTTTAGTCGGTGTTGTTTGTGCTATAACTGTACCTATAGTAGGTGCACTTTTAAGTTTTAGTTTGTTAGTTGCACCAACGGCAGCAAGTATTTATATTACAAGTAATCCTAAAAAAGTTATGTTTTTATCTATTGTTCTGTCCCTTATTATTGTTTGGAGCTCACTTATTCTGGCTTATTTGTCAGGGTGGCCAATTGGATTTTTTGTAGCAATAATAGGAGCAATATTTTATGTTATTGCAAGATTAATAGCATATTTTAAATAATAGCGGTTTATATATTGGTATAATGTTACTAATACATATAATTGGAAGGTGAAATTGTAATGGAATATAAAATTGATAACATGAAATGTGAAGATTGGGATGAAGTGGGACAAATATATCTTCAAGGAATAAAAACTAAAATAGCAACTTTTAATTCAGAAGTCCCAAAATTTGAAAAGTGGGATAGTGAACATATTAAAGAGTGCAGGTTTGTTGCAAAAAATGAAAATAAGCATGTTATTGGTTGGGTTGCATTAAGTCCTACTTCTAATATGTGTGCATATAGAGGAGTTGCAGAAGTTAGTATATACATTGATGAAAACTATAGGAAAATGGGGATAGGTCAGAGTCTTCTAAAGAAGATGATTATTGAATCAGAGAAAAAAGGATTCTGGACATTAGAATCTCTTATTATAGAAGATAATATACAAAGTATTGAACTGCATAAGAAATGCGGGTTTAGGGAAGTAGGAATAAGAGAAAAGCTAGGTAAAATGGATAACGGAATATGGCATGATGTTGTTGTAATGGAACGAAGAAGTAAATTAGTTTAAAATTTTTATAAAAACAGCCCATAAAATTTTGCAAAGGTTAAGTCAAAGTTTTGTGGGCTTTAATTTTAGATATCTTCGTCGTTTTTAAGGATCTTTAGAAATGCATTTACTATTTTAGGGTCAAATTGAGTTCCGGAACATCGTTTTAATTCATTTATGGCATAATCTAAATTCATAGCATCTTTATATGCTCTTTTATGAGTCATTACGTCAAAAGAATCCATTACATTTATTATTCGTGATAAAATCGGTATTTCATTTCCTTTTAAGCCATTTGGATAGCCTGTCCCATCAAATTTTTCATGATGGCATAGAATTTCATTAGCTATATATCTAAGCTCAGGTGTTGCCATAGCTATTCTATAACCTATTTCAGTATGTTGCTTCATCATTTTCCATTCTTCATCATTTAATTTACCAGGTTTTGATAATATAGTATCAGGTATACCAATTTTGCCTATGTCGTGAAGTGAACTTAATAATTCCAATTCATACAATTTGTCATTAGATAGATTAAGAGATTTTCCTAATGCAGTGCTTAATTTTTTTACTCTTTCTGTGTGAGCTTCTGTATCGCTGTGTTTTTCGTATAAAGTTTTTAGTAGAGATATTAAGGTTGCATTTTTAGAGCTATTTACTTTTACAAGTTTTTCTCGGTATAACCTTTGTTCAGCTGCATTTATTATCAAGTCTGAAGTTTCACAATTCTCTCTTCTAGCACTTCCAAAAGATAAACTTATATCAAAATTGAAATCAGTAATTTTTAGGTAACTACTTTTTATAGTGTTTATTAGATTTAATAAATATTCTTTATCTTTTTCTATAGTAATTATTATAAATTGTCCTCCTATTATTCTTGCAGCAATATCATCTTCGGCACAGGAATCACTTAATATATTACTTGTTTTACAAATTAGTAAATTTCCTTTTTTACGATTAAAAGCGATGTTTACATATTTTAAGCCATCTATATCAACAAACAGCAAATCATAAATTATATTCTTCTTTTTATCTAATTTATTAAGTTCTTTTTCAATGTAAAATTTATTTTTTAGTACAGTGAGATTGTCATAGTAGTTTGAATTTAACATGTCTTTATGTTGAAAATCTAATAGGGAAAGAAATTTATTTGTTGACTTGGCTAAATTTGACAGTTCATCATTACCAGTAACTTCTATACGATTTTTTAGGCTACCAGTCTTAGATAAATTATGAACAAAAGTATTCATGGAATTAATTGGTTTTAAAATAAGTTTATTTAGAATCAATAATATAGTAATAAAGAATATAGTCAATAAAAGTGAAAAAATAATAATAAAATTTCTTAAATATGTATTTTCTAAAGTATATCCATTTGTAGAGATTGTATTTGAAACTATTAAAGACATGTTTCCATTTATATCTTTAATAGTTCTATACTCTGTAACGAAATTTTTGCCTTTTGTTGTTTTGTTATTATATGAAGAATCAATTCCTTTGATTTCAAAATTGGATTGAGTTATAGAATTCATATAACTTATTAATGATTTATCGATATAACGTCCTATTATGAGATTACCTACACTTTTAGCTTTACCATTGCTTGTTGTTATAGGTGAAACTGCAATGAGAAAAATTTTACCTTTAATCTTTAATATACCAACATTTACAATATTGGTATTATTATTCTTAAAAAAATTTTTGTTAGTATAGAAATTGTTTAAAAGATTATTTTTAATAGTAGTATCTAAATTGGTAGTACTATTAATCAAATTATTATTTTTATTTAGAAAAAACATAAAATTTAAATTTAATTGATTCAATGTGCCTTTACCAAGATTATCATCTATATATTGTTGATTACTAGAAAGTATAAAATTATAAGTGCTGTCCCAAATTGACCAATCTGAAGATGTTTGTTTTAATCCATTTGTTTCATGATTAATAATCTGATTAAATGATCCATAATTCTTATTAAAAGTATTTGTTTCCATTTTATGCGAATAATTAAATATAGAAAAATCAAACATTATAAATGTAAAAGCAGTAACAAACAAAAAACTTATAAAAGAGATCAAAAGAGCTTTTAATTTAATGCTCATATAATATGCCTCCTTTTTGATATTTTATTATATCTTTAATATCGTTTAATATATCGTTTACTAAATATATGATGAAAAAAAGTATCGCCCTTTATATACATTTAAAATTATCAATGTATATAAAGGGCGATCAATTATATAAATAATGTTATTTCTATAATCTTTTTATTAGTCCACTTTTGTCTAAAATTAAAACAATAGGAACTGCTAGTACAATACCCACTGCAAATTGAGATATGTTACCAGGTACATCAAGGACTGATCTTGTAATTGCAACTGTTAGATTTGATGAAACTGTAAGTAAATATACTATTATTCCGGCACCAAAATAAGCTATAACTTCCCAAATGCCAGCAGATATAAAGGCTATAATATACATAATAAATTTATTATTATTTTTACTCCATTTGTAATAAATAGCGCTAGCAATAAGTGCCATTACAGCTTTTATAACTAAAGTAAATGGAGAATATATTAAGTATCCACCAAGAAAATCAGATAAAAAACCACCAAGACCAGCAGCTAAAGCACCTTTTTTACCCCCAAGTATTATTGCTGCTGCAAAAACCATACTATCTCCAACATTTACATATCCAGTACCCGATGGAGAAGGTATTTTAATAATATAAGTTGCTACAAATACTAATGCAGCTATAAGAGCCATTTGAATAAGATTTTGCAAAGTAATATTTTGTCTTGAATTATCCATGTATAAAGCCACCCCTTTTTATAAATTAGTTTAAATTATATAACAAAACTTATAGATATAAAAATGTATGGATACAAAGATATTTTGAATAAAAAAATACTGAATGGAAATTAACCATTCAGTATTAAATGTTATAAAGTAAAACTATTCACTTTTAAGTTCAGCTAAACAGCTTTTACATATATTTTTTCCTTTGTAATTTACTACGTTACTTGCATCTCCACAGAATATACAAGCTGGTTGATATTTCTTTAATATAATATGTTCACCGTCTACATAAATTTCAAGAGCATCTTTTTCAGCTATATCCAAAGTTCTTCTTAATTCTATAGGAATAACAATTCTTCCAAGTTCATCTACTTTTCTTACAACACCTGTTGATTTCATATCACATAACCTCCATATTTATAAATTTACAAAAATCGACCTTTAATATGTTTAAATGATACCAATGATTACATAAAAAGTCAATAGTTTTTTAATGCAAATATAAAAATATAACAAAATGTTATAAAAGAATACTCAAATGTTATAAAATGTTAATATCCTTTCGACAAAAATATATTATATTCCGAAAATTAAAAAAAAGAGAGAAAAGCACTTGATTATTAATAGTTAATGTTATATAATAATAATTGTTGAAAGACAAACAAAAGATTACTAAAATAAAGATCGCAAATAAAATAAAAAAATTATTATCGGGAGGAATGTTATTATGAAAAATTTTGTGTGTAGTGTATGTGGATATGTTTATGTAGGGGAAGAAGCACCAGAAAAATGTCCAATATGTGGAGCAGGAAAAGATAAATTCGTAGAAAAAACTGATGAAAACTTAGAATGGGCAGATGAACATAGAGTTGGAGTTGCTAAAGGTGTTGACTCAAAAGTAGTTGAAGGATTAAAGGCTAATTTCACTGGTGAATGTTCAGAAGTTGGTATGTATTTAGCAATGAGCCGTCAAGCAATTAGAGAAGGATATCCAGAAGTTGGTCAATTCTTTAAAACAGTTGCATTTGAAGAAGCAGAGCATGCATCAAAATTTGCAGAACTTCTTGGAGAAGTTGTTACAGATAGTACTAAGCAGAATCTTGAACTCAGAGTTGCAGCAGAATACGGCGCTACTAAAGGTAAAAAAGATTTAGCTACACTTGCTAAAAAGCTTAACTACGATGCTATCCATGATACAGTTCATGAAATGTGCAAAGATGAAGCACGTCATGGTAAGGGATTCCAAGGATTATTAAATAGATACTTCAAATAATTTTAAAAAAGCCAGATAAAATGATTTAATATAAGGGACTGTCACACTAACATTTGATTTTATTATGTTAATGCGACAGTCCCTTTTATTTCATTTTAGGAACAATTTTTCTAACTTTTTTAGAATAAACGATTATGTAATTTATAAAGGCTATAATAGCACTTATTATTGAGATATAAATTAATATTTTACCAACATAATTGTTGTATGCAAAAAAAAGAATAGAAAAAAAGAATAGAAATGATGATATTTTACCAAATATATTTGAAGGTATAATAATATTACTGCGATATAGATAAATACCAAACAAAATCATTGATAATTCCTTTGCTAGAATTATTAAAAATATCCAAAGTGGTATGTATAATTTTAAAGACAGACACAAAAGTACAGTTAAAAGCATTAGTTTATCTGCCAGTGGGTCAAGAACAATACCAGTCTTTGTAATTAAATTATATTTTCTAGCTATATAGCCATCTAATATGTCTGTTACACCTGCTGTGAAAAAAACTAAAGATGAAATTTGAAGGCTATGTGCGTTGTCTAGAAAAAAGCATATTGCAAATAAAGGAACGAAAAGTAATCTTATAAATGTAAGAAAATTTGGTATGTTCAATTTAGCACCCCCGTTAGAAGTATACTATTATAAGTATTCCACAGATAATATAAATTATAAATATTTATAATTATTTATAATTTTGTGTATTATATTATATATTATTTAAAGTTAGGTGTACAGTTTATTATTAACAAGGATTAAAAGATGAATACACGAACCTTAAAAAAAATATTAATAATAATATTCGCTTAATTTGTTGACTAGTTTATTTTGCTTTGATAATATGTTAAAGGAGGGATGTAATGTGAAAAATAACTACGATGTTTTAATAGTAGGAGCAGGCCCAGCAGGTATTTTTACTGCATTAGAATTAACAAAACTTAGACCAGAACTAAGTATATTAATAGTAGATAAAGGACGAGGCATTGAAAAAAGAACTTGTCCAGCAAGAAAAACAGGTAAATGCGTGCATTGTAATCCATGTTCAATAACATTTGGATGGTCTGGAGCAGGCGCCTTCTCTGATGGAAAATTATCATTAAGTCCAGAAGTTGGTGGGAGAATACTTGATTATTACTCAGAAGAAGAAGCTCAAAAATTAGTTAATTATTGTGATGATATATATATAAGCTTTGGAGCAAATAAAACAGTTTATGGACTTAATACTGAAAGAGTTGAAGATATAAAATATGAAGCAAGTAAACATAATATACGTTTAATTGCTTGTCCTGTAAGACATCTAGGAACTGAACTTGCCTATGATGTATTAAAGAAAATGTATTTGCATTTAATTAATGAAACAAATACCGAATTTGAAGAACTTACAGAAGTTATAAATGTAATATCAGAGGATAAAAAAGTAAAAGGTGTGACGCTTAAAAATAAGGGAAAAGAATTTACTGTGAAAGCTAATAAAGTTATTGTGGCACCTGGAAGAGGTGGCGCTGAGTGGTTTTCAAAAGAAGCAAAAAAATTAAATATAAAAACTACAAATAATGCAGTAGATATAGGTGTTAGAGTAGAGGTACCAAATTCTATAATGGATCATCTTACAAAAGATTTATATGAGGCTAAACTTGTATATTATTCTGATACATTTGATAATAAAGTTAGAACATTTTGTATGAATCCAGGCGGAGTTGTTTCACAGGAACATTATGATGGTGGTATGGCAGTAGTGAATGGACATAGTTATTCTGAAAAAGAGCTTAGAACTAATAATACGAATTTTGCTATGCTTGTATCTACAACTTTTACAGAACCATTTAACCAGCCTATTGATTATGGTGAATATATTGCAAAACTTGGAAACATGCTAACAGGTGGAGGCGTAATGGTCCAAAGACTTGGAGATTTACTTAATGGTAGAAGGACAGACTATTCAAGGCTTAAGAAATCTACAACAGTACCGACTTTAAAGGATGCAGTCCCAGGAGATTTAAGCTTTGTACTTCCGCAAAGGCATCTTACTTCTATTGTAGAGGCTTTAAAAGCATTTGATAAATTAGCACCTGGGTTATATAGTAAAAATACTCTTTTATATGGAGTTGAAGTGAAATTTTATTCAAGCAAGTTTGAAACAAATAATAAATTTGAAACTGAAATACAAGGTTTATATGCTATAGGTGATGGAGCAGGAATTACAAGAGGACTTATGCAAGCATCTGTAACTGGAGTGATTGTTGCAAGAGACATAGTTAAAGAAAAATAATATGTATATTTTAGAAAGCGAGGAGTTTTTATGTCAGCATTTGTTGTTTTAGGAGCACAGTGGGGAGACGAAGGTAAAGGAAAGATCACTGATTATCTAGCAGAGAGTGCAGATGTCGTTGTAAGATTTCAAGGAGGTAATAATGCAGGCCATACAGTAGAAGTTAAAGATAAGCAGTATAAGCTTCATCTAATACCATCAGGTATACTTTATAAGGATAAGGTTAATGTTATAGGAAATGGCGTTGTATTAGATCCAAAGGCTATGTTTGAAGAAATAGAATATTTAGAAGGTCTTGGAGTGGAAGTTTCACCAAAAAATCTTATGGTAAGTGATAGAGCACATCTTATAATGCCATATCATAGAATATTTGATTCTCTTAAGGAGAAAACAAGAGGTAAAAATGATATTGGAACTACTGGAAAGGGAATTGGACCTTGCTATACAGACAAAGCTGAAAGAAGCGGCATAAGAGTATGTGATCTTATGCATGAGAATGTTTTTAAAGAAAAACTTCTAAACAATGTTAAATATAAAAATGAAATTCTTTCAAAGATATACAATATGGATACTATAGATTTTAATGCTGTTTATGAAGAATATATGGGATATGCTAAAAAATTAAGACCTTTTGTAGAAGATATTTCTGTAAGGGTTTATGATGACATAAAAAAAGGTAAAAATGTTTTATTCGAAGGTGCACAGGGAAATCTTCTTGATGTGGATTATGGTACGTATCCTTTTGTTACATCATCAAGCACTATAGCTGGTGGTGTATGCACTGGTGCAGGAATAGGACCAACTATGGTAAACAGTGTGGTTGGAATAGCAAAAGCTTATATCACAAGAGTTGGAAAGGGACCATGCCCAACAGAACTTTTAGATGATGTTGGTGACTACATTAGAGATGCTGGACATGAATATGGTGTAGTAACAGGAAGAGCTAGAAGATGTGGATGGCTTGATGTAGTAATATTAAAATCAGCAGCTAGAGTTTCAGGAATAACAAGCTTTGCAGTAACTAAGATAGATACACTTGCAGGGATGAAAAAAGTTAAAATGTGTGTTGGGTATGATTTAAACGGAAAAAGAATAGAATATGTACCTGCTTCTCTTGAAGATTTAGCTCTTTGTAAGCCAATATATGAAGAATTTGAGGGCTGGGATAATAGCGTTGAAAAAGCTAGAACTTATGATGAATTGCCAGAAAACGCTAAAATATATCTAAAGAGAATAGAAGAGTTAACTGATACAAAAATTTCATTGGTTTCAGTAGGAGCAAAGAGGGATCAAACTATTGTAGTTGGTGAAATATAAATATATAATACTTTTGTTGTGATTTTAATTGTTAATATGTTATAATCACAATACAATTATAAAAGGAAATGAGGTATGAATTTATGGAGTTTGAAAAAACTATGACAATTGGGGAAATTTTAAAAGCAAAACCAGATGTATTTGAAACTTTAATGAGTTTTGGAATGGGTTGTGTAGGATGCCCTGCTTCACAGATGGAAACATTAGAAGAAGCAGCAATGGTTCATGGACTTGATGTTAATGATATATTAACTGCAATAAATAAATAGTTATATTGAAGAATTTAAAAGAGACTGCCGCATTAAAAAATAGTGCGGCAGTTTATTTTTTTGGTAAAAAATATTATTTAGCTGCGTAGAAGAACCAGTAAATGGCATATAAGGCGCATAAAACTATTATTATAGTAAATAAAACTAACACTGATCTTTTCAATCTAAAACACGCCTCCTAATTGGTAACATATAAAATTTTACATTACAATTTAAATGAATTCTTTAATATGATATCATTATAATATCACAAATATGTTAAAGAATTTGTGAAGTAATAATTAATTTTTGTGAGAGAGGAGCAATAACATGAAAGAGCCTTTTTTTGAAAGTGATTATCAAGTTCATCACTATGAAGCTAACAGGAATGGCAAGGTATTTGTTACAAGTCTAATGGATTATCTGGAAGATAATGCTGTAAATCATGCTGAAAAATTAAATATAGGTATAGATTACCTTTTAAAAAATAAAATAGCCTGGGTAATTTATAAATGGGATGTCAAAATAAATAAATATCCAGTGGTTACAGAAAAGTTGAAGGTTAGAACAAAGCCGTATTCTATAAAAAGATTTTTTGCGTATAGGCAATATGAAATATTAAATTCAGAGGATGAAGTAATAGCATCAGCAAATTCGCTATGGTTTTTGATAGATACGGAAAGGAGAAGACCTACAAGAGTAAGCAAGGAAATGTATACAAAGTTTGGACTTACAATTGAGGATAATGATGAAATTGAGTTTGAAAAGCTCAAGGATCCTAAAGACGCCAAATATGTAAAAGAATTTGAAGTTAGGTATTCGGATATAGATACAAATAATCACGTTAACAATGTTAAATATATAACTTGGGCACTTGAGTCTGTACCTAAGAATATACTTAACAATTATAAGGTAAAAAGATTAAAAGTAAATTATGAAAAAGAAACAGCTTATGGTGAAATTGTAAAAATACTTTCTGAAATTAAAGAAAGTGAAGGTGAATATATAACTATAAGCAGAATATTAAACTCAGAGGGAGAAAAACTTACTCTTATAAAAATGATCTGGGATAAAAAATAAGTTAATTTAATGCAGCACTTTTACCTGCAAGGTGGCCAGAACTCCATGCCCACTGTAGGTTAAAACCGCCGCAGTCTCCATCCACATCTAGAATCTCACCACAAAAGTATAGATTATCTATTATAGTGGACTCCATAGTTGAACTATCTACATATTTAGTGTCAATGCCACCAGCAGTAACCTGAGCATTAGAAAAGGAATTTGTGCCAGTAACAGTGAATTCCCAGTGCTTTAAAAGTTTTAATATATTGTTTCTTTCTTTCCAGCTAAGTTCATAGCAGGGTTTGTGTATGTTTTCAATGCCAGCTTCTTTTAAGAAAGTTGGTATTAATTTTTTGTTTAGTATACCTATAAAGGAATCAAAAACTGTTCTATAACTAAAGGTACCAAGATGATTTTCAATAAAAGCTTTTACCTTATCTGAGTCATATTTAGGCATCATATCTAAAATTATTTTCACATGACTTCCACTTTCAACGTTTGTACTTGCAATACGACTTAGCTGTAAAATAGGAGGACCTGATATGCCATAATTAGTAAATAGGATTTCTCCGTATTCACTTTGTTTAATATCATCATTTACTGAAATTGAAGCATTGCCATCAAATTTTATTCCCGAAATTGATTTTAATTTGTCATAGTCTAATTTAAGCTGTACAAGTGATGGAAATGTCTTAAGTAGTTTATGACCAAGTGAACTTAAAATTGAGTATATTGATCCATCAGAGCCACTAGCTGGTGCTGATTTACCTCCACAGGCAATTATAAGTTTTTCGCATTGTAAAAGTTCATCATTATTAGTGTATATTTTAAAAATATTTTTGCAACAGTCTATTTTTTTTACTTTATTATCTAAATATACAGGTATTGCCCTTTCGTCAATTGCAAGACGCATTATATCAAGAACTGAAGAGGCTTGAAGGGACATTGGGTACATTTTACCGTCTTCAAGAGTTACAAGGGGTAAACCTAAAGAGTTAAAAAATAATTCTGTATCTTTGCAGCTAAAATTTTCTAGAGCAAAATTAAAAAAATTATTATTTTTACTATGATATCTTGAAAGTTCTATATGTTTATTAGTTATATTACAACGTCCATTTCCTGTAGTAAGAATTTTTTTGCCAACTCTATTATTGGATTCAACTATAGCAACATTTTTGCCAGAATCTTTTGCAGTTATAGCTGAAATGAGTCCTGAAGCACCTGCACCAATTACAATAATGTCATAATTCAAAATATAAACCTCCTCCTATAAGGAATAATTAATTAATTTTAAGTTCTATCTTTTATATTATATAGAGAATATAAAAATATAAAACATATATAGTATAAACATTGGAATGTTATAATAATAATGCTATTATAACATTAGAGAGTTTATTTTGGGAATATTATAAAATTATTGGGAGGTAATAAAATGGTTACTATTTATGCTGTTTCAGATTCTATTGGAGAAAGTGCAAAGGAGATAGCGGAAGCGGCTGCTAGTCAATTTGACTCTGAAATTAAAGTAATAAGAGTAGGGGATATAAAAAGTGTTGAAGCTGCTGATAAATTTATAGACGAAATAGAGGATTCAGAGAATAGCGTTGTAATATCAACGATACTTAAGGTAGATGTTAGAAAAGCTCTTACAAAAGGATGCATACGTAGAGAAATTGCAATAAATAATATTTTAGGACCAAGTATTGATATTATATCAAAGGTATTGAATAGAGAACCAGATTATAAACCTGAAGCTGTATGGAATATGGATTCAAAAAATTATGAAAAAATTAAATCCGAATAAAAGTATAAAATATGAATTGTATCCATATTTAGTTAAAAAATGCCGCTAAAAACTAAATAATTCAATAAAAAAGAAAAAATATTGATATTTATAAAAGTTTTTATTGACATGAGGGACTTTTTTTTGTATTATATTTATTGTCAGGTCGTAGGACCGAGAAAAAATAAATAGCAAGGCCCCTTGGTCAAGCGGTTAAGACACCACCCTTTCACGGTGGTATCATGGGTTCAAATCCCGTAGGGGTCACCAATATTTTATGGGCGCTTAGCTCAGCTGGGAGAGCATCTGCCTTACAAGCAGAGGGTCACAGGTTCGAGCCCTGTAGTGCCCACCATAAAATATGGCTTGGTAGCTCAGCTGGTTAGAGTGCCGGCCTGTCACGCCGGAGGTCGAGGGTTCGATCCCCTTCCAAGTCGCCATATTTAAGCTGGCATGGCTCAATTGGTAGAGCAACTGACTTGTAATCAGTAGGTTGAGGGTTCAAGTCCTTCTGCCAGCACCAAACTTTCAAGATTTTCTTGAAAGTTTTTTTTATATCTATTTTTTGTTGGATAAAAAGTGCTGCCGCACTAGCATAATATTTTATGTTAATGTAGCAGCACTTTTAAAAATTATAAGGAAATTATTTTTTATAATTATTTTTTATTCTTATATCTTCACCATAAAATTTAAACAATTTAAAGTTTCCAAATAATCTTGAAATGGTTCTTTCAGAGTATGACCTTGAAAGGGTATCAAAATCACAGTTTGACGAAACAAGCATTTTTTTATTTCTTAGAAGTTTTTTGTTTAAAAGATTAAAAAGTTCTGTTGATGAAAAAGAAGTTATTTGTTCGGTGCCAAGGTCATCAATAATAAGTAAATCACAATTTAAAATTAAATCTTCTAAAGATGAGTCATTATCAAATTTAATTTTCTTGAAATCTTGAATTAAATCATCTGCAGTTCTATATACTATAAGGAATCCTCTATCTAAAAGATCTTTTGCAATGCAGCTAGATAAAAATGTTTTTCCTGTGCCAGAATCTCCATAGAAAAACAAATTTGTATTTATCGAAGAAAAGTTTTTAAGATAGTTCATTATAGGTGGCATAATATTATCTTCCATGTTCTTCCGTGGGCTTTTAGGCGCATCATTAGTTTTGTGTGAAGAAAAATAGTCTATTTTAAAACTTTCAAAATTATTTTCTTTAAGAACATTGCTAAAAGCTGAATCTTTATAATATAAGGTTACAAGTTTTTGTTTGTAACAAGTACATTTCCTTGAACCGATATATCCGGTATCTTTACATTTAGGGCACCTGTAATGCATTGAAACGTAATCTGCTGGATAGCCTTTTGAAACTAGAAGTTCAGATTTTTTTACTCTTAAGTCTGTAATTTGTTTTTTTATTTCTTTTAAATGAGAAGCTCTATTTTCAGTGTCTTTAAAAACATTTACAACAATGCTTATAGATAAACTGGCTATTTTTTTTTCAATTTTAAAGACCTCAGGAATTTTTTCTTCAATTTCGCTTTTTCTTTCCTTTAATGCTTTTTTTTCATTTGATCTTATATTTTCATAAATAGTAGTTATTTCTTTTGCGTAACTTTTAATCATTGTCATCCCATCCTAATAATTTTTTCTCCAATTTGTCATAATCATAGGATCTTTGTTTGTAGCTGTTAAAAGTGGTTTTAGGGATAGTTTTTTGAGCAGTTTTTTTATAACTGGTCTTTTTTAAGTCTTTTGTGTCAATGTCTTTTATGGTTTTTATCCCAGATTTAAACCAGTTTGTTAAAATCGCATCCATGTATTTAAAATCGGCTTTATTTATTCGGTTAAAACTTATGTCGCAAGCTCTATTTATTATTTCAGTAGAAAATCCGTAAGAATTAATCCATTTTTCTAGTATTTGTTCTTCAGGTTTTGAAACATCACTATCATTTATTCCAAGATATTTAAGAATCGTTCTTATTTTTATCCATTTATCTTCGTGCTTTTTAATATAAAGTTGTGCTTTCTCAACGGTTAATATGCTGTTATCTTGCCAGTTTATAGCTATTCTTTCAATATATCTATAATCGGTTTTGCCTTTTGAAGCACAGTATTCAATTAACAGTAAAATAAGTTCCGGTGGAAAGTTAAAATCATTAATCCAACTTATATACATTTGCATTTCTTTTGTTGAGAGAGGCCTTGCAAGTAATTTCTCAATATCTTGAAGTACATCCTTAATTGAATTATTGTCCAGTTCTTTTAAAAGATCCATATTTTCATTTTTTTCACTTGAATCTTCTTCAAGATCTAAAAAGTCTATATTAAAATTGCCTACGTTATCTATAGGAATTAATTTCACAACACCTTCATCATTCCAATAATGCCAAGCATTCATAATATCGGTTTCAAGTAAGTGCAAAGTTCTAGCAAATAAACCTGATTTTACTCCAGGCTCTCCAGAGGTACAGTATTTTAATCCAAGCAAATATACTTTGACGTATTCGCCTCTAGCTTTGGGCATGTACTTATCTATAAAAATATTACTGATGAGAGTATAGTTTTTCAAACTGTTTTTTAACATGAAAGTACTCGTATATATCACCGCCTTTCTAAAATAAATACGCAATATATAGTACACTTCATATAACATTATAACAAAATGTAGAGGATAAATTAATATATAAATAAATATATTTACAAAAGGATAACTTTAATTATGTTAACCATTAAGCAGGTAATGTATGTATAATATTAAAATATGAGTATGGTATAATTAACTAAGTATTAATTTATTAGAAAATGGGGTGGATTCATGAGAGCAGAAATTTTATCTGTTGGTACAGAACTTTTACTTGGAGATATACTTAACACAAATGCTAGATATATCGCAAGAGAACTTGCAGCTATTGGAGTTAATGTTTATTACCAGACAGTAGTAGGGGATAACCCTGAGAGGCTTAAAAAAGCATATCATGAGGCAGTTAATAGAGCAGATGTTGTTATAACCACTGGGGGTTTAGGACCAACAAAGGATGATTTAACAAAGGAAATAGCAGCTGAATATTTTAATAAAAAGCTTATATTAGATCAAAAGTCTATGGATAAAATGCTTACTTATTTTAAAAATATAAATAGGAAACCAACTGAGAATAATAAAAAACAAGCTTATTTTCCAGAAGGATGCACTATTATAAAAAATGATAATGGAACTGCACCAGGATGTATTATTCAGGAAGACAATAAAATAGTTATACTTTTACCAGGACCACCAAAAGAAATGAAACCAATGTTTGATGAAAGTGTAATCCCATTTCTTGAGAAATTTCAAAATGGTGTACTTGTGTCAAAAGTTTTAAGAGTTTCAGGAATAGGGGAAAGTTCTGTAGATAGTGCTATAGGGTATATATTTGATAGAGAAAATCCTACTGTTGCTCCTTATGCAAAGGACAATGAAGTACATCTTAGAATAACAGCAAAGGGTAAAGAAAAAGATGAAGCAGAGAAAATGATTGCACCAGTTGAAAAAGAAATACGTAAGGTGCTAAATGATATAAATGTTTATGGAGTTAACGATGAAACTATGGAAGACGTAGTTGCAAGAATGCTAATTGAGAATAAGCTTACTATATCAACTGCTGAATCATGTACAGGTGGACTTCTTGCAGGGAGAATAATAAATTACCCAGGAATTTCAGAAGTATTTATGGATGGGGCAGTAACTTATAGCAACAGTGCAAAGATGAGAATGCTTGGTGTAACTAAAGATACATTGAATAAGTTTGGAGCTGTAAGCAGCGAATGTGCAGGTGAGATGGCTTATGGAATTGCCAAAGCTTCAGGAACGGATATAGGAGTATCTACAACTGGACTTGCAGGTCCAGGAGGGGGAAGTTCAGAAAAACCAGTAGGACTTGTTTATATGGGTATTTATATAAAAGGTAAAGTTATAACAAAGAAGTTCAATTTTGCAGGAAATAGACAGAAGATAAGAGATAGAGCAGCATACTCAGCTTTGGATTTTTTAAGAAGAGCGATTATACAAATAGTATAACAATGAACAATGTACGAATGATCAATGATCAATAAAGGGCAATGAAAAATAAAAGAACATAAAAGGAACGTACAAGGTTTTTTATACAATATAAGCATAGGTATCTATTAAATTAGTAGTAGACACCTGTGCTTATTTTTTTACAATAGGTTTGATTAGGCAACGTGCATATAAAATTTATATATTCTCAGTATTAGTATTATCCTAAAATTTAAAAAATTACTATAGGAATTGCCAGTTAAAATTAATCTAATCTATTTTAATTTACACATACCTACAGATGTTCTCATAGCCTTTATTTTTTATTGATCATTGATCATTGTTAATTGAGCATTGTCTATGATTCTCTTATATTAGATATGTTTTTTACGATACTTTGAGCTATTTCAGGCTTATTCATAGTATATATATGTATGCCATCAGCACCTGAAGATATAAGATCTATTATTTGCTCTGTTGCGTAGGCAATGGCAGCTTCTTTTAACACTTCAGGTTTATATTCATACTTATCAAGTAATCTTTTAAATTTAGAAGGAAGATAAGCACCACTTAAAGAAGCTATTTTTATAATTTGCTTTTTATTTATTACAGGCATAATACCAACGGATATAGGTGTGTTTATATTCATAGAAATAAGTTTATCTTTAAAATCATAATATCTATCATTGTCGAAAAACAACTGAGTTATTAGGAATTCTGCACCATTTGCTACTTTTAACTTTAAATTTGCTAAATCTTCATCAATGCTTTTACTTTCAACGTGACCTTCTGGGTAACAAGCAGCACCTATTGAGAAGGTATTTTGAGATTTAATGTGTTTTATTAAATCACTTGCATGTTTATAAGATGAAGCAAAATTTTTATCAAAATCAGCTGGAATGTCGCCTCTTAAAGCTAAAACGTTATTTACGTTATTTGATTTTAAGTTGTTTAAAGTTTTATCTATATTTTCTTTTGATGAAGTTATACATGTTAGATGAGCAAGGGCTTCAATGTTGTACTTATTTTTAATAATTGATGCTATTTCAGTGGTCTTACTGTCAGTGGAGCCGGCGGCACCATAAGTTACACTTATAAAATCGGGATTTAAAGCAGATAAAACATCTATAGTATTGTAGATACTTTGAAGACTTCCATCTTTTTTTGGAGGAAATATTTCAAATGAAATAACTGGTTTTTTATTGCTATACATATCTTTAATTTTCATTACAACCCATCCTTTAATTTTTTTAGCAAAAAAGACTGCTTTTCTTATAGGAAAAACAGTCTTTAACGTACACTCTCGAAAAATCCATTTTCCTATCTGTCAGAATAATTTACTCTGCAGGAATTAACACCAATACACCTTTTAAGTGTTGGTTGTCGGGTTTCATAGGGCCAGTCCCTCCACCTCTCTAGATAAGAATTAATTATTAAAATTTGCTAATATAATTATACAACATAGTATAATTGATTATCAATAAATAGTTAGAAAATTAAAGATATTTTTTTCTTTTACTCAACACTTAGTGCATCTATTGGGCTGAGTTTTGAAGCTTTATTTGCAGGATACAGTCCGAATATTATACCTACAGTTACAGAAAATACAAAAGAGGCAAGTATTACACTGCTGGATAGCTGCATAGATGTTCCTGTAGCTTCAATAATTTTACTGCCAATTATGCCGATTAATACTCCTAAAATTCCACCTGTTCCACTTAAAACAGTAGCTTCAATTAAAAATTGCATGAGTATTGCCTGCCTTTTAGCACCAAGAGCTTTTCTTATACCAATCTCTCTCGTACGTTCTATAACAGAAACAAGCATTATATTCATAATTCCAATTCCACCAACTAAAAGTGAAATACATGCAATTCCAGCAAGTTCATTTGTAAGAGTGCTAGTAGTAGAAGTTGCAGTTTGAAGTAAACTTGTTTGGCTGAATATTCTAAAGTATTTATTTGTCTCAGTACTTGAAGAAGTTGTTGGTAAACTATATTTACTGTCAAGGAACATTTGCAAATATGACATTGCTGTGTTTACACTGCTTTCACTGGACGCTTGAACATAAAAGCTTTTTATCTGTGTTGTTTTTAAAATTCTCTGTGCTGTAGAGAGAGGAAGTATTACAGTGTCATCAGCAGAACCTTGAGAGCTTGATCCCATGGGCGTTAAAACTCCTACTATATTAAAATCTATACCATCAATAGTGATTTCTTGTCCAACAACATTTGTGCTATTAAAAAGTTCTGTTGCTACATCGGTACCTATTACTGCAGATAAGTATCTGTTATCTACATCATTTTGATTTATAAATCTGCCACTTTGAGTGGACATGTTTTTTATAGATTCAAAATTAGGCTCTACTGCTTGAAGCGATGTAGTAGCAGTTTGATCATTACCGGATATATTTACATTTTGGGAACTTAAAACCCTTGAGATATCTTTTATTCCGGGTTTTGATTTAAGCGCATTTAGTTCAGAATTTGAAATTTGTACAGTTCTATCACCAGTTATGCTTACAGTTATAAGGTTTGTTCCCATACTTTGTATTGAATCTTGTACGGATTTTGTAGTACCTTGTCCTATTGATATTAAAATAATAACTGAAGAAATACCTATAATTATGCCAAGCATTGTTAGGAAAGAACGAAGCTTATTGCTAACAACAGATTTTAATGACATCTTAAATAACTGAATTGCATTCAATGGTATCACCTCCGCCATTTGAAATCATATGGCCGTCTTTTATTTGAATTCTTCTTTGAGCTTCTTTTGCTATTGAAAGGTCATGGGTTATAAGTATTATTGTCCTTCCATTTTGATTAAGAGTCTGCAAAAGAGCGAGAATTTCTTTACCTGTTTTACTGTCAAGAGCACCTGTTGGTTCATCTGCCATTATTACAGAAGGATTTGTTGCAAGAGCTCTTGCAATAGCAACTCTTTGCTGCTGACCACCAGAAAGTTCACTGGGTTTATGGTGAAGTCTATTAGACAGACCAACTTGGCTTAAGGCTTCTTTAATCCTTGTTTCTCTTTCTTTATTGTCTAAGCCCATATACAAAAGAGGAATTTCTATATTTTCATAAATGTTTAATTTTGTAAGAAGGTTATATCGTTGAAATATAAAACCTATTTTTTTATTCCTTATTTCAGCTAGCTCATTGTCATTTAAAGATTCAACTTCACTTCCATCAAGGATGTAAGTGCCTGAAGTTGGGGTATCAAGACATCCTAATATGTTCATAAGTGTTGATTTGCCAGAGCCGGAGGGACCAACTATTGCAACAAATTCACCCTCCTTTATTTCAAGAGAAACATCATTTAAAGCATAAACATTTTCGCTGCCCATTTTGTATATTTTGTTTAAATTTTTTATTTCAATAATATTGGAGTCTTTCATTATCTGTTTCCACCTCCAAATCCAGAGCCACCCATTCCTCCTGAGAAACTAGAGCCACCACCATATCCAGATTTACCTGAAGCTGAACCAGACTTGCCTGAAGTAGTAGATGATACATTTGGAAGTTTTACTAATACAGATTGACCATCTGCAGCGCCACTTGTGATTTCCACATCAGTTTGATTAGTAAGACCTGTTTGAACTTCAACAAGTTTTCCAGAAGAATTAGAGGCATTGCCGCTAGAAGAACTATTTTTTCTTGAGTAACTATTTTGTTTTGAAGAGCTATTTGCTTCAAGTATATATTTTTTACCGTTTATAGTTTGTATGGCTTCTGAAGGCACCATAAGAGCGTTATCTTTGCTTTGAACATTTATTGTAACATTAGCATTCATTCCCAGTTTAATTTGAGAAGGATTATTTATACTTACTAGTACATTGTAAGTTGTTACATTATTTGATGTTGTTCCATTATCGGGTATGCTTGTTACTGAACCTGTAAAAGTTTTACCTTTTATATCGTCAAAACTTATACTAACGCTTTGCCCAACTTGTACCTTTGAAATGTCAAGCTCGTCTATAGGAACTTGAAGCTGTAGATTACTCAAATCTTCAATTGTTCCAAGTACTTTTCCACTTTGAACGGTGTCACCATTTTGATTTGAAACATTTTCAAAAGTTCCGCTTATTGGTGCAACAATAGTTTGACTACTTTGAGTGGAAAGATCATTGTTTAAAGTGTTTTGAGCTTGCTGAATATTTATATTTTGGTTTGCAATATTATTATTTTGCGTATTAGTATCATTGTTTAAAGTACTTTGAGCTTGTGAAACAGCTATGTTGTCACTATCAATAGTAGATTGACTTGTTTTAGCATTTGCTGAATCTTCTGAAAGCTTTTGCTGTGATTCAGTTATTTTTGCTTGATCGTTTTGAACTTGTGAAGATCCTTGATTTTGGGTTTGAGATAACTGTTGTTTTGCCTGGTTAAGTTTAAGTGTATCAATATTTATTTGAGATGCTAGGTTAGGTGCTACAACATTTGCAATAGTTGTACCCTTTGTAATTATGCTTCCAGTAGATACTGAAAAATTTGCCAAAGCTCCGTTATTTGGTATTACAATATCTTTTGTAGAAGCTGATGAAACTGTACCTGTGCCTGTAACGGTAACATTCATCGTGCCTTTTGTTACTTTTTCTGTAATAAACTTATTTTGAGATGTAGTTTTAGACTTAAATTTTGTGATATATAAAATGTAACTGCCAGTAGCTACTACTACAACGATAATTACAGAAGTAACCAATTTTTTAATTGAAGCTTTATTCATAATAAATTCCTCCCAGGTTTAGTAGTTGCGTTAATAAATTAATTACATAGTAACTTGGGTTTGTTACAGCTTTATGACAAACATGTGAATAAAAATAATTATGATATTTTAATAAGTTTAATATTGGTTATAATATAAAATTGTCAAACTATTGAGTAAAGATTGGAGATAATAATTACCTAATTGCTTAACTGAAAAACAATACATATAAAGTAAAATATTCCAATTAACTTGACTAAATTTATAAACAAATATATACTTTGATTATCAAAATATTTGATAATCAATATATCAAAAAATAAAGGAAGAGGATGAGATTAAAATGAGGATACCCCCTCTAGTAATAGGAGATTTAAAAGCGGAAGTTCCAATAATACAAGGCGGAATGGGAGTTGGAATATCAAGATCATCTCTTGCAGCAAGCGTTGCAAATTGCGGTGGAATTGGAGTTATATCATCTGTTCAAATTGGATTTGATGAACCTAGTTTTAATAAAGATCCTATGGAAGCTAATAATATAGCACTTAGAAGACATATAAGAAGAGCGAAAGAACTTAGCCCTAATGGTATTATAGGGCTTAATATAATGGTAGCAGTTAATAATTATGACATTACTGCAAAAATAGCAGTAGAAGAAGGAATAGATCTTATTATATCTGGAGCTGGATTGCCATTGACACTTCCAGGACTTGTAGAAGGTTCAAACACTAAGATTGCACCTATTGTTTCTTCTGGTAAGGCAGCACATGTAATATGCAAAATGTGGGATAGAAAGCATAATAGAATACCTGACCTTGTTGTAATTGAAGGACCTAAAGCAGGTGGACATTTAGGATATTCCCTTGAAGAACTCAAAGATATTAAAAACATTGATCTTACAAGTATATTTAAGGATGTTTCAGAAGCCATTAAACCATATGAGGAAAAATATAATAAAAAAATACCTATTGTAGTAGGTGGCGGAGTTTATGACGGAAAAGATATGGCTAAGTGGCTTAAAATAGGAGCATCAGGAGTTCAAATAGCAACTAGATTTATTGCAACAGAAGAATGCGATGCAGATATAAAATATAAGGAACAGTATATAAAATGCAATGAGGATGATATTGAAATTGTTGTGAGTCCAGTTGGAATGCCAGGAAGAGCAATAAAGAATAAATTTATGGAAGAAGTAAAAAAGGGAAAACAGAAAATAGACAGATGCTATAATTGTTTAAAACCATGTAATCCTAAAGATACTCCATATTGTATATCTAAGGCATTAATAAATGCAGTAAAGGGCAATGTGGATGATGGACTCCTCTTTACAGGAAGTAATGCGTACAGAATTAAAAAAATTGTAAAAGTAAAAGATCTTATAAATGAAATTATGAGTGAATGTAAAGATGAGATGTAATTTTACCTTTTTTATTATCTGATAAAATTTATAAAAGAGGTGTTTTTTTGAAACGTACACTAAATGTTATGAATGAACTTTTAGTAGATCTTTTTAATGATATTTTGACCATAGAGCAAAATACATTGAAAAAAGGTATTTTTAATGATCTTTCAATTACAGAAATGCATACCATTGAAGCTATTGGTATGTACGATTCTAAAACTATGTCTCAGGTAGCAAAGAATCTTGGCATTACAGTAGGAACTCTCACTAAGGCTATAAAGAATTTAGTTAAAAAAAACTATGTTCAAAGAAAAAGGGGAGAGCAAGACAGAAGGACTGTTAATCTAATTCTTACGAAACGAGGAAAAGTTGCGTATAGGATGCATTCAAGGTTTCATAGAGATATGATAAGAGCTACTATTGAAGACATGACAGAGGAAGAGGAACAAGTTATGTTAAAGGCTCTTGATAAATTAAATATGTTTTTTAGAAAAAATATAAATTAGAAATAAAAAAAGGCTTAGAGGAAAGTGATTAAATGAATAACGTAAAAATAATAGGAATGGGCAGTTATACTCCCAGTAATGTAATAGACAATTTTAAACTTTCAGAGATAGTTGATACAAGTGATGAATGGATTTCAACTAGAACAGGTATAAAAGAAAGAAGAATAACAACAGGTGAAGATACTTCAAGCCTATCAGCTAAAGCTTCTTTAAAAGCTATAGAAGATGCAGGTATTGATCCACTTGATATTGACATGATAATACTTGCAACAACTTCTCCAGATTCATTTACGCCGTCTACTGCTTGTCTAGTTCAAGGTATAATAGGTGCTAAAAATGCTACTTGTTTTGATATAGGAGCAGCTTGTTCTGGATTTATATATGGACTTAATATAGGAACTCAGTTCGTTAAAACAGGGAGTGCAAAAACAGTACTTGTTATAGGAGCTGAGGTATTGTCAAAAATACTTGATTGGGAAGATAGAACAACTTGTGTTTTATTTGGAGATGGAGCAGGAGCTGCAATTATACAGGCTTCAAATGAAAACAGTATAGTATCTATTTTTACTGGATCAAATGGAGAAAAAGCAAGATTTTTAACTTGTCCTGCAGTTGAAGTGAAAAATCCTTTTACAGAGGATAAAGAAAAATTAAAACAAGTCATTTCAATGAATGGTAAAGAGATATTTAGATTTGCCACTACTGTCATGCCTAAAGCTATAGATAAAGTTTTAAATGATGCAAAATGTACTATTGAAGATATAAAATATATTATCCCTCATCAAGCAAATCTTAGGATAATTGATTTCGTTGCTAAAAAGCTTAAAATAGATGAAAAAAAGTTTTATGTAAATTTAGATAAGTATGGAAACACATCTGCTGCTAGTATACCAATTGCATTGGATGAAATGGATAAAAAAGGTCTTTTAAATAATGGAGATAAAATAGTACTTGTTGGTTTTGGTGGAGGTTTAACCTTCGGATCAATATTAATAGAATGGCACAAGTAATATAATATTAGGAGGAAATTATGATTAAATCTAGACTTTGTGAAACAATAGGAATAAAATATCCAATTATCCAAGGAGCAATGGCATGGATAGCTGACAGCTCACTTGCATCTGCTGTTTCAAATGCAGGAGGACTTGGAATAATAGCTGCTGCAAATGCACCTGTAGATTATATAAGAGATGAAATTAGAAAAGCTAAGGAACTTACTGATAAACCATTTGGTGTAAACATAATGCTTTTAAGTGACAATGCAGATGAAGTTGCTAAAATGGTATGTGAAGAAGGAGTAAAAGTAGTAACAACAGGTGCAGGGAATCCAGGTAAATACATAGAAATGTGGAAAGAACATGGTATAACAGTAATTCCTGTAGTTGCATCTGCAGCTCTTGCAAGGAGAATGGAAAGAAGCGGGGTTGATGCTGTTATTGCAGAGGGATGTGAGTCAGGAGGACACGTTGGAGAATTGACTACTATGGTTCTTGTACCACAAGTTGTTGATGCAGTTAATATACCAGTAGTAGCGGCAGGTGGTATTGCAGATGGAAGAGGAATATCAGCTGCACTTATGCTTGGTGCATGTGCAGTGCAAGTAGGTACTAGATTTTTGGTAGCTGATGAATGTACAGTACATGATAATTATAAGGATAGAGTTATAAAGGCAAGTGATATAGATACAGTTGTAACTGGAAGAGCTACGGGACATCCAGTTAGAGTACTTAGAAACAAGCTCACAAGAAAATTCCAAATTCTCGAAAAACAAGGAGCTTCAGTTGAAGAATTTGAGGAACTTGGAAGAGGAGCACTTCCTAAAGCAGCTAAAGAAGGGGACATCATGAATGGTTCTGTTATGGCAGGTCAAATTGCAGGACTTGTTTCAAAAAAACAGAGCTGCAGTGAAATAATAGCTGAAATGTTCTCTGAGGCAGAAAACATTTTAAATGAGAAGAGAATGCTTTAATAATATATTTTTAGAGGTGAAGAAAAGTTATGCCAAAAACAGCATTTTTATTTTCAGGTCAAGGTGCTCAATATGTAGGTATGGGCAAGGAATTATATGATAATTTTAAAGAAGCAGAGGAAATATATAAAAGGGCAGATAATGCCATTGGATTTAGCTTAAGTGAACTGTGCTTTAATGGTGATAAAGAAGAACTTAATAAAACTGAAAACACACAGCCAGCTATTTTAACTACAAGCATGGCAGCACTTAAAGTTCTAAGTAAAGAAGGAATACATGCAGATGTTGCTGCCGGACTTAGTCTTGGCGAATATAGTGCACTTACTTTTAGTGGTGTTTTTAACTTTGAAGATGTAGTTAAATTAGTTAAAAAAAGAGGACGATTTATGCAGGAGGCTGTTCCAGAAGGAATAGGTGCAATGGCTGCAGTCCTAGGGTTACCTAATGATAAGGTTATAGAAATATGTAAAGAGGCAAGTCCTTTTGGTATAGTTGAACCTACTAATTTTAATTGCACTGGTCAAGTTGCTATAGCAGGTGAAAAGAAAGCAGTAAATAAAGCTTCAGAACTAATGAAAAGGGCAGGCGCTAGAAGAGTAGTTGAACTTAAAGTAAGTGGACCTTTTCACACATCAATGCTCAAACCTGCTTCAGATAATCTTAAAGTGGAACTTGAAGGTGTTAAAATAAATGATCTTAAAGTACCTGTTATTACAAATGTAACAGCAGACTATATAAAATCAAAAGATGAAGTAAAGGGGCTTCTTGTTAAACAAGTGATGAACAGTGTTTATTGGGAACAAACTATAAGAAGAATGATAGATGATGGAGTTAGTACATTTGTTGAACTTGGACCAGGAAGAACACTTTGTAATTTTGTAAAGAAAATAGATAGAAATTCAAATATATTTAATGTAGAAGATATTCAAAGTTTTAATAATTGCATTGAGGGATTAAAAAATTTAAAATAGTAAATGGAGGTATTAATTATGGATGGTATCTGTCTTAAAGGAAAAACTGCAGTAGTTACTGGTGCAAGCAGGGGAATTGGAAAAGAAATAGCACTTCTTCTCGCAGAGTTTGGTGCCAATATAGTGGTTAATTATAGAAGTACACCTGTAGATGAACTTATAAGTGAGATAGAAGAAAAAGGAGTAAAAGCTATTGCTGTAAAAGCAGATGTCAGTGTGTTTGATGAAGCTGAAAAACTCATTAAAAGTGCAAAAGAAGAATTTGGAACAGTGGATATACTTGTTAACAATGCAGGAATAACTAAAGATGGTCTTGTCTTAAGAATGAAAGAAGAAGACTTCGATAAAGTTATTAATGTAAATTTAAAGGGCGCTTTTAACACAATAAGGCACGCTTGTGGTATAATGCTTAAACAAAGGCAAGGAAGAATAATAAATATAAGTTCTGTAGTTGGAATCACAGGAAATGCAGGCCAAATTAATTATGCAGCTGCAAAAGCTGGAATTATAGGCATGACTAAGACTTGTGCAAGAGAATTTGGTTCAAGAGGAATAACAGTAAATGCAGTTGCACCAGGATTTATTAAAACTGATATGAGTGATGTTTTAAACGATAAACAGAAAGAAGCTTTGGTTAGCAATATACCTCTTAAAAAGGAAGGCTGCACTGAAGATGTTGCAAATCTTGTAGCATTTTTAGCATCAGATATGTCATCTTATATAACAGGTCAAGTTATAAATGTTGATGGCGGAATGGCTATGTAATTAATGATTAAAAAAGGTAGGGAAAATGTATGAGTATGAATAGAAGAGTAGTAATTACTGGAATGGGGGCAGTTACTCCAGTTGGTAATAATGTAGCTGATTTTTGGAATTCAATTTCAAACGGAAAAGTTGGGATAGATTTTATAAAAGCTTTTGACAATACAGACTTTAAAGCAAAACTTGCAGCTGAAGTTAAAGACTTTGATCCTGAAGAATATCTTGATAGAAAAGAAGCAAAGAGAATGGATAGGTTCTGTCAATTGGCTATTGCATCTTCACAGCAGGCAGTTGATGATTCAAAACTAAATTTTGAAGATGAAAATATGGATAGAGTTGGAGTTATTCTAGGTTGCGGTATTGGTGGAATAGGAACTATAGAAACTCAAGTTAAAAAGCTTAATGAAAAAGGACCAAATAGGGTTACACCAATGCTTATTCCAATGATAATAAGCAATATGGCTTCTGGTAATATTGCGATAAGATATGGTGCAAAGGGAATTTGCACAACAATAGTTACAGCATGTGCATCTTCAAACAATGCAATTGGAGAGTCTTTTCAAAAGATAAAGACTAATCAAGCAGATATAATGTTTTCAGGTGGAACAGAAGCAGCGGTTACCCCTATATCAATAGCTGGATTTGCATCTTTAACAACACTAAGTAAAAGTACAGATCCTAAGAGAGCTTCAATACCATTTGATGCTGAAAGAAACGGTTTTGTAATGGGTGAAGGTTCAGCAGTTTTAATATTAGAAGAATATGAACATGCAATAAAGAGAAACGCAAAAATATATGCAGAAGTAGTTGGATATGGTGCAACTTGCGATGCTTACCACATAACAGCTCCATCACCAGATGGTGAAGGTGGTGCAAAAGCAATTCTTATGTCAATTGAAGATGCAGGCATAAAGCCAAGTGATGTTTCTTATATAAATGCTCATGGAACAAGTACTCAAGCAAATGATTCAACTGAAACAAATGCAATTAAAGAGGTATTCAAAGAAGATGCTTATAAAATACCAATAAGTTCAACGAAATCAATGACAGGTCACCTTCTTGGAGCGGCAGGAGCTATTGAAGCTGTTATATGTGTAAAAGCACTTCAAGATGGATTTATACCACCAACAGCAGGACTTGAAGTTAAAGACCCTGAATGTGATCTTGATTATGTTCCTAAAGTTGGTAGAAAAGCAGATCTTAAGTATGCACTTTCAAATTCCCTTGGATTTGGGGGACATAATGCATCTATATTATTGAAAAAGTGGAGTGGGAGGTAGTCTAAAAAATGGATTATAAAAATATAGAACATCTTATTAAAACAGTAGGTGACTCAGAACTTACATATTTTAATATAGAAACAGAGGGCATTAACATTACAATGAAAAAGGGCAGTGAAACTAATAGTACTGAAGTGGTACCTACTGAAAATGTAACTAAAGAATTAAAAAAAGCTGTTAAGCAGGAAAATAAACAGAATGAAGATAATGAAATTACTGAGGACAGTAATGTAAAAACTGTAACTTCACCTATAGTTGGAACTTTTTATGGCTCATCAGACCCTAAAGAAAAATCTTTCGTAAGTGTTGGAAGTAAGGTTAAAAAAGGCGATACACTTTGTATTATTGAAGCAATGAAACTTATGAATGAGATTGAATCAGACTTTGACGGAGAAGTTGTAGAAGTTATTGCTAAAAATGAACAGATGATACAATATGGAGAGCCACTATTTAAAATAAAGTGTAATTAGTTAAGGTAATTGTGGAGGTAATGTAATGAGTTTAAATGTAGAACAGATAATGGAAATAATACCACATAGATATCCTATGCTCTTAATAGATAGAGTTTTAGAAATGGAACCTGGAAAAAGAGCAGTAGGACGTAAAAATGTAACTATGAATGAATCATTTTTTAATGGACATTTCCCAGGAAAGCCTATAATGCCAGGTGTGTTAATTGTTGAGGCTATGGCACAGCTGGGAGCTGTTTCGCTTTTAAGTATGGATAAATTTAAGGGTAAGACACCTCTTTTTGGTGGCATAAAAATGGCAAAATTCAGAGGAATGGTTACTCCAGGAGATACTCTTGAACTTGAAATAGAAATAGTTAAAATAAAGGGACCAGCAGGCATAGGTAAGGGAACAGCTAAGGTAGATGGAAAGATAGCAGCACAAGCTGAACTTACTTTTATGCTATTATAGTTTTATAATGGAGGTAACAATGATATGCTAAAAAAGATATTAATTGCAAATAGAGGCGAAATAGCAGTTAGAATAATAAGAGCCTGTCAAGAAATGGGCATTTCAACAGTTGCAGTTTATTCAGAAATAGATAAAGATGCAATGCATGTTCAAATTGCAGATGAGGCTGTATGTATAGGACCAGCAAAATCACAGGATAGTTATCTTAACATGAAAAATATAATAAGTGCCACTGTTTTAACTGGAGCACAGGCAATTCATCCAGGATTTGGGTTTCTCTCTGAAAACAGTAAATTCACAGAAATGTGTGAAGAATGCAATATAGTATATATTGGACCTGATGCTAATGCTATTGAAAATATGGGCAATAAGTCAAAGGCAAGAGACATTATGACAAAGGCAGGTGTACCTGTTATACCTGGAAGTGATGGCGCAGTTAATGACATTAAGGATGCCTTTGAAAATGCAAAGAAAATTGGATTCCCTGTAATGATAAAAGCTTCTGCTGGAGGCGGTGGAAGAGGAATAAGAATAGTTAAAAAGGAAGAGGAATTTAAAAAGTCATTTGAAACTGCAAAAGCTGAATCAAAAGCTGCTTTTGGTGACGATACTATGTATATAGAAAAATTTATTGAAGAACCAAGACATGTGGAATTCCAAGTACTTGGAGATAACTTTGGAAATGTCATTTACCTTGGAGAAAGAGATTGCTCTGTGCAAAGGAGAAATCAAAAAGTATTAGAAGAAGCACCATGTCCTATAATGACTGAAAGTCTTCGAAAGAGAATGGGTGAAACTGCCGTTAGAGCTGCTAAGGCTGTAAACTATAAAAATGCAGGTACCATAGAATTCTTATTAGATAAACATGGTGATTTTTATTTTATGGAAATGAATACTCGTATACAAGTTGAACATCCAATTACAGAAATGGTAACAGGCATGGATCTTTTAAAAGAACAGATAAAAATTGCATCAGGGTGTAAACTTAGCGTTAAACAAGAGGATGTTAAAATACAAGGTCATGCAATTGAATGCCGTATAAATGCTGAAAATCCTGAGAAAGGTTTCAGACCTTCACCAGGTAAAATAGAGACACTTAATGTTCCAGGTGGACTTGGAGTTAGAATTGACAGCGCAGTTTTCCAAGGATATGTTATCCCACCAACATATGATTCAATGATAGCAAAACTTATTTGTTATGGTAGAGACAGAGAAGAAGCTATAAATATAATGAAAAGGGCTCTTGGAGAATTTGTAATAGAGGGAATAGATACTAATATTGATTTCCAATATAAAATACTTCAAAATAAAAATTTTGAAAGTGGAAATTACAATACTAGCTTTATTGCCAAAGAATTTGGATTATAAATATAATGATTTAAATTTCTCTTTAATGATTAACAAGTGTAAAGGTAAGGTGAATTTGTATGGGACTTTTTAGAAAGAGAAAGTATATTACTGTTAGTAATATTAAAATAGATGATGATGATGGAGAAAAGCAGCAGCCTGTAATACCAAATGGAATGTGGGTAAAATGTCCTAAATGTGGAACTATACTTTATAATAAGGATTTTGAAGAGAATTTAAAGGTATGTACAAATTGTGATGCGCATATAAGGCTTACTGCAAGAGAAAGAATACAAATTACTATTGATAAGGATACCTTTGTTGAATTTGATTCAGAAATGTCCTCAAATAATCCACTAGATTTTGAAGGCTATGAAGATAAAATAAAGGCTGCTTCTAATAAGACGGATCTTAGAGAAGCGGTAATTACTGGCATGGGTAATATTAATGGCAATCTTACGGTGATAGCTGTTATGGATAGTAATTTTATGATGGCAAGTATGGGGTCAGTTGTAGGGGAAAAACTTACAAGAGCTATTGAAACCGCTACAGCTAAAAAACTGCCTATTGTTATATTTACAGCTTCAGGTGGAGCAAGAATGCAGGAAGGTATGTTTTCACTTATGCAAATGGCTAAAACAAGCAGTGCACTTGCCAAACATGATGAAGCAGGACTTTTATATATAACTGTACTGACTGATCCAACTACTGGAGGTGTTACTGCAAGTTTTGCAATGCTTGGGGACATAATACTTAGTGAGCCTCATGCACTTATTGGATTTGCGGGTAAAAGAGTTATTCAACAGACATTAAACGAAAAGCTTCCAGATGGATTTCAAAGTGCTGAGTTTTTATTAGAACATGGATTTATTGATAAAATAGTTAGAAGATCCAAACTTAAAAATTTACTTGGAATTCTTTTATCAGAATAAATGTGAGGTGATAGTGTTGGATACTAACGAAAATAAAAATTTATCTGCATGGCAAAGGTTATCGATTGCGAGAAGGATGGACAGACCAACAACGGAGGACTATATTGCCAATATATTTGATTTGTTTATAGAATTTCACGGAGATCGTAAGTTTTCCGATGATCCAAGTATAGTTGGTGGAATTGCAAAGCTTGAAGGAAAATGGGTAACTGTAATTGGAGTTCAAAAAGGAAGAGATACAAGAGAGAATATAGATAGAAATTTTGGAATGCCCAACCCAGAGGGATATAGAAAAGCATTTAGACTTATGAAGCAGGCAGAAAAATTTAAAAGACCTATTATATGTTTTGTTGATACACCAGGTGCTTATTGCGGAATTGGTGCGGAGAAAAGAGGTCAGGGTGAAGCAATTGCGAGAAACATAATGGGGATGTCTAGACTAAAAACACCAATTATTTCTATAATAATTGGAGAAGGTGGAAGTGGTGGTGCACTTGCACTTGCTGTAGCAGATGACGTGTGTATGCTAGAGAACTCAATATATTCCGTGTTGTCGCCAGAGGGATTTGCAAGTATACTTTGGAGAGATGCTAAAAAAGCTGAGGAAGCTGCAGATGTAATGAAAATAACTTCACAAGACCTTTTAGATTATGGAATTATAGATAAAATTATAGATGAACCTAATGAGGGTGCACATACAGATGTTAAAATTATGTCAAAGAATATTAAGGATGCTATTATGTCTGAACTTCCAAAGCTTGAAGCTATGGATACACAGAGGCTGCTTGAAAATAGATATAATAAGTTTAGAAAGATAGGTAGTTTTGCAGAATAAAAATGAGTTAAATGTGAATTTCACATTTAACTCATTTTATTTACTTTCTTACTTTTAAATCCTCAAGTATTTTAATAAGATTATCAGCACTTGATTTTAAGTTAACTACTTCATCTTTATTTAAAGGTACTTGCAATCTTTTTTGTATACCATTGCTTCCTACTATACAAGGAAGACTTAGTGCAACGTTATCTATACCATATTCACCTGTAAGAGTTGTGGATACAGGTAAAACACTTAGTTCATTTAAAAGAACTGCCTTTACTATTCTACATACACTCATAGCTATTCCGGAGCTGGTGTAGCCTTTTAATTTAAGTACGTCTATGCCAACCTCTCTAGTTTCTTTTATTATAGCTTCTTTATCAAGAGGAGAGTCGCTTCCTAAAAGTTTATCAAATTCATCTGCTGGAATTCCTGAGATATTTATAAGACTCCAAGCTGCAAAAGCACTATTTCCGTGTTCACCTAAAACGTAACCGTGAACATTTTTAGTGTCAACTAAATATTTTTTTGCAATGATTCTTCTAAGTCTTGCAGTATCAAGAAGGGTTCCTGAACCTATAATTTTTTCTTTTGGATAATCAAAATGATTTTGAGCTAAATATGCAACTATATCTACAGGATTTGTAACGACTATTATAACTGCATCTTTTGTATATTTTGTTATAGAAGCCATTACACTGTTCATAACTTTTACATTTTTATCTGCAAGTACTAGTCTATCAAGTTTTTCACCTGGTTTTATACTTGGACCTGCAGTCATAATTATAATTTGAGCATCGCTGCAATCTTCATAATCCCCAGACCTTATTAAAACATTTGGGCTATATGTAAAAGCAGTTGTATGACTTGCATCTAAAGCTTGACCTTTTGCCTTGTCTTTATTTTGATCAATTATAACGATTTCGGCTGCAAGGCCTAAAGGTAAAAGAGAATCTACAACAGATGATCCAACCATACCAGCACCAATGACAACTATTTTGTTTCTTATAGGTTTCATATATTATCCTCCAGTTATTCTATAAATTATTTACAATAAAATTTTATCCTAGGGAGTTTTTAAAGTCAAGGGAGTATATTTAGTTTAAAAAATATGACAATTAGCAAATATTATTATATTTTTGATATAATAGACTTTGGATTAAGAATAAAAGATTTATACTTGACAATAGTAATAATATATCAAATTGTGATGGTGATTAAATGATTAAAATGTTTTTAGCAGAAAAGCCTTCAGTTGCCAGGAATATAGCACAGGCTTTGAAATGTGATAGAAAAATGAATGGATATATGGAAGGAAAAGACTATATTGTTACATGGGCCTTTGGACATCTTCTTACCCTTTATGATTCCAAAGATTACGATTCAAAAATGGCATTGTGGAGTTTTGAAAAATTTCCATATATTCCTGAAAAATTTAAATATAAAATAAAAAATGATAGTAAAAATAAAAATATACCAGATGCAGGTGCAAAAAAACAGCTTAGTATTATAGATAGTATTATTAAAAGGGAGGACATTGAAGAAATTATAATTGCAACGGATTATGATAGAGAGGGAGAACTTATAGCTCTTTTAATAATGAATTATCTTAATGTCACCAAACCTATAAAGAGGATATTGATAAATGAATGGACACCAAATGAAATATGCAAAGGACTTAAAAATTTAAAAACTAGTCAAGAGATGAAGTCGCTGCAGGATGCAGGGGTGAGTAGGCTTATAGCAGATTGGGTTATTGGAATAAACTTTACATCAGTAGCTACTATGAAATATACAAGGGGAAGAGGCAACTTATTAAATATAGGAAGAGTTCTAATGCCAACCCTTAAAATGATATATGACAGGGAAATGCAGATTAAAAGCTTTAAACCTGAGGAATTCTTTGAACTTACTGCTACTTTTAAGAATGAAAAAGGTAAATATGAAGGGAAATTTTTTTATGGCAAAACAGAAAAATTTCAAAATAAAGATAGCGTAAAGAGACTTAAAGATGAAATTGAGGGTAAACCTGGATTTGTAAAAGAAAAAAGCGTTGTTATAAAAAAGGAAAATCCACCTGCTCTTTTTAATTTAAGTAATCTTCAAGGATATATAACAAGTAAATATAAAGGATATACTTCAGATAGAGTTTTAGAGATAGCACAGAGCCTATATGAAAAGAAACATATAACTTATCCTAGAACGGAGAGTACTGCTCTTGAAGAGAGCATTAAAGATAAAGCTAAGAATGTGTTAGAAGCGTTAATAAAAGAGATACCTTTTAAGGATGAGATAAAATTTAATGAATCTAAAAAAGTTTTTAATAACTCAAAAGTTGAAAGCCATAGTGCGATAATTCCTACTTATATTTTGCCAAGAGCTCTTTCAAAAGATGAAAGAGTTGTATATGATGCAATAAAAAACAGATTCTTATCACAGTTTATGCTTCCTTCAAAATATGAGAATACTGAAATAACAACTTGCGTTATGGGAGAAAATTATGAAAGGCTTTTCATGACAAAAGGTAGAATACTTAAAGAAAAAGGATGGCTAAAGCTTTATGAAAGCAATAGAAAAGATGAACTTTTACCACCTATAGAAAAAGGTGACAATGTTGAGGTAGAAGACCTGAAAATTTCACATAAAAAGAGTAAACCTCCTGCACACCATACAGAAAAAACTATATTGAAAGCTATGGAAACTTGCGGGAAATCTAATAGCAAAGATGAAAACAAGGAAGATGATACAGATATTTTATATGGATATTCCATTGGAACTGCAGCAACAAGAGCAGAAACAATAAATAAGCTAAAATATGCTGGATATATAAGCTTAAAAGGAAAATCACTGCTAATAACTGAAAAAGGAACAAAATTAATAGAAACTTTTCCAGTTAAAGAACTTTTGGATACAGATTATACTGGAAGGCTTGAAAAAAAATTATTTGATATTGAAAAGGGTAAGTTTAAAAAAGAACAATTTTTAAAATATATATTTCAATTTACAATAAGAGGTGTAAATATGATAAAGAGGTATAGAGCTAATGTAATATGTGATACAAGAGAAACTAAAAAGGAAGCATTGACAAAATAATACTGTCAGTGTACTATTAACCAATAACACATTAATGTTTTAATGGGGGGCTTTAGTATGACTCAGTATAGAGTTTTTTTAGTTTCTAATTTTTTAACTGTGGTAATATATTTTATTGGAATAATACTTATTGCTTATTCACTGTATGCAAGTTATACGTATATGTTTGGTTTTATTCCGTTAATAATTGTTGCGATACTTCTTTATTTCATTACTAAAAAACTTAATTTCTATATAATGCATAAAGATTTTGTAAGAAATTTTGGTAAAAAAGAATTGCGTAAAAGGGATTTTAAAAGCATAAGACAGTTATTTGATTACATGAGCAAAGAAGATTGTGAGAAGTTTTATGTAGATGATCAAACTTGGAATGATCTTACTATGGATGAGATATACACTATATTGGATAGAACAATAACTTCTCCAGGAGAGCAAATGCTTTATAAAATGTTAAGGACACCTCTTTTTAATGAGGAAGATTTAATACAAAGGAATAAAATTATAAATAATCTTCAAAGTAATAGATCAAATAGGGATTATATAGGTATGTGTTTATTAAGATTAAATAGACTTAAACAAAACTATGTGTGTGATTTTTTGTGGAATGATATAGAATATAATTCAAAGCTTAGATTTATATGTATAATACTTGCTATTATGCCTATAGCATCTATAGCATCTTCAATACTTTTAAGAAACATTGTTCTATTTTTTGTATTCTTTGCCTTAATCATTATAAATGTGATAGTTCATTTTAAAATAAAGAAAAAAATATATGCTTATGTTTCATGCATGGGTTATGTAGATGATTTAATATCAGCAGCAGGAAGAATATCTAAATTAAAATCAGAAACATTTAGGGATTATACAAATGAATTGGCAAAATTGCATAAAACAACTGAAGCTATTTCCAAAAGATCGAGAGGACTTGGAAGAACTGAAGGTGAAGATGCTACTGGTGTAATGGATATATTGAATATACTATTTTTAATAGAAGAAAATAAATTTTTTTCATCTATAGATTTAATAAAAAAGCATAAAGAAGACTTAAAAAATATTTATACAATAATAGGTGAAATAGATTCAATGCTTTCAATAGCAGCATTTAAAGAAGGAGAAGAGGAATTTGTAAATCCTGAATTTGTAAGTAATGGTGGTAGATGTATTGAGATTAAAGATATGGTTCATCCACTTATAAAGGGTGCTGTAGCTAATTCTATTAATATAGATAATAGTGGGATTATTCTAACGGGCTCTAACATGTCAGGAAAGTCAACTTTCCTAAGGACAATTGGCGTTAATGTAATACTTGCACAGACTTTTTATATATGCAAAGCAAAGTATTACAAGGCTAATTTGTTTAAAATAATGACATCAATAAGTCCTGAAGATAATATTATGGGAGGAAAAAGTTATTATTTTAGTGAAGCAGAGTCACTTTTAAGAATAATAAAGGAAGACAGCAGTAAAGTACCACTTTTGTGCATAATAGATGAAATATTTAGAGGGACAAACCCTATTGAAAGGGTAAATGCTTCTGTAGAAATACTAGATTATCTTCAAAAACATAATGCAATTGCTGTGGTGGCAACACATGACTTGGAAATCACAGATATATTAAAGGATAATTATAAGCTGTTTTATTTTACAGAAGATGTAAATAAAGAGGGCATGGCATTTGATTACAAAATAAAAGAAGGCGTATGTAGAACAAGAAATGCTATTAAATTACTCAAATATTTAAACTATCCAGAGGAAATTGTTGAAAATACAAATAAGAGAATAGAGAAAATGAATTTTTGAAGATAAGGCTGCTGCACTAAAAATAATAGTGCGGCAGTTTATTTTTATAGTTAGAAATTGTGAGATAATTAAAAAAATGTTAGTGTGACAGCCATTATTTGTTGTGCTATTATTAATTCATAATGAAGTAAAAAGTAGCATCATAAGGGAGATGATATTATATGTGCAAAGGATTAATTAAAATAGTTATTTTGGAGACTAGTGATGTGCATGGAAGTATTTTGCCAATAGATTATTCGAATAATGAGAAAACACAAAATGGAATGTCAATACTTTCTACAATAATAAAAAGAGAAAGAAAAAACAATGAAAATGTTATTTTAATTGATAATGGTGATGTACTTGAAGGTACACCTTTCACATATTACTATGCTAAATTTTCCAAAGGGAAACAAAACCCAATTATAGATGTGCTTAATTACTTAAAATATGATGCTGTGGTTATTGGAAATCATGAATTTAATTATGGAATGGCACTACTTAAAACATCTATGGAAACATCAAAATTCCCATGGCTTTCTGCTAATATATTGGACAAAAAAACAGCCAAGCCTGCTTTTGGTAAACCATATATTATTAAAAAATTAAGAGGAATTAAAATAGGAATATTAGGACTTACCACAAAATATATACCAAACTGGGAAAACCCAGACATAATAAAAGATTTAAACTTTGAGGATGCAGTAGTGGAGGCGCAAAAATGGGTAGATATTTTAAAGAATAAAGAAAAAGCTGATATTGTTATAGTATCTTATCATGGAGGATTTGAAAGAAATATTGACACGGGAAAGCAAGAGGAGGAACTTACAGGAGAAAATGAGGGATATGAAATTTGCAGCAAAGTAAAGGGAATTGATGTACTTCTTACAGGACATCAACATAGATACATTGAAAATAAAAGTATAAATGGAGTTACAGTTATTCAACCTGGAAGCAATGCAAAAGCTCTTGGAAAAGTTGAAATAGATTTAACAAATTGCAGTGGAGAAGTTAAGATAATAAATAAAAAATCAAAACTTATATATATAAAGAATGAAACTTCAGATATAAAAGTAGAACAAATAGTGGATGATATGGAGAAAGAAACACAAAAATGGCTTGATAAAAGTATTGGTAAAATTAAAGGTGATATGGAAATACATGATTGCTTGAAGACAAGAACTAAAGACAATGCAATGATTGAATTTGTAAATAAGGTTCAAATGGAAAGTTCAGGAGCAAAGATTTCTAATACAGCTCTTTTTGATAATAATTCAAAGGGATTTAAAAATGAAGTTACAATGCGAGATGTAGTTTTAAACTATATATATCCCAATACTCTTAAAGTTATAAGAATTAAAGGTAGTGATATTAGAAAAGCACTTGAAAAATCTGCATCGTTTTTTGAAATGTATAACGGAAATAATATAAAAATAAATACTGAATTTACTGATCCAAAGCCTCAATATTATAATTATGACATGTGGGAGGGAATTGAATATGAAATAAACATATCAAGACCTTTTGGAAAACGTATTACAAAGCTTAATTATAAAGGTAAACCTATAGAAAATGGTAAGAATTATGATGTGGTTATGAATAATTATAGAGCTGGAGGCGGCGGTAATTTTAGCATGTTTAAAAATAAGCCAATAGTAAAAGACATTCCAATTGATATGTCTGAACTTATAGCAGATTATATTATAAAAAGGGGAACTATAGAAGCTTCAGTTAATAACAACTGGAGAATTGTACATGATTAATTTAACATCTACAGATTTGTTTAAGTAAATTTGCAGATGTTAAATTGAAGAATTACTTTTCAAATAAACTTTTAAAATCAATTAAACCACTGCCCTGCTGCCATTTAGGCAAATTAAGCATGTTGCAGGAAGCTTTTAACAGTGAAACAATGTCTTTAGGTTTAAGAGTAGCATCCTTTTCTAATAGAAGAGCACATATCCCGCTAATATAAGCAGCACTGCAAGAAGTACCAGTATAAGTTGTATAGATTTCTTTTAATTTGTGGGGGTAAAGTTTAGCACCATTTCTCTCGGAAATATAATTTGTATCACAATTAAGAGAACATAAATTTACACATGGAGCACATAGATCAGGCTTTGAATGTTTGCTACATGGGCCGCATGAAGAATAATTATATGATTCAATAGAATGAGTGCTCGTATCTACGCCAGCTACAGTTATACAGTTGTCAAAAGTTGCAAACCCGCGTATTGAATTCTTAAAATTTTCATTGCTTCCACTGGATACTACAAGTGTAATATTTTTTTCATAAATCAAATTAAATAATTTATGAAATAGGGACAATATAAACTTGTCTTGAGAGTATATTTCAAAGGGCATACAAATGACTCTGATGTTAAATTCAATACTATTATCTAATAAATTGTGAACTGCAAAAAGTATGCTTGATATAAAAGCTTTACCAATACCATTAAAAGCTTTTATACAATAAAGGTTACTATTTTTACAAATACCCTTATACAAACCATTGGAACTATATCCATTTCCAGCTATGAGTCCACACATAAATGTACCATGTCCATTGTCATCATAGGGATATTTAAATCCATTTATAAGGTCTACAAATTTAGCGATTCTAGTTGAAGGTCTTAATAAGTCATCATTGGGGAAAGCCCCAGTATCAATTATTCCTATGCATATTTTTTTAGGACAATAATTTACACTTACGTTGGGTGGCTGAGGGGCTGTGTTTTTTTTACAAGATGTTTTTGAAGCACATATTTCAGCTATCTCGTCAAATGTTATAAAATTTATTTCTGGAAGTTCAGCAAGTCTTAATATAGTTCTAGCCGATATTACAGCACAAATGCAGTCTAATTCAGGAATTGTACATATAAAACAATTTTTCTGGATTTTTAGTTTCTTTTCTACACGGTTAAGTAGAGAATTACAGTGAATAAGTACACGATAAGTTTTAAAATCATCGTTGTCTAGAGCATATTTTAAAGCTGGATGAAGTTTTTTTTTAATAGAAAACATAATATATCCTTAAATAATAGCTTTCAATTGTTAGTATATTCATGAGTTCTTAATTTGCTAATTCCATTTAAATATAACAATGCCTATAAAAATCATGATTACTCCTATTATTTCATTTAAACCAAAATTGATTTTTGCAGCACCAAATAACCCAAAGGCATCAATAACAGCAGCAGATGTTAATTGAGACAAAAGAATTAATGATATAGCATGAGTTGTACCAAGGGAGGATATACCTTTCATTACGGTGTATGTAATTATAACGGCGAGAATACCGCCAGATAAGAATATAAAATTAACATTTTTTATATTCTTAAAATTGTTTTTATGATAAAAGATTAAAATTATAACGCTTAATATAAAAGCTGTACCTTGAACAAATACATTTGTTTCTACAGTGCCTATTTTATCACTTAATCGAGAATTAAAGACGCCTTGAACACTCATGCATAGGCCAGAAAGTACTGATAAAATTATTCCAAGCATAAAAAATCACCATCCTCAATATAAGATAACCAGAATGGTGAAAAAGTATGTAATTATTGCAAACTAATATAAGCTAGCTTGTCTATTAGAAGTTACTAAATTTTCATTAAGAAAGGTATTTTCTATTATATCATCACTAAGACCAAGGTTCTCACCAAGGCACAAAAAATCTTCAAAAAGGGTTATATAGGTATCAAGTGATGAGCATATAATAAAATCATTTGTATCAATAAATAAGTCCAAAAATTGATCTGTTAAATTATTTTCCGTGTTTACGTCTGAAAGTTCTATGTCATTAAAATTTTTATCAAGACCGATGCTTAATATAAAGTGGAGACAATCAATATATTCTTCTACAATAAGTTCATTTGCAGATGATTTTTCATTACTCCAATATTTAAAACAGCGTGTTTTATTTGCAAGCTCTGCAAGTTTAACTTGTAGGGCAAGGGCTTTCTCAGAAAAAAGTGATTCATCTTTTAGATGGTGTTCCTTTATGATTACACTATCTAATCTCCTCTGCAAATCGAATAGTTTGTTAAGATTCATTTTAAAGCCGCCTTTCTTTAACAATTAGTGCACTAAATCTATTTTATATTAAAGTCAGAAATAAAGAAAGATTTGTAAAACGGTTACAATAAAAAAAGTTTACATTTGTAATTTAAGATTAAAAAAGCAACCAAATATTTTACAATTAATAAAAGGACTGGCACACTATTATAGTGTGCCAGTCCCTAAAAAATATAGTTTAGTTTGGTAAAATTGGTAATGTATTTGCAGCATGTGGCATAAGTACTGTTTTTAAATTTTTGCCTTTTTCGTCATATACTAATTTAAGTGCCTCATCTACAGTTTTAACAACTTTAATATTGGCTTTACCAGCTACTACAGGATCAAGCTTGTCTGAAACGATTATAAAATTATATTTTGATCCAGTTTCGCATAGAAAATATCCAACATATTTTGATATGCTGTAATCTTCTCTAAGGGCTTTTTCTCTATCCAAAACAGTATCATAATTTAAAATGATATTTTGGATATCAGCATTTCCACCTAAACCATCCCTACATTCTGATAAAAGAATTATAGATCCGCCTTCTTTTGCAACTGTTTTTAGGTTTATTGTAGGTTTTATTGATTGATACAAGTTAATATCTTTTGGATATCCACCTGCAGAGCCTATAACAAGATCAGCCTTAGCTTTTGTTTCAACTCCATCAATTCTATCAACGAGATCTCTTCCTTTTGCATGAGCTTTTACATAATCACCGGACACTGCACCTACAATGTCACCATTTCCACCCATGACAGCATTAAACATAAAAGAAGGTTTTACAAGAGCGGCTGCTTCTAGCATGTCTTTATGCACAGGATTATTTTCAATATTACCGGATCTTACGAAAGGATTTGAACCTTTACCTAGCTCTTTTGAAAGAGATAAACTGTGATTTGCCATTACAGTTTCATAGCTAGATACACCAGGTAAAATTGTCTTTTTACCACCAGACCATCCAACAAGAAGATGATATACTATTGCACCTGTTAATACTATTTTGTCACAGTCCATAACTGTTTTATTAACTTTAACAGGAGTTCCGTAACTTGTTGTGCCTAAGTAAACCATATTATCACTGTCTAGTGAATTGTGATCTATAACTTTAAATCTCTTGTATAGATCCTTGCCAAGTAGAAGTTCATGTTCTTCTTCAGTTTGTTTTCTATGAGTTCCTGTTGCACTGACAAAAATTATATTTTCATCTGGAACGCCACCAAGATTAATTTCATCTACAACTTTAGGTAAAAAAGTAGAAGTTTTCTGCCATAACCTAGTAGCATCTGGAATTATAATACATACTTTATCAGAAGGTTTAACTATGTCTTTTAATCTTTCAGAACCTATAGGATTTTCTATAGCTTCTGAAATAACTTCATCTTCTGTTTTTCCGGGATTATAAGGGTTTCCTTTAATGACATCTAGCAGATTTTTTTCATCTACAGAAACGTCAACAGTGGAATCACCTAATTGCATATTTACTGTTTTCATATTATAGCCCCCATGTTTGCAAATTGTGAATTAATATACTGGTGTACAATATTTAGCATATTTTGGATTTTTACCAGTAGTTATATCAAAGAATAAGTCCTTTATACTATTACAAACTTCACCAGCTTTTCCAGTACCGATTTCTCTGTCATCTACTTCAACAACAGCAGTTACTTCCATTGCAGTTCCACTAAAGAACATTTCATCGGCAGCGTACATTTCAGTTCTTGTTACGCTTCTTTCTACTACGTCAAGGTGAAGTTCATTTTTAGCAAGTTCCATAACAGTTTCTCTTGTTATTCCTTCAAGGATGTTGTCACTTGGTGGAGGTGTTATCAATTTACCTTTTTTGAAAATAAATAAGTTTTCACCAGGTCCCTCACAAAGATGACCATTATTTGTTAGGAATAATGCTTCGTCGTATCCATTTCTCTTTACTTCAAGTGAAGCTAAAGCTGAGTTAAGGTAAGCAGCAGTTGGTTTTACTCTTGGAGGAAGCATGTTATCTTGAAGTCTCTCCCATGAACTAACAGCAACTTTAAGTTCAGTTTTACCAGTATAACTTCCAAGTGGCTGACAGTATATTACAAGCCTATTATCATCATCTAAAAGAGTAGGTCCAAGATCTTCACTGCCTTTATAAGCAACAGGTCTTATATAAGTTGTTGTTTTGAAATTATTTTTCTTTAAAAGTTTAAGAGTCATATTGCATAATTCCTCAACTGTATAAGGTATTTCTATATATAAGGTTTTACAGGATTGTTTAAATCTCTTATAGTGATCAGCTAGTCTAAAAGCAAAAAGTTGATCATCTTCCTTGCTGTAATATGCTCTGATACCTTCAAAACATCCTAGCCCATAGTTAAAAGCCTTACTTCTGATGCTTACACTTACCTCACTTTCTGGTACGATTTCCCCATTGTAAACTACATAAGATTCATTCATTAAAAAAGCCCCCTTAATTAATTTGAAAAAATTTTTATAAAAAAAAACAGGTTTACTTTCCCCTATTTTGAGGAAAAACTGTTTTGTTATAAACTGTAGTAGGTTGTATTAATAATATAACTTTAGGAATAAATATACTATTTAAGAAAATGTATGTCAACACATTAAGCGAAATTTTTTTAATATTCTTTTAATTTATAAGATTTAAATAATACGCTTTTTTTATTATTTATAGATTTCCAAAGTTCAAAACGGTCTATTTTAATCATTTTTTCCGGAAGTATTTTTTCTATATTTTCTATAATGGTTTTGTATTCATTTGAAGACCATTTTCTAGAAGCATAATTTGTATTTGCAATTGAAATATGCAAATCTGAATTAGCAGCATTTTCTTTTATATCAAAACCTGAAAGTTTTAACCTATCATTTATTTTTTTTGCTATCATTACTAGATAGCCCTTATTTTCAATTTTGAAATTAATAGATTTATATGATGAATCAAAACAAACTACACCATTTGCATAAGCTTTGAATTCTTTATACGGTTTAATAATTTCAGATACTATTTTGTCCAATTTATCTATATCTGGATTGTTAATAATTTCAATAGTTATATGAAGTTCAGAAAGTTTTTTGTGTAATTTATATTTTCTACATACATCTTTTTGTATATTTTCTATAAATGAACAAGAATCTCTGTCAAAAAGTGCCACTAAATAATATTTCATCATAATCCTCCATGCCTTATATAAAAGTTACAAAATCAAGGTTTTTTGTTAAAATAATTATAACACATAAGGAACAATATTTACTAAATAAATTTGAAAGGGTTAAAACCGCATAAATTGGGCTTTTTATTTTAAATTTAATTTTAAAAAAAAGCAAATTATGATATAATATAATTCGTGATTGTTTTAATTTGAAATTATGAAAATTAATATATAATAATTGTATAGTGAGGATGAATAAAGTAATGGACAAGTTAGTTATAAATGGTGGTAAAAAACTGTTTGGAAATGTTACCATTGGCGGAGCTAAAAATGCTGCAGTAGCTATTTTGCCGGCAGCCATTATGGCAAGTAGAAAAGTATGCATTATTGACAATACACCTGAGATAGAAGATATTCAATGCGAAGAAAGAATTATGGAAAGCCTTGGCTGTAAAATTAAAAGAGTTAGGGATTCTGTTACAATAGATAGTACGTCACTTTCTAATTTATGTGCTAACACCGATGATGTAAGAAATATGAGAGCTTCATATTATTTAATTGGTGCATTACTTGGAAGATTTAAAAAAGCTCAAGTGGATTTACCTGGAGGATGTCCTATTGGCGTGAGGCCTATTGACCAACATATAAAGGGCTTTGAAGCACTTGGAGCAAAAGTTAAGATAGAGCATGGAACAGTTATTGCTGAAGCGGATAAACTTATAGGTACAAATATATATTTTGATGTTGTAAGTGTAGGTGCAACTATAAATGTAATGCTCGCAGCAACTCTTGCAGAAGGAACAACAGTTCTTGAGAATGCAGCAAAGGAACCTCATGTTGTAGATGTTGCAAATTTTCTTAATACAATGGGCGCAAACATAAAGGGAGCAGGTACTGATGTTATAAGAATAACAGGGGTAGAGGAACTAACTGGATGCAATTACAGTGTTATACCTGATCAGATTGAGGCAGGTACTTATATGATAGCAACTGCTGCCTGTGGAGGAAAAGTTACTGTTAAGAATGTAATACCAAAACATTTAGAGTCCATAACTGCAAAACTTGTAGAAATGGGAACAGAAGTTATTGAGGAAGATGACGCTATTACAATTATATCTAGTAAGAATTTAAAGGGAGTAAACATAAAAACTCTTCCTTACCCAGGATTCCCAACAGATGTACAGCAGCCAATGAGTACACTTTTATGCATTGCTAAGGGAAGAAGTATAATAAATGAGAGCATTTGGGAAAGCAGATTTAAACATATTGATGAACTTAAAAAAATGGGAGCTTGCGTAAAGGTTGAGGGCAGAGTTGCAATAATTGACGGAGTTAAAAACCTTACAGGAGCAATAGTTAAGGCTACAGATTTAAGAGCTGGTGCTGCTATGGTTATTGCAGGACTTTCAGCAGAAGGTGCTACTGAGGTGACTTCAATAGAGCATATAGATAGAGGCTACCCACATATTGAAAATAAATTTAAAGCATTAGGTGCTGATATAAAAAGAGTAACTATGTAACATCTATGGTAGAGAGTAGAGGGTAATAAAATGAGATTTTGTTCACTTTATAGTGGAAGCAGTGGGAATAGTATATTTGTGGCTTCTGAAAATTGTAGGATACTTGTGGATGCAGGACTCTCTGGAAAGCGTATTGAAGGTGCACTAAAGGAGATTGGAGAAAATCCTAGTGAAATAGATGGGATATTTGTAACTCATGAGCACAGTGATCATATAAAAGGTGTTGGAATAATTTCAAGAAAATATGACATACCTATATATGCCAATGAACCTACATGGGGGAAGATGTCTAAAAGTATAGGAAATATAAAGGAACATAATATAAAAATTATGGAGAAAAGTGATATAAACTTAAAAGATATGGATATATCCAGTTATGCTATTCCACATGATGCAATTAAACCTTGTGGGTATGCTATAAGAAATTCAGGCAAAAAAGTATGTATAGCTACTGACCTTGGATATGTTTCAGATGAAGTTAAAGCTCAATTAAAAGATGCTGATGTCATACTTCTTGAAAGTAATCATGATGAGGAAATGCTTAAATTTGGTCCATATCCCTATGAGCTTAAAAGAAGAATATTGAGTAACGTTGGACATTTATCCAATAATGATTGTGGAAAAGCAATAATTGACATAATGAATGAAAAGAAAATGGTAATTGCGCTTGGACATTTAAGTAAAACAAATAATTATCCAGAGCTTGCTTTTAAAACTGTTATAAATGAATTAAATGAAAGTGGAATAGATACTAAAAAAGATATAGAAATAACAATGGCAGATAGAAATAAACCAAGTGTATATTTGGATTTTTAACTTTTAGAGAGGATGACATAACTTTTGAAAGAAAAAAATATTATATATGCATGTGAGAGACATATAGATATGGCTTTTGATGATTATCTTGTGGACAATGAAAGTTTCCCAGAATTAGAAAAGGCAGATAGTAAGCACAAATGTAGCTACTGTGAAAAAGAAGCTGAATATGAATTATTATAATAATTAAAAGGAGAATTAAGTTATTATGAGTTTATACAAAGATTGGACTGACATGGCAGTTGACTATGTAAGACAGCACGGACAAGAAGCATTTTGGAAAGAATATGGTACTGTAGAAAAAAGAATATATATAAAATTGCTTGGAAATCACAAAAATAATGTTAAGGGAAAAATTTGTGATTTAGCAGCTGAAAATGAAACATCTTCATTATTTTTTATGGGATTTCTTGATGGTATAAATGACAGCATTACTGAACCTCTAGATCTTGAAACTTTAAATGAAAAAGATGAAGTTGAACTTAAAGTTGATTTTTCAAAGTTATACTATAATATGCTTGATGCAAAAGCTGATTATCTTTATGATCTACCTCAATGGGAAGGAATTTTCTCAAAAGAAAAGAGAAAAGAAATTCACACACAATGGAAAGATTCAAAAACAATTGTAAAAAAGAAAAAGATAGGCAGAAATGATCCTTGTCCTTGTGGAAGCGGTAAAAAATATAAAAATTGCTGCGGAAGGAAATAAATTTAAGTCATTGACATATATATAAATAAAAAGTATAATTTAGATAATTTAATAAAGCCTTATCGAGAGAGACGGAGGGACTGGCCCTATGATGTTTCAGCAACCCACACTAATAGTGAAGGTGCTAAATCCAGCAGAACATTGTTCTGGAAGATAGGGGGCTTATAATAAATACCCTATTAAAAAGAGGGCTTTTTTTATTTTACAGGACCTTTTCAAAATACATTTTGAAAAGATTTTTTATACCAAAAATTGGAGGATTAGATATGATAGTATTAGAAAATATTTGTAAGACATATAAAACCAAGAAAACAAATGTGAATGCTCTAAAATCTGTAAATTTGAAAATAGCAGATGGAGATATATTTGGAATAATAGGTTACAGTGGTGCTGGTAAAAGTACACTTGTAAGATGCATAAATTTACTTGAAAAGCCAGACAGTGGAAAAGTTGATGTGAATGGAGTAGATTTTTTAACATTATCAGGTAAAGAACTTAGGAAAAGAAGAGAAAAGATAGGAATGATATTTCAGCATTTCAATCTTATGAGCAGAAGAAATATTTTTAATAATGTGGCTTATCCTTTAAAAGGTAAGGGGCTTTCAAAAGAACAGATAGAAGATAAAGTTTTAAAATTATTAGATATTGTTGGAATAAAGGAAAAAGCTTACGTTTATCCTTCACAATTAAGTGGTGGACAAAAACAAAGAGTAGGCATTGCAAGAGCGCTTGCAAATGATCCAGAGGTGCTTTTATGTGATGAAGCAACTTCTGCTCTTGACCCTCAAAACACAGGAGCAATATTGAATTTATTAAAGGATATAAACAAGAAATTAAATTTAACTGTTGTAATAATAACTCACCAGATGGAGGTTATAAAGGATATATGCAATAAAGTTGCAGTTATGGAAAATGGTGAAATTGTGGAAGAAGGCAATACGCTAGATATATTTTCAAATCCTAAAGCGGATATAACAAAAGAGTTTGTATCACGAACTATGCATTCAGATAAAATATATGACATATTAAAAGCTGAAAAGATTAAAGACAATGCAGATGATAAAAAACATCTTAATATAAAGATATCATATATAGGAGATAACACAGCTGAAGCTTTCATTTCAAAAATTTCAATTAAATTTGAAGTGCTTGCAAGTATACTTTTTGGAAACATTGAATTTATACAGGGGGTTTCTTTTGGAAATCTTATAGTGAAACTCACAGGTGAAAGCAAAAAAATAGATGAAGCTGTTGGATTCTTAAAAGAAAATAACATTAAAGTGGAGGTAATTAATAATGATGAACTTTATAAATCAATTAATGCCTAATGTAGTTCAATATTTTCCAGATCTTGTTCAAGCATTTGTTGATACTATTTATATGGTTGCTGTGTCAGGAATAATAGGAGCAATTATAGGAATACCAGTTGGAATTGCTCTTGTAGTTACAAGAGAAAATGGAATACTAGCAAATAAAGCATTATATTCAATTATAGGTAAAATAGTAAATGTATTTAGATCAATTCCCTTTGTAATACTTTTAACTGCAATTACACCATTTACAAGAGCAGTAGTTGGAACAACAATTGGAACTATAGGAGCAATTGTTCCATTGACTGTTGCAGTTGCACCTTTTATAGCAAGGCAAATTGAATCAACTCTTCTTGAAGTTGATGAGGGTGTTATTGAAGCTGCAAAAGCTATGGGTTCAAGCCCTTTAGATATTATATTTAGGGTTTTATTAAAAGAAGGTCTTCCAGGAGTTATTTATGCACTTACTATTGCAATTATAAATTTAATAGGATATTCAGCAGTAGCAGGTACTGTTGGTGGTGGTGGACTTGGAGATTTCGCAATAAGATATGGCTACCAGTATTTTAAAACAGACATAATGGTTGTGACAATAATAATATTACTTATAATTGTAAATCTTGTTCAATTTATTGGAGAGACACTTATGAAAGTGCTTACACATTAATATTTTGGATTCATTAAAAATTTTTTAAGGAGTGATTTGTATTATGCCAGAGATGAGTAATAAAATTAAAAATTTTACAGAATCGGTTATAAGAAGAATGACTAGAATTGCAAATAAATATGGAGCAATAAATTTATCACAGGGATTTCCAGACTTTGATCCTCCAAAGGAAATAACAGATGAACTTAAAAGAATTGCAGATGTTGGACCACATCAATATGAAATAACATGGGGATCACAAAAACTAAGAGAAGCACTTGCTAAAAAGCAATCAAAATATATGGGAATAGATATAAATCCAGATACAGATATTGTAGTTACCTGTGGAAGTACAGAAGCAATGATGACTGCAATGATGACAGTTTGCAATCCAGGAGATAAGGTCATAGTATTCTCGCCGTTTTATGAAAACTATGGGGCAGATGCCATACTTTCAGATGCAGAGCCGATTTATGTACCACTTCATCCACCTGAGTTCAATTTTAACAAGGAAGAGCTTTTAAATGCTTTTAAGCAGAGACCAAAGGCAATTATACTTTGTAACCCTTCAAACCCAACAGGAAAAGTTTTCTCTCTTGAAGAGCTTAAGTATATTGCAGATCTTGCAAAGGAATATGACACATTTGTAATCACTGATGAAGTATATGAGCATATAGTTATGAAACCTTATAAACACACTTATATGGCTTCACTTGATGGAATGTTTGAAAGAACACTTTCTTGCAGTTCACTTTCAAAAACTTATGCAATAACAGGCTGGAGAATTGGATATATAATTGCTCCTAAAAATATAATTGACAATTCTAAAAAGATTCATGATTTTCTAACTGTTGGTGCAGCAGCACCACTTCAAGCAGCAGTGCTTAAAGGCTTAAGCTTGCCAGATTCTTATTATGATGAGTTAAGAGAACTCTATACAAGAAAAAGAGATTTATTCTTAGAAGGTCTTGATGAGGCAGGACTTAAATATACAAAACCACAGGGAGCTTATTATGTAATGGTTGATATATCTGAATTTACAAATAGAACGGATACTGAATTCTGTGAATGGATGGCAAAAGAAGTTGGGGTGGCAGCTGTTCCAGGTTCAAGTTTCTTTAATGAAGATGTAAACAATCTTATAAGATTCCACTTTGCAAAGAAAGATGAAACACTAAAAGAAGCCGTTAAAAGACTTAAAAAATTAAGAGAAAAAGCACAAGAAAGTACATGGCTTAGAAAATAATAAGATATATTTAAAAGGGGACTATGAAAATGAAAAAGTATATAGTGATAATAACATTATTAATAGCATCAGTATTATCTTTAGTAGGCTGCGGGGTGGGCTCAGCTAAAACTAATGAAACTTTAAAAGTTGGGGTAACTTCAGGACCTCATGAGGAAATAATGAAAGAGGTTCAAAAAATAGCAAAAACAGAGGGACTTGATATAAAATTAATTCCTTTCAATGATTATATACAGCCTAACATTCAGCTTAATGAAAAGGCAATTGATGCTAATGTATATCAGCATGAACCATTTTTAAAGAATTTCAATGCAGCTCATAAAATGAATTTAGTAAGTGCAGCACCAGCTGTAAATTTCCCAATGGGAATTTACTCAAGGAAGGTTAAGAAATTAAGCGAACTAAAATATGGTGCAAGAGTTGGAGTACCAAATGATGCTACTAATGAAGCAAGAGCATTAATGCTTCTTGAGGCAGCAAAAGTTATAACACTTAAATCTGGTATAGGTGATAAAGCTACAATAAAAGATGTTGTAAAAAATTCTAAGAATATAAAATTAGTTGAACTTGAAGCGCCAATGCTTGTAAGATCACTTTCAGATCTTGATGCAGCTGCTATAAACACTAATTTTATAATGTCAGCAGGAATGACACCATCTAAAGATGCAATATATCTTGAACCAAAAAATTCTCCTTGGGTGAATATAATAGCAACAAGACCTGATTTAAAGAATGATACAAGAATAAAGAAACTTATAAAAATCTATCATTCAGCAGAAATTAAAAAGTTTATCTTAAGTAAATATAAAGGTTCAGTAGTACCAGCATTTTAGAGATATACAATAGTGAAAAAGCTGCCACGTTAACATATTTTTTATGTTAACGTGGCAGCTTTTTTACTATAATTCTATTTGTACATGCATAAATTCATCAGATTTATTTCCTGGGACAACAAAAGGCTGACCTTTAGAACAGAAAACTGAGGATGAAGTGTTTTCTATATCAGAATTTCTATTATAACCTATTTTTTCAATCACTTCAGAGGAGTTATGACATTCATAATAACCTTTAAATATTAGCATTATGCTGCCAGTTCCCTTGGTAAAAGCTGAAATGTTAGAAGGGTAGTCCATTATAGTTTCATAAGGGGCACTGCCTGTTATTATATAATTTTCATTCACCAATTCAGGGGGATTAAAGTTTCCACTGAATTTTTTTATATCTGATAAAACCCTTCCAAGATATTCATTATGAATTTTTATTCTGAATTTATAGTAAGGTTCCAACAGCAGGTTTTGGGCTTTTTCAAGACCTTGGCTCAAGGCTCTATAGGTAGCTTGTCTAAAGTCGCCTCCACATGTATGTTTAACATGAGACCTTCCAGTTAAAAGGGTTATATTAAGGTCAGTAATAGGAGAACCTGTAAGAATGCCATGATGAGTTCTCTCAAAGATATGAGTCCTAACTAGGTTTTGATTTCCCACTGATAGGTCATCATTGCTGCATTTATTGGTAAAATGTATTCCACTGTTTCTCTTTGCTGGCTCAATTTTTAAATGCACTTCTGCATAGTGTCTTAGTGGTTCAAAATGTCCAGCACCTAAAACTGAATTTTTTATAGTTTCCTTATAGAGTATTTTACATGGCCCAAAATCAACTTTTAAATTAAATCTTTGAAGTATAATTTCTTTTAAAACTTCAAGCTGTATTTTACCTAATATGCTAATTTGAATTTCTTTTAAACCCTCATTCCAATTTACATTTAAAGCAGGATCTTCTTCCTCTAAAATTTTAAATATATTCAGCACATCTTTAGGGTTTAAACTATTGCTGAATATAACTTTCGATTTAAGTGTAGGGGTTATCTCAAATTTATTGTTTGCACTTAGTAAGTTTCCTATGGCCATGCCAGCTTTTACTAAAGATATACCCTTTAAAGCTACAACATCACCAGCATAAGCTTCACTTACAGTTTCAAACTTGTTTGAATTGTACATTCTTATTTCATTTATTTTTTCAAGGGTGTTTGAAACTTTAATTTCACTCTTTATTTTAATGCTTCCTGAAAGTATTTTTATGTAGCTTAGTTTATTTTTACTCTCATCATGTTTTATTTTGTATACAATGCCCTTAAAATCTTTCTCTACTTTTTCATCATAACTGGTATATGTAAGGTTATGAAGTTTATCAATGAAGTTATCTATACCTATATTCTTTAAAGCAGAGCCACTTAAACAGGGATAAAATTTATTCTCTTTTATAAGTTCTTTTAATGTATCCAGCCATAAAATTTTATCATATCCACTGTCAAAATAACGGTTAAGTAGACTTTCCCTGCGTTCAGCTGTAAATTCTATAAGTTCTTCGCTCATATTACAATTTCCATCTATAGCTTCATCAATAAGAAAAGTATCTTTTGTAAAGTTACTATTTATGCTTTCTATAACATTTTGCACATTGCAGCCTACTCTATCTGTTTTATTTATAAAGAAGAATACAGGTATTTTATGTTTTTTTAAAAGTTCCCAAATTATTTCTGTCTGGCTCTGTATTCCATCTGATGCACTGATTACAATTACAGCATAATCCATAATGCTTATGGCCCTTTCCATTTCAGATGAAAAGTCTGCATGACCAGGAGTGTCAATAAGGTAATATGTAGAACCCTTATAATTAAAAATTGCCTGATCAGAAAAGACAGTTATTCCTCTCTGTTTTTCAACAGCACTAGTATCCATAAAAGAATTTCCATGGTCTACCCTTCCAAGTTTCCTTATACTCTTTGTATGATATAAAATCTGCTCTGCAAAAGTTGTTTTACCAGCATCTACATGAGCAAGTATTCCAATTGTCTTTTTCATAATGCACCTCTAGAATAAAATATATCTATATTATACATTAAAAAATTTACTAGTGTTTAACATTGTTTTTTATAAGTTCCATAAAGGTTTCAGGTGTAACTACTGCTGCTTTAGGGTTTTTCTTTAAATTATTTATAACTTTTTCAACATCACTTAAATTTTTACTCCAAGCATGAACATAAACAAAAGTGTAACTATTAGCATTACAAACTCCAACTTCTCCAGAGGCTATTCGGCTGTTGATATTTGCGACTAATTGATCTTCACTTTCAATGCCATCCCAAAGTAAATCTCTACAGGATACTATAGGTTTATTGTTAGACCAAACAATTTCTCCGTGATAGTTATTATGTCTATGATAATCAAGATAAAAAATTCCATGTATATTGGGTTTAATGGTAAATTCGTCCCAAAGACTATTGCTATGAAAAGAGGAGTCATCAATAATTGCTGCGTATTTTTCATCAGTTTTTTTCATATAATCATCTAATGAATTAATGTACATTCCTAGAGTATTTCTATCAAATTTACTTGGATATATATATCCGTTTCCAGAAGGAGGTACTATAAAATAATCATTGATAGATCCGTTAGCTGTATTTTTATAATATAAGTTAAAAACAGTAGGAGCTAGATAATATAACGAGGGGCTTAAACTCCAACCAAGGTTGAATTTGCCTCTGCAAGGAGAGCCGTACCATTTAGTAGAACTATATTCTTTTCCAAGGTTCCACTGCTGATTATCTCCATCAGACATAACAAAAGTTACATAATGAAGATCTTTTTTTAAAGGAATGCTATTTATAGGCTTTTTTTGAGTTATGGGTAACGATTGAAAGGCGCTTAACACAGTTAAATTATAAGACCAATCTGCAGCGACCATGCTTACGCCATACTTTGAAGCTGTACTTACATTAATAAATTCATCTGGACCCCAGCCTAAGCAAATGGAGTTTTTATCCATGGATGAAAAAATTTTATTTCTAAGAGAGGTATCCGTTTTACTATTTTCATAAAATATAAGGGATTTAGTCATTATTCCATAGTCTCTTAAGGAACCAGATTTACTAGGGGATAGCTCAATTATAATTGAGTGGTTAAGACCAGAATTCCACAAATTGTTGTAAGCCCAGTCCTGACCTGTATTTCTACAATCTCCTTTAAGGGTTTTAATACCATGGGCTATTACTGAACTTTGGATAGATTCATCAGCAGCAATGCAATTGCTTAATGAGGCAAGAGAACAAGCGTTGTTTATTGAAGGATCCTTAAGAGATTTATTATTATAAAGTACGTATCCATGAACATAATTTTTAAATATATCTAATAAGTCCCATGGATTTTTTATAATTTTATATGAAACTCCATAATTATTTTTTAAGTCATCTAGCCATATTTGATAACCAGGTTGTGAAGAATGAAGCGTATATATTTGAGAGGAACTTTTGCTGTTAACTAACCCTTGAAGAGTAGCTATCATTGTCTTTTCACTAGAGGACATTGAATCTTCTGAAATAACATATAAAAAGGTTGGAGTTTTAGAATTCTTTATGTAATTATTAGATGCGCTGGGAATTCTATGAGTTAAGGCTATATTGCTATGTGTATTTGTTAAATTACAAGCTTGTACTACCCCATTTTTCATTGCTACTTGATAAAATATGTTTAATAATATTAATAAAAGACATATATTCTTTCTAAAGTTTTTGCACAACTAGGATCACCTCGTCTATAAAAAATATGAACACGCTTATTTTGAAATATTAATAAGTTATATAAGCAAGTATAATATGTGTTATTTAAACAACTTATATACAGACTACTTTTTATATTTATATAAATGGGCAAATTTAGAATAAAAAATAAATATTTCAAGTGAAATACCTATAAATGCTTGTAGATGTGCCTTATAATTGATATAGGTAGGGGGGAATATTTATGAATAATTTTAAAATGATATGTTTAGATATTGACGGGACTTTATTGAATTCTAATCACAAAATTACAGCAAAAGTAAAGGAAGCAATTAAAATAGCTGCAAATGAAAAGCAAATACCAGTGATATTGGTCTCTGCAAGAATGCCCAAGGGGATAGTATTTTTGCAAAAAGAGCTTGGAATAGAAGAGCCAATCATTTGTTATAGTGGAGCTTTAATTTTAGATAAAAATAGCAAAGTATTATTAAAAAAAGAGATATGTTCTGCATACTTTGAGGAGATATTTAAACTAGCTCACAATATTCATGTTAGTGTGTATAAAGATGATGAATGGTATGTAAAAGAGATTGATGAGTGGGCAAAACAAGAAAGTGAAATAACAAATATTATTCCTAAAGTTGTGGATTTTAAAAGGCTAAATGAAATATGGAGACAAGAAGGCACAGGACCAAATAAAATTTTGTGTATGGCTAATCCTAATAAAATAAACGAATTAAAAGACAATATTAAAAAGGATAATTTAAATGTGTATCCTTCAAAAACAACATATTTAGAAATCATGCCAATTGAAGCTTCAAAAACATCTGCAATTAATTTTTTACAGAAAAAATTTAAGGTGAAAACATCTGAAGTAATTGCTATAGGTGATAATTATAATGATATAGATATGATAAAATATGCAGGAATGGGAATTGCAATGGGTAATGCCCCAGAGGACGTAAAAAAGTATGCAAATGCCGTAACCTTAACAAATGACGAAGATGGTGTGGCCGAAGCTATAAAAAAATACGTAATTTTATAATACAAGGGAGAAGAAATTGAACATAAATTTGATTACCGTTGGTAAAGTTAAAGAAAAATATTTGAGGGATGCTATAGAGGAATATTCAAAACGCCTTTCGAGGTATTGTAAATTGAAGATAATAGAGGTTCAAGATGAAAAGACACCAGAAAATGCATCTAGTAAGGAAGAAGAAATTATAAAGGAAAAAGAAGGGGAAAGAATACTTAAACATATAAAAGATAATATGCATGTAACAGCACTTGATTTAAAGGGCAAGATGCTGTCTTCAGAGGAATTGTCACATTTCATTTCAGATTTGCAGCTTAATGGCAGAAGTGATGAAGCTTTTGTCATAGGTGGATCATTGGGACTATCACCAGAGGTTTTAAAGAGAGCAGACTATAAATTATGTTTTTCAAAGATGACATTTCCCCATCAGCTTATGAGGGTTATTCTCTTGGAACAGATTTATAGAGGGTATAGGATAATGAAGGGTGAACCGTACCATAAGTAAAGGAGAACCTTTATAAAAATAGATATAAATTTAATATTTTACATACATGAAATGAAGTTAAAATGTTTAATAATACTACTGGTTGTAATATAATAAGTATATGAAGAATTATGTTGATAATTAGAGGTGTTATTTATGGATAAATTGTGCAAGGTATGTCATAAACCATTAAATCAGTCTCAGTATAGTATAGATGGTAAATTTAAATCCTGTCCAAAATGTTCAATAATAAATGGAAAAGAACATGTGTATTACGCTTATCCTGAAGATTTTGGAACTACTCAAAAGAGAGCGTCAAGTAATAGACCAGATGGACCACAAAGTCATTGTAAAAGTTGTAGATTTGAAAAGAACGATTATCCAAAACCTATTTTATGCAGTGAAATAGGAAAATAAAAGTTATTATACATAAATAACCTTTTGAAATTGAAAGGTTATTTATGTATTTAAAGAATTTTTAAAAACATATGTTCTTTCTTGCAAATTTGATTTATACTAATATATATGAAACGTTGGAGGGAATAATATGAGAAAGAAAAAGAATAAGATAATATTAGCGGCACCTGTATTAAAATGGGTAGGCGGAAAAAGACAATTAATGAAAGAAATATTGACGGTCTTGCCAAAATCATATACTACATATTATGAACCTTTTATAGGTGGTGGTGCAGTATTATTTGAATTGCAACCAGATAGAGCTATTATAAATGATATCAATGGACAGTTAATAAATTTGTACAATGTAATTAAAAATGATGTGGAGCTACTAATAGAAGATTTAAAAAAACATCATAATACACCAGAATATTTTTATAGAATTAGAGAACAGGATAGAAATAAAGAAGAGTATGAAAAATTATCAAATATTGAGAAAGCGTCAAGAATAGTTTATTTAAATAAGACTTGTTATAATGGATTATTTAGGGTCAATAAAGCCGGGGAATTTAATTCGCCATTTGGTAACTATAAGAAGCCTAATATAGTTAATGAGGTAACACTAAGAGCTGTAAGTAAATATTTTAATAAAGTAGATATAAAAATTATGAATTGTGATTTTGAACAAAGTTTAAAAAATATAAGAAGAGGAGCTTTTGTATATTTAGATCCACCATATGATCCTGTTTCAAGCAGTGCAAATTTTACTGGGTATGATAAAGGTGGATTTAATAGGGATGAACAAATACGATTAAAAAATTTGTGTGATAAGTTAGATAAAAAGGGTGTTAAATTTTTATTGTCTAATTCTTCTACAGAGTTTATAAAAGAGTTATATAAAGGTTATGATATAAAAGTAATTAAAGCTAGGAGAGCTATAAATTCTAATGGAAATGCTAGAGGGGATGTCAATGAAGTTTTGGTGAGGAATTATGAATAAAAATAAAAATGATATTGCATGGGAAAAGTTATTTAGTAAATATGACATAATGTCTCAGATAAATAACAAAGGTAAGTTTGAAATATCAGCTAAGCAAATTAATGAAGTAAGAGAAGCAAGACTAATGACTAAATTTGACCATAAAGTAAATTTACCAAAAGTGTTTGCTGATAATGATTTATCAATATTACCAGTTACAAGGGGTAATTATATTATATCTAAATTTGAAGCATATCGTAAGTTTGAAAACATAAATTCTGAAATTATAAGGGTTAAATTCCCAGAATATATTACAAGTATAGATTATGAGAATATAACTAGTGAAGCTATGGCTATTAATTGTGCTTATGTATCAGGAATAATACATGATTTTGTAGAGGATGATGAATTAGTACCAACTGTTAGTGGAAGAATGAGTTCAGATACATTTAAATTTAATATTAAAAATATTGCTATAAATAATAATATATCAATAGAAGTTGTAAATTCACAATTGGAGATAGATGGAGGATATGAAGGAATCAATACGTTAAGTTTACTAGAGGCTAAAAATTCATTATCTAATGATTTTATTATAAGGCAATTATATTATCCATATCGGTTATGGAGTAATAAGATAAATAAAAAGGTTAAGCCAATATTCATGGTATATTCAAATGGTATATATAATTTTTATGAATATGAATTTGAAGATAATGAAAATTATAATTCGTTAAAACTTATAAAACAAAAGAATTATATAATTGAGGATGTAGAAATAACATTGCAGGATATTTTAGATGTATTTAATAAAACAAAGATTTTAGATGAACCTAAAATATCTTTTCCTCAAGCAGATAGTTTTAGTAGGATTATTAATTTATGTGAATTGTTATACCAAAATGAGATGAGTAAAGAAGAAATAACTGTAAATTATGATTTCGATCCTAGACAAACAAATTATTATACTGATGCAGGAAGATATTTGGGCATTATAGGTAAAAAAAGATTAGATGGTGTAGTTAAATTTTTTTTAACAAGCCAAGGAATGAAACTATTTAAACTAAGATATAAAGAAAGACAAATGAAATATGTAGAATTAATTTTTAATCATAAGCCTTTTAGAGAATGTTTTAATAAATGTATAAGAACAAGTGAAATTCCTAATAAAAAAGATGTTATTAAGATAATGGAGGAATCGTCGGTTTATAATGTACAAGCTCAAAGTACATATGTTAGAAGGGCATCAACAGTTACAGGGTGGATTAACTGGATATTAGAGTTGACTAAGAGAACGTATTAATTAAATATTAAAATATATATTATAAAAATGAGTCACTTATCTATATACATTATGGATAAGTGGCTTATTTTTATATTTTGAGGGGGAGATTAAATGATACAAATAGTTTATTTAAAAGAAAAGTATAAGTTAAAATCATTACCAAGAGAAATCCAAGAAATAATTTTATCAACACTTAAGGTATTAGATTCAACATATGGAGCAAACAGAAATGAACACGAAGATGATGGAGGCTATGTAATCGTTGTAGAAAAGAAAGAAGATTTTAAAGAATTAAAGAGTGAAAATGACATTGATTGTGATGATATCATACCAGAATATGTGGACAAGATAACATGCAGCAGTGGTGAAATTTATACTAATTCATTAATATTATGTAACAATGATTTTGGAATATCATTAATAATTCCAATGGAGCTAACACCACAAAACTTAAAAAATTATATTATTGATTAAAAGCCTTAATTGCCAATATAGCGGTGATTAAGGCTTTTATTATATCTAAAAAAGGAGGCTAACTATGGCAAGAAAGGTAATAAAGGACACTAAGTATTGTCAAATATTAAATCAAGGTAAATTACCAGATGATGAATATACCTATTGTATTGAAAAGATATTTATTAAGGCTATGAAGCGTAATGAAATTAGGTTTAGTTTATACAAAGATACAATAATGTCACAAGAAAGGTATGTTCCACGTTCGCTAGATGTTACAGAACATCAGTTACTAGAGCTTATGAAGAAAGCAATAGATGAAGCAGTGTTTTCAAAGGAATTTATAAAGAAATTAGCAGAAGTAATCAATTCAAAATAAATGAAAGAGGGTATTTTTATATGTCAAAAAGTATTTATTGTGTTGGCAAAATAAACAGAAATGAAAGTAATATGAAAATTGCAGAAAATAAAAATGTTCCTGCTAAAAGAGTAAATATAGTTTCAATAAAAATGGTACGTGAGGCAACTATGCTCTATAACATAAGAACAATAAATACTCCAAAGGATGCAGTAGAACTAGGAAGGAGATTTCTTGAAGATTCAGATAGAGAACAACTTTTAGTATGCTGCTTAGATACTAAAAATCATCCTATTGCAATTAATGTTGTTTCCGTAGGAAGTTTAAATTCAAGTATTGTACATCCACGTGAGGTTTTTAAGCCAGCAATATTAAGCAATGCTGATTCAATAATAATATTTCATAATCATCCGTCAGGAGATCCAGTACCATCTAAAGAAGATATTAATGTTACTAAGAGATTAAAAGAAAGTGGCAAAATAATAGGAATAGAAGCAATTGACCACATAATTATTGGTGACAATAGTTTTTGCAGTTTAAAAGAAAAGGGAATGATATAGGGGAAGGGAAATGATGTTTAACAATAATAGATATATGTAATTGATGATGGTACTTATCAACAATGCTATTAACAGAAGAATATTAATAACAAATATCATAAGAACTGACAAATATCTAATGTGATTAAAAACTCATATCAGACCTAGAAAACAGAGTAAGTAAAAACGGCTTAAAAAACTACAGCAGCAGGTAATTTTATTTGAAATTAGCTTTATTACAAGCTATAAGAGGGAAATTCAGTCCCAATGAATATGAAATTAGTAACTTTTCAATTTTCAATATTATCATATCAAATCAATTAAAAATAGAAAACTATTTATTTCTAATAACTTTTTTAGCTTTTAAGTAATATAATAGTTCCTTCTTATCTTCTATGTTCCAATCTTTAAAATCATTAAGCAATTCAGCTATAGGTAAAAATTCAATATCTTCAATGGCAGAACTTAATAAAGTGTTATTTGAATTTTCTATAAAATAAGGTATTGGGGTATCTAATGCTTTAGCAATAAGTTTAAGTTTCTCTAATGATGGGTTTGAACGACCATTCTCAATATCACTTAAAAAAGATACAGATATATCAAGTTTTTCATTTGGATTTCTAGAAGCTAGTTCAGAAAGTTTTTTTAGAGATAGACCTTTAGATTTTCTGAGAGCTTTTAGTTTATCACCTAATTCCATAATAAGACCTCCTTAATTCCGCAAATAACGTAACAATTAAAGTATAAATAAAACTAGGGAAAATGTAAATCAATTTAAAAAAATGTCAAAACATTAGAAGATTTACGTAAAAATAGTTGTATTTTTACGTTAAAATCGTATAATAAAAATGTGAGGTGGTCATTTTGGTTAGTATAGGTAAAAAAATAAAAATAGAAAGGATAAAACTAAGATTAAAACAATATGAACTAGCACAAAAGGCTAATATTTCAAATACATATCTGTCAGATATAGAACTTGAAAGAACAAATCCATCAATAAAAACATTAAGCAAAATAGCTAAAGCATTGGAAATTGATATTAAAGAACTGTTGTAATGTGGACAAGCTAAAATAATCAATAAAAAGCAAATGAAAAGGAGGGCTAAATGTGGAAATTATGCAGGGTATAGCTATATTTCTAAGTATAATTTTAGGAATTATTTTATTTGTAATAGTAAATAGCATAATGGATATTACGTACTTTGGATGCCAAGGATTATTTTGGACTTTTGGAATGTGTGTTATTGTGGCATATTTTATACTGTATATGCTAGGTTCCATTGCAAAAATACTGATTCCTATATTGGGAGTAGTAGCATTAGTATGCTTTATAAAAAGTAAATCAAATTGAGATTAAGACATTAAAAAAATAATATATATCGGGGGTTTTAATATGAAAAAAGTAATCTTTATAAGCAGTTTAATAATATGTGTATTAATAGTATTAACAGGGTGCGGAGATATTGGAAAAGTTAATGAAAAAAATATAACTGAGGATTTATCAGGAAAAACTATAATTGTTTCAGATAATAACATTTCATCAAAATTCGATTTCACAAAACTAAAAAAGCCAGAAATAAAGGGATTTAAGGTAACAAAAGAGTCACTAAACAAAGACAGCAAGCAGGACATAATATATGGACAACTTAAATTATCATATACTAAAAATGATAATAATACAGGAGCAGTAGTTAAATATGATGCAAATGGACAGGTTAAAATTACATATAATTATTATGATAAAGCATGGATAATAGATAAAGTTGAAGCCTCAGAATTAAATAATTGGAAAATTAATTCATCAAATGTAAGCTATATGGCACTACCAGATATGAATGTAACAAGTGATAATATTACAAAGGATTTTGGAAATGATGGCAGCGGAATTCAAACAATAAGTAATATAAAGACATCAAATGATGTTCCATCAAGAAAGGAATATGTTGAATTTGATGCTTCAAGAGATAGCAGCGGTGTTAAATCTAATGAACATTGGAAGTTTACATATCATTATAGTGATGCAGAAAAGAAATGGAGTTTAGAATCTAAGCAGAACACTAGCAAAAGTATTGTAAGTACACCTTCTAATAATGCTAATACAAGTAGTAGTACTGCAACAAGTAATAATGGAAATAGTAATAATACTGATGCTAATAATAGTAGTACAAATGGTTCTCTTACAGAAGCACAGGCATTAAATCTATTAAATCAAAAGGAAGGCTCAGAATTTACAATTGTACCAGGAGAAGATCAAGGAGGAATACAAAACTATCAAGGAAAACAATGCTATTCTTTTTTCATGAGTGATAAGAACACACCGCAAGATACAACTTTCTATGTAGAAATCAGTACAGGTAAAATCTACAATGAAGTTGGTGGAGAAGTAAACTAAGATTTAATAAAATAAAAGGAGCAAGCTGCAATTATCGTAATTAAGAATAGTTGAAGCTTGCTCTTTTTTTAGTTCTAAGGTGATTTGTTATATCAATCTAAAAAAATAAGGAGAAAATTAATGGATATTGATATTAGTTTAGTAATTAGAATTATTATATATGTGTTTGCATTAATATTAGAAGGAATGAGTGAAAATGAAGCCATAAAAAGTGCTAGCAGCAAATTTGATATTGGTGAAGATACTATAAAAAAATTTATTAAATAAAGAGATTATAATATGGACATAGTTTGTATGAAGTTTAGGTGTATGAAATTTATACAAATCAATGTTTAGGGTGTATAGGTTATAGTTTTATTAAAAATGCACTTTAATTTAGTAAAATTTGTAGTTCTATAACAAAATTGTATCGTTTTAAAAAAAGTTACACCAGAATTTTAAGAAACAGGCTGAGGATGGTTTAAATCCATAAATTTGATTAAACCTTATTCTAAGGTAGCAACAAGCTTTAATAATCAAATGTTGCTTTTGGAATTTATTGGTGATATAATTATAGTTAATGATACTCATACAATGGGGGTTTTGAAATTGAGATTCTATAATGGAGCAGATAAAATAAAAAGTTTGCGCAAACAACTGGGGCTAAATCAGGGAGATTTAGAAGACGAACATATATCTAGAGGATTAATAAGTATGATTGAAACAAATAGAAGAGAAATTACATATACAGTTGCTTCAAGACTTGCAGATAAATTTAATGAGAAAGCCGAAAAACTTGGATTAACATTGAATATTACAGAGGAGTATCTTACCCGTACTGAAAAAGAAGAAGCAGAGATTTATTGTTTATCAAAACTTAAAAACAATGATTTAACACAAGAGCAGTTTCATGACATATTTGAAATAGATGAAAAATATAACTTGCCACAAGTTAAGGCTAAGGCTTATGTTGATTTAGGCGATATAAATCTAAAAAATAAAAATTATGATGATGCTTGTATTGACTATGACAAGTCAATAAAACTGTATAAAAGCCTATACTTAAATAGGGAACTTGCTTATATATATTTTCAAATAGGAAAAGTTCATTTTATTTCTTTTCATTATGAGTCTGCCCTAGTTTATTTTAATTTAAGTCAAAATTATGCTTTTGTATATGATGATAAAGAAACATATAAGATGTGTTTAGATAAAGTATCAACTTCTTATCTTAGAACAGGTAAAATTCAGTTAGCATTAGATACTGTTAACAAACTTTTATCATTTATTAAAGAAAATAAAAAGGATAAATACTATTTACTTGCCTTAAATACTAAAGCTATTTGTTATGGTGAATTAAAAGAATATGATAAAGCTAATGATATTTATAAAGGCTTGATAAACTTGTATTTAGATGAAAATAAACATGGCATTTCATTAGGATATATTTATACTAATTTAGGAGTTAACTATTGTTATTTGAATAATTTTGAAGAAAGTCTTAGATATTTTGAAATGGGCGAAAATATTAGAATGAAAATAGATAAACCAAGAGTATGCCATACGATTTTTGAAAAAGCAAATGTATATGTAAAGCAAAATTTTTATGATAAAGCAATTGAAACTTTAAAAGAAAGCTTAAAATACGCTAATGAATATGACCAATTAGACTATTTGTTACGTGGTCACAATATGCTTAAAGATATATATATTAAGCTAAATGATGATGAAAAGTTAGAAAATGAATGTTTTGAATTGATTAAGTTATTAAAAATTACTGATGATAAAGTTAATCTTAAGGTAATTTATGATAAATTGGTATTTTTATACTTAAAACAAGGAAAGTCTGAGCTTGTTACAAAATATATATCTTTATCAGACAAATTAGAGGTAGGAGGGTTAGCATGAAGAAATCAATAATGAAAAAAATCACTGTAGTTACAAGCACTTTACTAGTGGCATTAACTGTAGTTGTAATGAGTTATGGATCTGTAAATAACAACTTAGTTAATTATGTTCCTCAACATAATCATATAGTCCCTAATTATGATTATAACGACTAAGTAAAAGGGTAGTTTGGATTTTATCTTCCAAACTACTTTTTTTATTATACCAAACTATTATTAAGTTATATCCTATTTTTTGTATAATTAATAAATTTCTTAGAAGCGGGAGAAAAATGATATAGTTGTATAGCTTGTTAAAATTTTCAGGGCTTTAAGGGCAGTTAGGAATATGAATTAGAATTATAGGTATAATGACAAAAACAATATGAAGAGTTATTAATTGATATATTATACAATAATTATAAAATAATTATAAAATAATTATAAAATAATTAATTATATAACAATCAATGCCCTTAAAGCCCTGAAAAAAATACCTAGAAAAATATATTATCTTATATAATAATCAAGTTTACCGGACACGTTGAGGAAGTAGCAGACAGCGTAATCCTGATGTACCGGGATAACTATTACGACAAAAACATACCGATGGAGCAGGCTGTTTGCACTATGGACGTGGCAAAGGCCAGGGATGGCGGGCAGTTAGGGGAGA